>JAIYAA010000170.1 GCA_027489295.1 Sphingomonadales bacterium | reverse complement strand
TCCACCTGGAACCCGCTGACCTGGTTCACGGGTTTCCGCGGCGACCGGTTCGGCATTTCGCTGCACCCAGCCCATGAGGAAAAATGAGCAACGATCCGCTGGAATCCGCGCACGTGCGCGTCGTGCGCGAGCCCGGCCCGAACGAGTTCCGCGACCCCGCCACCCGCGCTGAGTTCAAGAAGGCCGCTGTGTGGCTGGGCATGGCGGTGGCTATCGCGCTCATCGTGTTGCTGATCCAGCCGCTGCTGATCATCTTCGGCGGCCTTGTCTTCGCCTCGATGCTCGATGGCGGCGCACGGCTGCTCGGCAAGGTGCTGCCGATCCCGCGCGGCCTGCGCATTGCGGTGGTATTACTGCTGGTGTTCGCCTTTTTCGGCCTCGTCTTCTACCGCACCGGCATGCAGATCTCGGCGCAGGCCGAACAGCTGCGCACCACGCTGGAAGCCCAGGCCAACCGCGTCGCCAGCTGGGCATCGGAAATGGGCCTGATGCCCGGCAAGTCGGACATCAACGGCATGCTGCGCGAGGCGCTGGGCTCGGTGGGCAAGCTCACCAGCGCGGTTGGGACGGCGATCGGCGCGGTCACCAGCATGGTGATGATCCTGATCCTCGGCCTGTTCGTGGCGCTGGAGCCGCGCATCTATGAGCGCGGGCTGCAATGGATGGTGCCGCTCGACCAGCGCCATGCCTTTGCCCACATGCTGGGCGGCATGGCGACGACGATGCGGCGGCTGCTCGCCGGGCGCCTGCTCGGCATGGCGTTCGAGGGCGTACTGACCTGGATCTTCCTCAGCATCGCCGGCGTGCCGATGGCGTTGCTGCTCGGCATCATCACCGGCGTGCTGGCGTTCATCCCCAATGTCGGCGCGATCATCTCTGGTGTGCTGATGGCGGCGGTGGGGTTCAGCGCTGGGCAGGAAACCGGCATCTGGGCGCTGGTGATCTATTTCGCCGTGCAGAATTTCGACGGCTATGTGGTGATCCCGATGGTCGCCAAGCGCACCGTGGATCTGCCGCCGGCGCTGACGCTTTCCTCGCAGATCCTTTCGGGCACGCTGTTCGGCGTACTGGGCCTGGCCCTCGCGGACCCGATGGTAGCGATGATCAAGGTCGCGCTGGAGAGCAACGCCCGGCTGAACGGCAAGAAGCCCAAAAGCGACGACGATTCCGACAAGGACTGAGCGGATGCTGGTGCTGCACGACTATTTCCGCTCCTCGGCGGGGTATCGGGTGCGGATCGCGCTCAACCTCAAGGGGGTGGACCATGTCCGCCACGAGGTGCCCCTGCTCGAAAACGCGCAGCGCAGCGCCGAGCATCTGGCGCGGAACCCGCAGGGGCTGGTGCCGGCGCTGGAGGCGGAGGGGCAGGTGCTTACCCAGAGCCTCGCCATCCTCGACTGGCTGGATGCCCGCTACCCCGAGCCGCGGCTGATCCCGGCGGATCCCGCAGCGCGGGCGGCGGCGCTGGCACGGGCGATGGTGATCGGGATGGACGTGCATCCGATCAACAATCTGCGGGTGATGCGGTATCTGGAACAGCAGCTTGACGTCGACGCCGATGCACGCGCGGCCTGGGCCGCGCACTGGATGACCGAAGGTTTCACAGCGCTGGAGGCGATGGCCCGCAACCTCGAGGGGGACGGACCGTTCCTCGGCGGTGCAGCACCCGACATCTCCGACTGTTTCCTGGTCCCGCAATTGTTCAACGCCCGGCGCTTCGCCGTGCCGCTGGACGCCTATCCTCGCCTGCGCCGCGCCGAAGCGGCCGCCCTGGCGCACCCTGCTTTTGCGTCCGCGCATCCGGACCGAGTCGCGCCGCGTGCTTGAGCGGATCGGGTGCGCGATTGCCGCGCTGTGCGTGACGGCCCCGGCATGGGCGCAGGACAGCCAGCCTGCCGAGATCATCGTAACCGGGCGCGGGCTCGACGTGCCGCCGGGCGACGCCGCCTATGACGTGGTGACGATCGACCGCGCGCGGCTCGCCGATACGGCCAGCAACCGGATCGAGGACGTGCTCGCCGATGTCGCCGGCCTCGCGCAGTTCCGCCGCTCCACGTCCAGCTCGGCGCATCCGACGAGCCAGGGGATTACCCTGCGCGGGCTGGGCGGCAATGCTTCTAGCCGGGCGCTGCTGTTGCTCGACGGCGTTCCGCAGACCGATCCATTCGGCGGCTGGGTGCCGTTTCCGGCCTATATGCCCGGCCACCTGGCCGGGGTGCGGGTGACGCGCGGCGGCGGCAGCGGCTTTGCCGGGCCGGGTGCGCTGGCGGGTACGGTCGAGCTGGAGAGCGGCAGCCCCGCCGATCTCGGCACGCTCAACCTCGCGGCCTTCTACGGCAGCCGCAACAGCGTCGATGCGAGCGGCGTGGCGTCCGTGCCCGTCACCGGCGGCTTCTTCACTGTCGCCGCACAATATGGCCGCAGCGACGGCTTTGTGCCGATCGCCAATCCGGGCCGCGTCGATCGCGCCGCGCCGTATGAACAGGCGAGCCTCGCGGTACGCGGGGTGACCGATCTGGGCGGCGGGACCGAACTCCAGACCAACCTCTCCGGCTTCACCGACCAGCGCGACCGCGGCACCGCGTTCACCGACGTGCTGAGCAAGGGGGCGGATGCCAGCGTGCGGGTGGTTCGGCGCGGCAACGGCCAGAAGGGCGAATGGGGCTGGTCGGCGCTCGCCTATCTGCAGGTACGGCAGTTCGACAGCGGCTTCGCCAGCATCGCCACTGGGCGCGACACGGTGAGCCCGGTCGTGCAGCAGCACGTGCCGGCGACGGGCATCGGCGGTCGCATCGAGGTAGCCCCCCCGGTCGGCGGCGGCGTGACGCTGCGGCTGGGCGGCGACCTGCGGCGGGTCTTGGGCGAGACGCGCGAACTCTACACCTTTGTCGGCACCAGCCCGACGCGGCGGCGGATCGCCGGCGGTGCCAGCCTGACCACTGGCGGCTTCGCCAATGCCAGCTACAGCGGCGGCGGCTGGACGCTCGATGCGGGCGGGCGGGTCGATCACTGGACGATCACTGACGGCAGCCTGTTCGAGGCGCCGCTGGCCCCCGGCCCGGTGCTGACCGATTCGCGCTACCCCAACCGCCATGGCTGGGAGCCGACGGGCCGGCTTGGGGCCGCCTATGCGATGGGCCCGGTAACGCTGCGCGCGGCGGGCTATCGCGGCTGGCGGCTGCCGACGCTCAACGAGCTCTATCGCCCCTTCCGCGCCGGGGCGGATGCGACCGCGGCCAATCCGGGGTTGAATCCCGAGCGGTTGTGGGGCGGGGAAGTGGGCATCGACTTACGGCCGCTGCCCGATCTGGTCTTCCGTGCGACTGGCTATTGGAACCGGCTGGACGGCGCGATCGCTAATGTCACGCTGGCGCGCGGGCCGGGCAGCTTCCCCGGCGTCGGCTTCGTCTCGGCGGCAGGCGCCTATCGCATGCGGCAAAATCTCGATGCGGTGGAGGCCAGGGGCATCGAGCTCGACGGGCAGTGGACGCGGGGCGCGTGGAGCCTTGCGGGCTCCTGGGCCTATGCCAATCCGCGGGTACAGGCGTCCGGCGCGGCGGCGTCGCTGAACGGCCTGCGTCCCGCCCAGACGCCGCGCTTCCAGGGATCGGCGACACTGGCCTGGCGCGGCAAGCCGGCCAGCGCTTCGGTCACCGCGCGCTATGCCGGTGCACGGTATGAGGACGACCAGAACAGCGCCCGGCTCGATCCGGCCTGGACGGTGGATGCGACGCTCGGGCTTCCGCTGACCAGGGCGCTGCGTGCCGAGGCGCGGGCCGAAAACCTGTTCGATGCCGAAGTGCAGGCGGGCATCAGCGGCGGCAACGTGGTCGAACGCGCGACCCCGCGGACGCTGTGGATCGGCCTGCGTTACGCGATGCGCTGACGCGCGAGCCGGCTGAACAGCGCGAGATAGTCGCCGACCGGATCGCCCTCGTCCGTGCGCGGGGCGGGGCGGGGGCGGTCGGGCGCCAGCCAGTGATCGAGCGCGGCGACCAGCCCGTCGCCGTCCTCGCGCGGCACCACCGTGCCGAGGGCCGGCGAATCGATCAGCTCGCGCACCGCGACGCTTGCCTCGGTGGCTACCACCGGCGTGCCTTGCGACAGCGCCTCGCGGATCACCCCGGGCACGCCTTCGAAGTCCGATGTCAGCGCGGCCACGGTCGCGTGCTTCAGCGCCGGCAGCGGGTCGCTGGCATGGCCGGGCATCATCACCCGGTCGCGCAGGCCCAGTCGATCGACCTGCGCCTCCAGCACCGGCCGCGCACTGCCCGCGCCGAGCAGCAGCAGCCGGATGTCCGGATCGGCAAGGCGGGGGAGTGCTGCGATCAGCCGATCCCAGCGCTTCTGCGGCTCCAGCCGCCCGACGCCGACGATATAGCGACCGGTCGGCAGCGCCATCGGCGCGGCATCGGCGATGCGTTCGGCGGGCGGGTTGGCGATCACGCTCACCCGCTCGGCCGGCATCGCCATCTCGGTGATCGCCTCGCGCGCCATCGCGGGCGTCATCGCGACGACGTGGTCGAGGAACCAGGGGTGCCAGCGCAGCCAGCGCTGATAGCCCCAGGCGACGAAGCGCCACATTTCGGGGCGCACCAGCGCATTGGAGACCTTGGCAACGATCGGCGGGGCGCGGCGTCCGAGCTGGAGGCGGATGATCGCGGCGGCGGCGGTGTAATAGTTGCCGGGGCAGAACAGCACGTCCGGATCGACCTTCCGCACCACCCCCGGCAGCCGCATCAGGATCGGATAATGCGGGCTGCCAAGCTCGATCACCTCGATCCCCGTTGGCAGCTCGGCGGCCAGCGGCCCCTCGCAGGCGCCCAATACCAGGGTCACTCGATGCCCGCGTGCCAGCCATCCGCCGGCCATGCGCAGCAATGCGCGTTCGACACCTCCACCCTGCAGCGTCTCTGCGAAAGCCATGACATGCAGCGGCGTGGAAGGGGGTGCGCGGTACAGCATCTACTTGCGGATTGCCTTTCTAAAGCCCAAATCGCTGCCGGAATAAACCGCAATGTGTTGGGAAACGTCCCAACATCGCGCGACGCGCCGGATTTCCGGGGAGACGCCGAAACGCGGGTTAGATGAAAATGTTTCGGTCGTGTCGGTGGTGCTTTTGAATGGTATGAACAGGCAGGCCCGTGAGGCTTCGGTGAACGCGCGCGTCGTCGAAGCCGCGATTCCGGCTGCACCCGATCTGGCGGGCCTCGAGCCCGTGGAGAAAATCAAGCGTCGCTGGCCGATGTGGCTGGGCGCGGGCCTTACCCTGCTGATGGTGGCGGGGCTGGCGCGCGAGCTGTTCGGCGGCGGGCTGGGGGGGCTGGCGCGGGCGCTGCCCACCAACCCTCTCTTCTATCTCGTCTTCGTGCTCTATTATCTGGGCTCGCCGACCTTCGATTATCTCATCTTCCGTAAGCTGTGGCGAATCCCGATCGACGGGATGATCGCGCTCCACAAGAAGCGGATCGCGAACGAGGTGCTGCTCGGCTATTCGGGTGAGGCCTATTTCTATGCCTGGGCGCGCCAGCGCACGCAGATGGTGGCGGCACCCTTTGGTGCGGTGAAGGACGTGACGATCCTGTCCGCGATCGCCGGCAATGCGATGACGCTGGCGGTGGTGGCGATGGCGCTGCCCTTCGGCATCGATCTGCTCAAGCCTGCCGAGTTCAACACGCTGATGGGCTCGATCGCGGTGATCTTCGCGATGTCGCTGCCGTTCCTGGTATTCTCGAAGCGCGTCTTCTCGCTGCCGCGCGGCCAGCTGTGGTGGGTGTTCGGCGTCCACTGCCTGCGCATCGTCACCAGCTCGGTACTGATCGCCTTTGCCTGGCATTTCGCGATGCCGCAGGTCTCGATCGGCATCTGGCTGTTGCTGTCGGCAGGGCGTCTGCTCGCCTGGCGCCTGCCGCTGGTGCCGAACAAGGAACTGCTGTTCGCCAGCTTTGCGATCATGGTGATCGGCCAGGGCGAGGCGCTGTCGGAACTGATGGCGCTGATCGCCGGGCTGTCGTTGATCGCCCACTTCATCCTGATCGCAGGTTTCGGCCTGCATGCATTGCTTACGAGGAAAGAAGCATGAAGCGCATCGCCCTTTTGGCCGCGACCGTGCTTGCGGTGACGGCCAGCACGACCGCGTCCGCCCAGGTGCTGGGCGAGGATGCCGGTGCCTGCACCAGCGGCCGCGGCCCGGCCATCCAGGCGGAGATCACCGGCCTGAAGGATCGTACCGGCCGGCTGAAGCTGGAACTCTATCCCGCGACCGAAGAGGGTTTCCTCAAGGATGATCGCGACCTGGTGAAGGAGGGGAAGACCTTCCGCCGCATCTGGGCGAACACGCCGCCCTCGGGCGCGGTGCTGATTTGCATCCGCGTGCCGGCGCCCGGCGACTATGCGGTGCTGTTCACCCATGACCGCGACGGCAAGAACAAGTTCGACTTCTGGACGGATGGTGCCGGCTTCCCGTCGAACCAGCGGCTTGGCCGCAGCCGTCCCAAATTGCGTCAGGCGCTCGTCCATGTCGGGAACGGAGTGACCACCGTGAACATTCGAGCGCAGTATCTGCGCGGGCTCGGAGGGTTCGCGCCACTCAACTGAGGGGGCGCATGCGCATCGTCGACGTCAACGAGTTCTACTCTCCTACCGGCGGCGGTGTGCGCACCTATCTTGATCGCAAGATGGGGCTGATGGCCGATCTGGGGCACGAGCTGATCGTCGTCGCCCCGGGCGCCGAGGACGGGGTTGAGGAGCGGCCGGGCGGTGGTGCGATCCACTGGATCAAGGCCCCGCCGCTGCTGCTCGATCGCAACTATCGCATCTTCGTTAAGGACGAGCCGGTCTGGGCGGCGCTCGATCGGCTCAAGCCGGACATCGTCGAGAACAGCTCCCCCTGGCTGCCGGCCTGGACCGTCGCGCGATGGCGAGGCGACGCGCTCAAGGTCTATTTCGCGCATGGCGATCTGGTCGGCACCTATCCGCAGCGCTGGCTGGACGGCGTGGCGACGCCGCTGCAGGTGGAGCAGGCATTCGGCTGGTACACGCGCTACATGGCGCGCTTCCTCGATCATTATGATGCGTTCGTCACCAACGGCCCGGCGCTCGCCAAGCGCTTCGATCGGCGCGGGCTCCGGGTCGACGCCTCGGTGCCGCTGGGGATCGACCGCGGCTGGTTCTCGCCCGACCTGCGCGACGAGAAGCTGCGGGTGGCGTTGCTGGCCCAGCTGGGACTGCCGCCCGAAGGGCATCTGCTGCTCGGGCTTGGCCGCCAGCACAAGGAAAAGCGCTGGCCGCTGGTGATCGAGGCGGTGGAGGCCGCAGCGAACGACCTGCCGGTGGGGCTGATGCTGCTCGGTGACGGCCCGCAACGCCACCAGCTCGAGATGCTGATCGCCGACAGCCCGCACATCCGCATCTTCCGCCCGGTCTATGACCGGATGCGGCTGTCCCGCATTATCGCCAGCTGCGACGCGCTGATCCACGGGTCGGATGCCGAGCCGTTCGGGCTGGTCGCCTGGGAGGCGCTCGCCTCGGGCCTGCCGCTGATCGGGCCGGACGAAGGCGGCTTCGCCGAGGTTGCCGATCCGCTGTTTGCCGAGACCTATGCGGCGCGCGATACGCTGTCCGCCGCCGATGCGATCCGTCGGCTGTTCGCGCGCGATCCGGTGCTGCTGCAAAACGCCGCCCGTGTCGCGGCGGCGAAGGTGCGCAGCGACGCCGATCATGCCGCCGCGCTGATGGACTATTATGCGCGCCTGCTCGTCGAACGCCGCGGTGGCTCGGCGGCGGCCATGTCCGGCGCGGCATAGACGGTAACCGGCACCCGGCCGAGCAGATAGGTGCCGCGCACCACATAGCCCATCCGGTGCAGATAGCGCGTCACCTGGGCCCGCACCGCCAGCCGCTCGCCGCGATAGGGCGTGCGCATCACCACCACCGCCGGATGCTTGGCGAAGATGCGGTCGACTTCGGCGATCTGGTCGACGCCCAGCGCGCCGTTTTCACGCTGGCGCGAAAGGTGGCTGGGGAACAGCCAGGGGCTCAGCGCGCAGCGGCCGGTAGCGCCGTAGAGCATCGAGTCGCCCGAGTGGACATACAGGCAGCCAGGGCCATGGCCGATCGCCTCGGCGATCGTCTCGAGCTGCGCGGCGTTGCCGCGCTTCGACTGCGCGACGAGGACGGAGATCGTCCCCGCGACCAGCGCGACGCCGAGCAGCACGGGCGCGACGATCCGCCGGCCGGTGCGGTCGTGGCTGAAGAAGGCGGCGCAGCACAGGCTGGCCGGTACCATCACCGGCAGCGCATAATGCGGAAACCACGAGCCGAACACGATCAGCCCCGCCATCGCCGCGACCAGCCAGCCGAACAGCAGGCCCGCCGCTGCGGTCCGGGCATCGATGCGCGCGAGGCGGCGCCAGCCGAGTATCGCGAGCACCAGCAGCGGCGCCAGCGGCACCATGACCTCGAAGAACGCGCCGACCAGATCGATGAACGGATCGCTCCTGCGATCGAGGATCGACCCGAAATTGGCGTAGAACCACGCGTCATAATGGCCGAGCCGGGCATAGACCGCTCCCGCCACCAGCGTCGGCAGCATCGCCATCCCGGCATAGCCCGCGCCGCGCCGGAGCACGTGCACCAGGCTCGCGCCCAGCATGGCCTCGCGGCGCAACAGCCAAAGGCCTAGGAACAGACCTTCGAACAGCACGGTGTACTTCACCTGCAGCGCCGCGCCGATCAGCAGCATCGCCGTGAGGTTGCGGGCGACGCGCGCCGGGTCGCCGTCGCGATCGCCCGCGCGGGGCAGCAGCAGCGCGATCGCGCCGATGGTCAGCAGATTGTAGAAGACCGGCGCCTGCCCGCCTTGGCCGTCCGCCACGTTGAGCATCAGGATGTAGAGGAGCGCCGCCGGCAGCGCCCCGGCCTTCCAGCCGACACGATCGGCGATCCGCGCGATCAGGACCGCGGTACCCACCACGCACGCCAGCGCCATCAGCTGATAGGCGAGGATGCCCCAGGGCATGCCGAGTGCGGCGGCGGGCGCATAGAGCAGGAACAGGCCGATCGGCTTGCGATCCCAGATGTCGACGAACGGCAGGGCGCCGTGCAGCAACCGCTGCGCGGTGACCCAGTAGAATTGCTCGTCGACCGCGACGAGCGGATTGCCGAAGGTGACCGCGCGCACGGCAATTGCCGTGGCCAGCAGCACCAGCCAGCGCGGTATGGCGGCAGCGACGGCGCCCAGTCCGGCCTTGGGCTCGGCGAGGCCGAGCGCTGCGATTCGCGTCGCCATCAGCCGGTCGGTCCGTTTTCAGCGTGTAGCGGTGCTGCACCCATGGTGCGGAACGATCGGGCAAGGCCGACCGCGAAACGGGAAAAGATCACGTTCGTTTTCGTCTCCGTACCGCCGGCGGATTTCCCGTCCGGCAGGTTGCGCCCCCATTCTCAACGCCCCGAAAACCGATTCGGTGTTTTGCCTAGCCCAGCTTTTCACGGCTGTCACGAACACGACACCAATCGCAGCCACCTAGCGGCCGACCGAAAAAGGGACGCGACCAATGACTCTTCGACTCGACCGCCGCTCGCTGCTGCTCACCGGAACGCTCGGAATGGGCGCGCTCGCGCTTCCCGGCGTGGCGCTCGCCCAGGCGGCGGCGCGCGGCTTCACCCATTCGGTGGCGAGCGGCGAGCCGGGGCCCGACACGATGCTGCTGTGGACGCGCTACGTTCCTGCCGATCGCGGCGCGGTAAAGCTGCGCGCGCAGATCGCCACCAGCGCCGATTTCACCCGCATCGTCGCGGAAGGCGAGCAGATCACCGGCCCTTGGCGCGATCACACCGCCAAGGTGACCGTCGCCGGCCTGTCGCCCGACACCCGCTATTTCTATCGCTTCGTGGCCCCCGATGGCAGCTTCTCCCCCGTCGGCCGCACCAAGACGCTGCCGCACGGCGATGCGCGCCGCTTCGGCATTGCGATCTTCTCCTGCTCGAACCTGCCGTTCGGCTATTTCAACGCCTATGGCCATGCGGCGGCGCGCGACGATATCGACCTGTGGGTCCATCTCGGCGACTATCTCTACGAGTATAAGCAGGGCGGCTATGCCCCTGCCGGCGGCGCGATCGGTGGCCGCTGGCCCGAGCCGGCGGGCGAGATGATCCACCTCGCCGACTATCGCCTGCGCTATGCCAGCTACCGCGCCGATCCCGACCTGCAGGCGCTGCACGCCGCCAAGCCGATGCTCGTCCAGTGGGACGATCACGAAAGCGCCAACGACAGCTGGGAAGGCGGCGCCGAGAACCACCAGCCGGACGCGGAGGGCGACTGGAGCGCCCGCAAGGCGGCGGCGATGCAGGTGTTCCGGGAGTGGATGCCGGTCTCCGAAACGCCTTGGGGCAGCTACGAGATCGGCACGCTCGCCACGTTCTTCCGAACCGAAAGCCGCCTGCTCGCGCGCAGCCAGCAGCCCGATGTCGCTCCGCTGTTCAAGGAGGCCGATCCGGTCAAGGCGCTCACCGCCTTCCGTGACGGCCCCTGGCACGATCCGGCGGTGACGATGCTAGGCAGCGAGCAGGAGGTGTGGCTGGATCATGCGATGCGCCGCTCGGTGACGGCCGGGCAGCGCTGGCAGGTGGTCGGCTTCGGCACGATCCTGGGCAATCTGTCGACTCCGGCCGATGCGATGGGCTGGCTGGCGCCGGACGCCGATCCGCGCGCCAGGGACTATGTCCAGGCGGGCGTGACGGCGGGCAGACTGGGCTTGCCGCTCGGCTATGACAGCTGGGGCGGCTATCCGGCGGCGCGGGCGCGGTTCCTCAAATCCTCGCAAGGCATGGGCGCCAACCTGCTCGTCGTGTGCGGCGACAGCCATAATGCCTGGGCGTTCGATCTCGCGCAGGACGGCAAGGCCGCGGGCGTCGAGTTCGCCGGCCATGCGGTGACCTCGCCGGGCTTCGAGAGCGCGCTCAAGACCGATCCGAAGGTGGTGGCTGCCGCGATGGTGAAGGCCAATCCCGAGCTGAAATGGTGCGACACCAGCCGGCGCGGTTACATGGCGCTGACGCTCACGCCCGATCAGGCGCGCAATGACTGGGTGTTCGTGGACAGCGTCACCGAGCGCAGCCTGAAGGCAAGCGTGGGGCACAGCGCGATCGTGCAACGCGGGCGCAACATGATGGCGTGAACCTGTTCCCCTCCCGCTTGCGGGAGGGGGCACGGCCTAGCTCAGCCAGAGCGCGGCGGCGATCAGCGCCGTGCCGGCCAGCAGGGATGTGGCGATCCAGCGGCCGGCCTGGGCGATCGCGCGGGCCGTGCCGGTATCGGGGGGCGGCGCCTCCAGCCGAGCTGCCGCCGCCCGCAACAGCCGCGGGGCGTCCTCGCCCAGTTCCGCGAGCGCCATCGCCAGCGCCGCCGAGCTCGCCGCCATCCGCGCGGGCCCGAAGCGGTTGGCGACCAGCGCCACCTGCGCCCGGCGAATCGCGGCGGACAGGTCGAAGCCTGGCGCGATCCGATCGAGCACGCCGTCCAGCGTTATCATCGCCTTGAACACCAGCAGCAGGTCGGGCGGCAGCACCAGCCCCTCCTCGCGCAGCAGCCGCAGGAAATCGGGCATCATCGCCGAGAGGACCAGCGTGCCGCCGCCATGGCGCTGGACAATTGCCTCGGCCGCGCGATCGATCGTCCGGCGGGGAACATCGTGCCCGTCGCTCCACAGCGCCAGCGTGTCGGCCAGCGACCGCGCGTTGCCGCCGGTCAGCGCCAGCACGAAGGCAATAAATTCGTCGCGCCGCTTGGGGCCGATATGGCCGATCGAGCCCAGATCGAGCAGCGCCAGCTTGTCGCCGGGCAGGCAGAGCAGGTTGCCGGGGTGAGGATCGGCATGGAAGCGGCCTTTTACCAGCACCATCGCGATCACGGTGTCGGCGCCCAGCTCGGCGATCGCCTCGGGATCGATGCCGGCCGCGCGCAAGGCTTCGCCCGAGACCGGCTTCGTCCCGTCGATGAAGTCCATCACCAGCAGCGTTTCGGACGTCCACTGCCAATGGATCTCCGGCACCACCACGCGCGGACTGCCCGCCATGTCGGCGCGGAGCAGATCGGCGTTGCGGCCTTCGTTGGTGAAGTCGAGTTCCTCGAGCAGCGCCTGGCGCAGCTGGCGGGCGAGCGCCACGGGTTCGAAGCGGCGCGCCTCGGCACTGCTCCTGGCGACCAGCGCGGCAAGCTCGCCGATCAGCCGCAGGTCGGCCTCCATCGCCGCGCGAATGCCGGGGCGGCGGACCTTGAGCACAACCTCGCGCCCGTCCGTCAGCCGGGCACGGTGGACCTGCGCCATCGAGGCGGCGGCGAGCGGGGTGGTGTCGAGCCAGGCAAAGGCCTGTTCGGGCGGCATGCCGAGTGCTGCCTCCACCTCGCTGCGGATTTCCTCGAACGGCAGCGTCGGTGCCGCGCTCTGGAGCAGTTCCAGCTCGGCGATCCAGTCGGGCGGCAGCAGGTCGCCGCGCGTCGCCAGGATCTGGCCGATCTTCACATAGGTGGGGCCAAGTGCTTCCAGCGCCAGCCGCGTGCGGCGGGGCAGCGGCAGCGCGCCGGTCTCGGAATCGGCCGCGTCGGCTTCACCGGCAAAGCCCAGCGTCTCCAGCAGCACGCCCAGCCCGAACCGCGCCGCCACGGCCGCGACGGTCCGCACCCGCGCGGAATCGCGTACCGTGGCGGTGAGCAGCCGGAGCATCAGTCGAGCGACTTGGTGGCCTGCTCGAACATGTCCTTGCTGAGGCCCGGGCTGGCGACGATCCGCTCCAGCTCGCCGCGCATCAGCGCCGCGCGATCCGCACCGAAGCGCTTCCACCGCCCGAGCGGCGGGACCAGCTTGGCGGCGGTCTGCGGGTTGAGCTTGTCCAGCGCGATGAGCTGATCCGCGACGAAGCGATAGCCGCGGCCCGAAGGATCGTGGAACGCCCGCTGGTTGATGCTGAACGCGCCGACCAGGGCGCGCGCGCGGTTCGGGTTGGCAAGCGTGAAGTCGGGGTGGCGGGCCAGCTTTTCGACCGCCGCGAGCGTATCGTCGCGGGACGACAGCGCCTGGGTCTGGAACCACTTGTCCAGCACCAGCGCATTGCCGGCGTAGCGCTGGTAGAAGGCGTCGATCGCCTGCTCGCGGAAGGGGGAGGTGCCGTTGACCAGCGTGGCGAGGCCGCCCTGGCGATCGGTCATGTTGTCGGCCGCGTCGAACTGGGCGAAGGCGAGCGCCGCCGCGTCGCTCGCGCCGCTTGCGGCGATATAGCCGAGCGCGACGTTCTTCAGGCGGCGCGCGCCCTTGGCAGCCGGCGAATATTCGAAGCGATTGGCACGTGCGCCCTCATAGGCCGCGCGCCATTCGGCTTCGAGCACCTTGCCAAGATCGCTCCGCAGCGCCTCGCGGGCATGGTAGATCGCTTCCGGATCGACGATCGCCATCTGGTCGCCGATGAAGCTGTCCGAGGGCAGCAGCACCGCTTCGGCGACGAACGCGCGGTCGAGCGAGGGATCGGTGAGCGTGTTGCGGACGGCGTCGATCAGCGCGCCATGCTCGCCCTTGCCCGTGGTCACCGCGGCGACGAGCGTATCGAGCATCAGCTGCTGCATGGCTTCGTAACGCGCGAACGGATCGTCGTCATGCGCCGAAAGAAACGCCAGATCGGCGGCGCTGCGATTGGCGTCGACGATTACCGGGGCGGAGAAGCCGCGATTGATCGACAGCACCGCGCGCTCGGGCAGGTTCTCGAAGCGAAGCTCCTGCTCGGGCTTGTCGAACAGCACCAGTTGCTCGTCGGTCAGCGGTCCGCCGCTGTTCTCGCCGAACAGACGGATCTTGAGCGGCAGCACCATCGGTTCCTTGACCGGCTGGCCCGGCGTCGGCGGTACGGTCTGGGCGAGCGCGAGCCGGGTGGTTGCGCCGTCCTGAACGAGGTTGGCCGAGACGCGCGGGGTGCCCGCCTGGCTGTACCACCGGCGGAACTGGCCGAGATCGACCCCGCCGGCCTCCTCCATGCTCGCCACGAAATCCTCGCAGGTGGCGGCGGTGCCGTCGAAGCGATCGAAATAGAGGTCAGTGGCGGCGCGGAACTTCTGCGGGCCGAGGATGGTGGCCATCATCCGGATCAGCTCGGCGCCCTTGTTGTAGATGGTCGCCGTGTAGAAGTTCGAGATCTCGATATATTCGTCCGGGCGCACCGGGTGGGCGAGCGGGCCGGCATCCTCGGGAAACTGGCTGGCGCGAAGCGAGCGCACGTCCTCGATCCGCTTGACCGCGGCAGAGCCCTGGTCGGCCGAGAAGCTCTGGTCGCGGAAGACGGTGAAGCCTTCCTTCAGGCTCAGCTGGAACCAGTCGCGGCAGGTGACGCGGTTGCCCGACCAGTTATGGAAATATTCATGGGCAACGACAGCGGCGATCGCATCATAGTCCCAGTCGGTGGCGGTATCGGGGTCGGCGAGGATGTAGCGGCTATTGAAGACGTTCAGCCCCTTGTTCTCCATCGCGCCGAAATTGAAATCGTCGACCGCGACGATGTTGAACACGTCGAGATCATATTCGCGGCCATAGACCTCCTCGTCCCACTTCATGCTGAGCTTGAGGGCGTGGAGCGCATGGTCGGTCTTGGGCAGGTCGGGCGCGCGGACATATATGCCCAGCTGCACCTCGCGGCCGGACATCGTCGTGAAGGTGCCGGTGTTGGCGACGAGATCGCCCGCGACCAGCGCGAACAGATAGCTCGGCTTGGGGAAGGGATCGTGCCACTCCGCCCAGTGGCGGCCGCCTTCGGCATCGCCCTGCGCGATCGGATCGCCGTTGGCGAGCAGCACCGGGAAGCGTGCCTTGTCGGCCTCCAGCCGCACCTTGTAGGTGCTCAGCACGTCGGGGCGATCGGGGAAGAAGGTGATGCGGCGAAAGCCTTCGGCCTCGCACTGGGTGCAGAGCATGCTCGACGAGGCGTAGAGACCCTGGAGCTGGGTGTTGCGCTCGGGCGCAATCACCACTTCGGTTTCGATACTGTGGCGTTCCCCGGCCAGCGGGATCACCAGATCCTGCCCGTCCATGTGCCATCCCGGCGCGTCCGCGCCGTCGACCTTCACCGATGCCGCCTCGAGCCCGTCGCCATTGAGCACCAGCGGGCGATCGTGCGCGCCGTTGCGGGTGACGTGGAGCACGGCCCGCACCCGCGTCGCGGCGGGGTCGAGGTCGAAGTCCAGCGCGATTTCCGGCACCAGCCAGTCGGGTTGACGATAGTCCTCGCGGCGAATGGCCTGGGGAGCTGCGGCGGCGATGCGGGCGTCACTCATACAGGGTTCGATATAGGACAAGCCGCGCAGCCTGCTACTCTAATTCTCTCGATTTGCCTGTTCGAGGGAAGCAATGTCTTCTGCTTCCCTCGACAGTTGCGGCAAGGAAATGCTGCGATGAACGGTTCGACCGATTGACGAGGACCGAGGCGCTGCTAGGCTTGAAATATTGTTGCGACCTACAGGGAATCCCGATGCTTCGTTCGACTGCGCCGCTTGCCCTCGCCCTCTGCCTGGGCGCGCCCGCCCTTGCGCAGACCGCCGCCGAGCGGAATGCGATCATCACCGCACCGCTGCCCGCCGACCAGGCTGCGCTGAAAAGCCATGTGATGTTCCTCGCCTCGGACGCGCTGAAGGGCCGCGAGGCCGGCACGCCCGAATTCGAGATCGCAGCCAACTATGTCGCCGCGCAATTCTATGCCGCCGGGCTGAAGCCGGCCGGCGATGACGGCGGCTATCTCCAGAAGGTGCCGTTGGTCAGTTACAAGCTGGACGGCACCGGCGCGATGTCGATCGGCAAGGGCAAGGCGGCCGCGGTCACGCTCGAGGCCGGCAAGGATTTCATCGTCGGCGCGAACCCGGAAAAACCGGAATACAGCGTCACCGCGCCGGTGGTGTTCGTCGGCTATGGCATCGTCGGTCTGGGCCGGGACGATTACAAGGGCGTCGACGTGAAGGGCAAGATCGTCGCCTTCTTCGGCGGTGCCCCGAAGAGCTTCCCCGGTGAGGAAGGCGCGCATTTCCAGAACCCTGCGGCCAAGGCGGAGATCGCCAAGAAGCACGGCGCGGTCGGTTATATCACCATCGAATCGCCGATCACCGCCAAGAGCCGGCCGTTCGCGATGTACGCCGCCTATGGCAACCGTCCGCGCGTTACCTGGGGCAATGCCGATGGCACCGGGCACATCTCCGCCCCCGGCACGCCCGGTCTCGGCATGCTGAGCATGGCGGGCGCCGAGAAGCTGTTCGCCGGTGCCAAGACCCCGTGGGCGACGATCGCCAAGGCGGCCGAAGTCGACGGTGCGGTCTTCAAGGCGATGCCGTTGCCGGGCACGCTCACCGTGGCAGCAAAGACCGTGCTGACCCCGATGCCGAGCTTCAACGTCGCCGGCCTGATCGAGGGCAGCGATCCCAAGCTGGCGAGCGAAGTGGTGGTGCTCTCCGCGCACCTCGATCACATCGGCGTCGGCCGTCCGGACGCGAAGGGCGATACGATCAACAATGGCGCGCTGGACGACGCGATCGGCACCGCCTCGCTGATCGAGGAGGCCAAGCGCTTCAAGGCCGCCGGCACCAAGCCGCGGCGCTCGATCCTGTTCCTGGCGGTGACGGCCGAGGAGAAGGGGCTGGTCGGCTCCGACTATTTCTCGAACAACCCCACAGTGAAGGGCACGATCGTCGCGGACGTCAATCTCGACATGCCGATCATCACCTATCCGTTCGAGGATATCGTGGTGTACGGCGCGAACCATTCGACGCTGGGGCCGATCGTCGCCAAGGCGGCGGCCGAGATTGGCGTAAAGATGTCCGACGACCCGCTGCCCGGCGAGAACATCTTCGTGCGCTCGGATCACTACAACTTTGTCCGCAAGGGCGTGCCCTCGGTGTTCCTGTGGCCGGGCGCGGGTGGGCCAGGCCGCGCGGCGATCGATCACTTCATGAAGAACCATTACCACCAGCCGTCGGACCAGATCGACCAGCAGCCGGCGCTCAACTGGCAGTCGGGCGTGCGCTTCGTCGATGTGAACTTCCGCATCGCCAACGCGATCGCGAGCGGGGACGAGCGGCCGGTGTGGAACAAGGGCGATTTCTTCGGCCTCACCTATGACGGCCCCGGCGCCAAGTAAGCGCAGAAGGACCCGATGGTGATGAAGCTTCGCCCGCTGCTCGCCCTGCTCCTGCTCTCCAGCCCCGCGCTGGCGCAGCAGGCGGCCCCGCTCACCCCTGAACAGGCGGCGCTGAGGGCGCATGTCCAGTTCCTCGCCTCGGACGCGCTGCGCGGCCGCGAGGCGGGGACCCGCGACTTCGACGTCGCGGCCGAATATGTCGCGGCGCGCATGGCGGCGATCGGCCTCAAGCCGGGGGCTGCCGGCAGCTGGTTCCAGCCGGTCAAGCTCACCACCTACCGCCCCGCCGAGAAGGCCGTGTGGACGCTGAAGCGCGGCGGCAAGGCGGTGGCGCTGGCCTTCGGCACCGATTTCGTGAACGAGCCGATCCCCTCCGCGCCCGATTTCAAGGCGGAGGGCGAGGTCGTGTTCGCCGGCTACGGGATCGTCTATCCCGAGGGCAGGCGCGACGACTACAAGGGTCTCGACGTGCGCGGCAAGATCGTCGCGATCCTGGCCGGCACGCCCAAGGGCCTGCCCAACGAGGTCAACGCCCATTTCGGCGACGACGGGCAGAAGGCGCGGCTGGCCGCGGCGCGCGGCGCCAAGGCGGTGCTGATCGTCGAGACGGTGGAACGCGCGAAGAAGTTCAGCCTGGAGAAGTTCGCGCCCTTCTATGCCTATCCGCGCACCGGCTGGGCGGGACCCGACGGCGTTGCCAACACGGTGTCGCCCACCGCGCCGGTTGTCGGCCAGTTGGGCCAGGCGGGGGCCGCCAAGTTGTTCGAGGGGGCGAAGATCCGCTGGGCCGACGTGCTCGCCGCGCAGACCAAGGGCGGCCGCATGCCGACCGGCGCGCTCACCGGCACGCTGGCACTCGCCAGCAAGACCCGGCTGACGACGCGCGACAGCCGCAACGTCGTCGGCATGATCGAGGGCAGCGATCCCACACTCAAGGCGCAGACGGTGGTGCTCTCCGCCCATCTCGATCACGTCGGCGTGGGCGAGCCGGTGAAGGGCGATGCGATCTACAATGGCGCGATGGACAATGCGATCGGCGTGTCGATGGTGCTGGAGATCGCCAGGGCGATCCAGGAAAGCGGCACGCGGCCTCGCCGCTCGCTGCTGTTCGTGGCGCTGACCGCGGAAGAGAAGGGGCTGATCGGTTCCGACTATTTCGCGCATTATCCGACCGTACCCAGGGGCGCGATCGTCGCCGACGTGAACTTCGACATGCCGATCCTCACCTACCCGCTGGTCGACCTGGTCGTGCTCGGCGGCGAACGTTCGAGCATCGGCCCGGCGGTCGCGGCGGCGGCCAAGGCCGAGGGGCTGGGCGTGGTCCCCGATCCTGAGCCGGAAGAGATGTTCTTCGTCCGCTCGGACCATTACAGTTTCGTCCAGGCGGGTATTCCGGCGGTGTCGATCGATACCGGTCCCGGCGGCACCGGCGCGGTGGCAGCGCGCAAGTTCCTTGATGAGAACTACCACAAGCCGTCGGACCAGATCGACCTGCCGTTCAACTGGGACTCGGCGGTGAAGTACAAGCATGTCGGCCTCGCCACGGTGCAGGCGCTGGCCAATGGCGATGCGCGGCCGGCCTGGAACAAGGGCGACTTCTTCGGGACGCTGTTCGGAGGCGCGGGCGCACAGTGAGCGTGGTGCGTCTGCTCGTCTTCGGCCCGGGCTACACCGCGTCCCGGCTGATGGCGGCGGTGGCGGCCGGGGGCGGCAGCGTGGCGACGGTAACGCGCGCCACCTTCGGCGATCACGACCGCACCCGGGCCGAGATTGCGGCGGCGACGCATATCCTGTCGAGCATTCCCCCCGGCGAGGCCGATCCGGTGCTCGCCGCTCATGGCGCCGACCTCGCCGCCAGCGGCGCGTGGCTCGGCTATCTCTCCTCCACCGGCGTCTATGGCGATACCGGTGGTGGCTGGGTGGATGAGCGCGCGCCGTTGCGCGGGCGGCGGGGCGGCCGGCGGGATGCCGATCGCGGCTGGGGAAGCCTGCCCAACGCGCATGTCTTCCGCCTGCCGGGCATCTACGGCCCCGAACGCTCGGCGCTGGAGCGGATGGCGGCGGGCGCGGTGCGGGTGTTCTTCCCCGGCCAGGTGTTCAGCCGGGTGCATGTCGACGATCTCGTCGCGGGCGTGATCGCGGCGTTCGACGGGCCGCCGGGCGCGTACAACCTCGCCGACGACCTACCCGCGCCGCAGGCCGAGGTGCTCGCCTATGCGGCCGAGCTGCTCGGCATCGATCCCGGACCTGCCGTGAGCCCGGACGAGGTGGCGCTCAGCCCCGCCTCTCGCGCCTTCTATGCCGAGAATCGCCGCGTCGCGAACGGCAAGGCGAAGCGGCTGCTCGGCTGGCGGCCGCGCTACACCGATTACCGGTTGGGCCTGCGCGCCCTCAAGGCCAGCACCAGCCCCACCAGCACCAGCACGCCGCCGCCCACCGCCAGCAGCGACCAGCGATAGCCCTCGAACAGCGTCGAGAGCAGCATCGCGATCACGGGGATCAGCACGCTCGTATAGGCCGCCTTGGCGGGGCCGATGGTGCGGATCAGCTGGAAATAGAGGGTGAAGGTGATCGAAGAACCGATCACGCCCAGATAGACGATGCCGAGCAGGTAGGCCGGCCGCGTCTCGATCACCGGCGGGCCGACGGTGGCCAACGCGAAGCCGGCATCGAGCGCGGCGCCGATCAGCATCGCCCAGCCGAGCGTGGACGCCATCGGATAGGCCTTGGCGGTGCCCGTCGCCTGCATCACGTTGGCGACTGAGGCGGAAAGCACGCCGGCCAGCGCGATGCCGATCCCGATCAGCGCCTCGTGCGGGCCGACGGGGTTGAGCCGCGCTTCATGGACGAACAGCAGCGCAACGCCCGCCATCGCCACGACCGAGCCGAGCAGCAGCTGCCGCCCCATCTTCTGGCCGAGGAAGATCCGCGCGAGAATCGCGTTCGGTACCAGCAGCAGGGCATAGACCACCGCCACCACGCCCGAGGTGACGTGCGCCTCGGCGCGGTAGACGAAGTTGAAGTTGAGCACGAATTGCGCGAGCCCCAGCGCGCCCGCAAAGGCGAACCCCCGCGCGTCCAGCCACAGCCGGTCGCGGCGGGAGGCCGCCCAGAGCAATGTCGTCACCCCGGCGACGAGGAAGCGGTAGCTCACCGACCAGCTCGGCGGCACCACCGCCAGCTGGTCCTTGATGACGAGCCAGGTCGATCCCCAGATCAGCGTCACCAGCAAAAACGGGATCAGCACGGTGATCCGCGCCGAGCGCGGCAGGGCCGGGGCCCCGATCACAGCGCCGCGATCGCGTCGGCCAAGGGGCGGATGGCATCCTCGGCCTGGTCCCAGCTGGTGACGAGGCGGACTTCGCCCTCGGCCCAGTCGTAGAAATCGAAGCCGAGCGCGCGCAGGCTTGCTGCTTCCTCGGGGGTCGCCTTCAGGAACACTTCATTGGCTTGGACGGGATGGACCAGCCGGTCGCCCGCCGCTGCCGCCAGCAGCCCGGCGCCCGCATTGGCGGCGCGGGCATTGATGCGCCAGACATCGTCCTCGATCATCGCCAGCAGCTGCGCGGCGAGGTAGCGGCCCTTGGAAAAGAGCAGGCCGGCACGCTTGCGGCGGTAGAGCGTGACGTCGGCAAGTTCGGGGCGGAAGAACACCAGTGCCTCGGCGCTCATGCCGCCATTCTTGACGAAGCCGAAGCTCAGCGCGTCGACGCCCGCGCGCCAGGTGACGTCGCCCGGATGGCAGCCGAGATGCGCCACGGCATTCGCGAAGCGGGCGCCGTCCATGTGCAGGCCGAGCTTCCGCGCCTTGGCGAGGTCGCCGATCACTGCGACCTCGTCGGGGGTGTAGACCAGCCCGTATTCGGTCGCGTTGGTGATCGAGATGGCGTGCGGCTGTACCTGGTGGACGTCGTTGCGGATCGGATCGATCACCGCCCGGATCGCCTCGGGCGTCAGCTTGGCGCCGGCGCCGGTGGCGGTCAGCAGCTTGGCGCCGTGGGTGTAGAATTCGGGCGCGCCGCCCTCGTCGCAATTGATGTGCGCGTCGCGGTGGCAGACGATGCCGCCATGCGGCGGACACAGCGCGGTCAGCGCGAGGCAGTTCGCCGCCGTGCCGGTCGGCACCCACAGCGCGCGAACCTGCGTGCCGAACAGGTCCGAAAAGGCGCTGTCGAGCCGTTTCGACCAGGCATCGCCATCATAGGCGGTGTCGAGCGTGTTGGCGTCAACCAGCGCCTGGAGCACGGGCGGGCAGACGGCGGCGGCATTGTCCGAGAAGAAGCGCATGGACAATGCCTTGCTGCCTCGCGCTTGCCCGGTCAACGGCCTGTTAGGGCGCGCGGCGCAGCGGCTGGGCCTCGCACAGGATCAGCGCGAACCAGTCCTTGTCGTCGGTCCATTGCTCGATCGGCGTCCAGCCGCCCGAGCGCAGCAGCTGGCGCGCGCCGTTGGGGCCGTATTTGTGGCTGTTCTCGGTGTGGATCGTCTCGCCCGCGGCCATCGCGAAGGGGCGACCGTCGACGGTAAAATCGACATCGCGCTGCGCTTCCAGATGCATTTCGATGCGCGCGAAATCGGTGTTCCAGATCGCACGGTGGCGGAAGGCGTCGACGGGAATCGTGCCGTCCAGCTCGCGGTTGATGCGCTCGAGCAGGTTCAGGTTGAACGCCGCCGTCACGCCCGCCGCATCGTCATAGGCGGGGACGAGCACGTCGGGCGACTTCACCCTGTCCATGCCGATCAGCAGCCGCGCGCCTTCGCCCAGCCATTCGCGCATCGCGCGCAGCAGGTCGACCGCATGCCAGGCATTCATGTTGCCGATCGTCGAGCCGGGGAAGAAGCCCAGCTTCGGCATCTTCGCGACCTGCTCGGGCAGCGGCACCGGGCGGAGGAAATCGGCCTCCACCGGATAGACCGGCAGCCCCGGAAACGCCTGGGAGAGCTGGGCGGCCGAATGGCGCAGGAACTCGCCGGAAATGTCGATCGGTACATAGGCCGCCGGATCGATCGCGCGCAGCAGTCGCGGCGTCTTCACCGACGAGCCCGAGCCGAACTCGACTACCGCCGCATTGGGCGCGGCGAGGGTGGCGAGATCACCCGCGATCGATTCGAGCAGCGCCGTCTCGGTGCGGGTCGGGTAATATTCGGGGAGTTCGGTAATTTCCTCGAACAGCTCGGAGCCGCGGCGATCGTAGAACCAGCGCGCCGGGATCGCGCGCGGGCTGGCGGCAAGGCCGGTCAGCACGTCGGCGCGGAAATGGGGATCGGCAAGGCTGGCCTGGCCGTCTTCGAGTTCCTGCTTCAGCATCAGAGGTCCTTCGCCAGACGTACGCCGGTGAACTGCCAGCGCTGGTGGGGATAGAAGAAATTGCGGTAGCTTGCCCGCACATGGCCGCGCGGGGTGGCGCAGCTGCCGCCGCGCAGCACGAACTGCCCGCTCATGAACTTGCCGTTATATTCGCCGACCGCGCCCTCGGCGGCGTGGAAGCCGGGATAGGGCCGATAGGCGCTGCCGGTCCATTCCCAGACATCGCCGAACCAAGCGGGGCCGCCGGTGGAGGGGCGGGGCTCCACCGGACCGGCGGCGTCGAGCTGGTTGCCGCCCAGCGGATCGGCATCGGCGGCGGCGGCTTCCCATTCGAATTCTGTCGGCAGCCGGGCGCCGGCCCAGCTGGCATAGGCATCGGCCTCGAAGAAGCTGACATGCGTGACCGGGGCGGCCGGGTCGATCGGGCGGCGGCCGTCGAGGCCGAACCGCGTCCACACGCCGTCGATCTGCTGCCAGTAGAGCGGCGCGACGATGCGGTTCGCCTGCACCCACGCCCAGCCGTCCGACAGCCAGTGGCGCGGATCGGCATACCCGCCATCGGCAAGGAATGCCGCCCATTCGCCGTTGGTGACGGTGCGATCGGCCAGCGCGTGCGGCGCGAGCAGGGTGCGGTGGCGCGGGCCCTCGCAGTCGAAGGCGAAATCCTCCGAACGTGGCGAAGGTTGCCCATCGGTGCCTGCGCTTGCGATGCCTTCCTTGCCCGTAATCCAGCCGATCGGGCCCGGCATCGCCACCGGCACCTTGGCCGCGCCGGGCCAGACTGCGGGTTCGAGCGGGTTGGCAGCGAAGTGATGCAAGATGTCGGTGAGCAGGAGTTCCTGATGCTGCTGCTCGTGCTGGCAGCCGAGTTCGATCAGCGCCAGCGCGTCGGGCGAAAGCGTTGGTATCGCATCACAAATCGCCGCATCTACGGCCGCGCGATAGGACAGGATCTCGTCCAGCGACGGCCGCGAGAGCATGCCGCGGCGCGGGCGGGCGTGGCGCTGGCCTTCGGCTTCGTAATAGCTGTTGAACAGGAACGGGAACCGCGCATCGACCAGCTGGTAGCCGGCAACATGATCGCGCAGCACGAAGGTTTCGAAAAACCAGCTGGTGTGCGCGAGATGCCATTTCGCCGGCGACGCATCGTCCATCGACTGCAGCGTCGCATCGGCATCGGACAGCGTCGACACCAGCGCCGTGCTGAGCGCCCGCACCGCCGAAAACCGGCGTGAAGGCGCTACGGCAGCAGCTGGAATGGCCGGTTCCGTTCTCACTATGTTCTCCTACCGCAAGTTTGCCCGCGAGGCAACCCATACGGAGGGATGCGCGCGCCGGGGGCTATTGGTCGCGAGACCCCCCAGGCACCCACAAAACGTCGGTCGCGCCGTTTTGGTTCATGGCGCGGGCGGCCACGAACAAAAAATCCGAAAGTCTATTGAGATAGACGAGCGCGTTGATGCTCAGCGTGCCCTGGTCGTTGGCCGCCACCGCGGCGCGTTCGGCGCGGCGGGTGATGGCGCGGGCGAGGTGGATCGCCGCGGCCGCCGGGCTGCCGCCGGGCAGGACGAAGCTGTTGAGCGGCGCCAGTGCCTCGTTGCACGCATCGATCGCCGATTCGAGCCATTCGATCTGCGCCTGGGTGATCCGCAGCGCACCGTCGCGGTCGCCGGGGGTCGCGAGATCGGCACCGAGATCGAACAGGTCGTTCTGGATGCGGGCGAGCGTGGCATCGAGCGGATGGTTGGCGGCGAGCGTCGTGCGGGCGACGCCGATCGCGCTGTTCGCCTCGTCGACATCGCCGATCGTTTCCATTCGGGCCGAGGCCTTGGAGACGCGCGAGCCGTCCGCGAGCCCGGTGGTGCCGGCGTCGCCGGTGCGCGTGTAGATCTTGTTGAGCTTAACCATGGCGGCGAAGGTAGAGCGGATGCGCGCCCGGGAACAGGGGCTTCAGGGGAAGCGGCGGCACGACGGAACCCCCGGACCACGCGACCGTTCGAGGAACCTGCCCCCGCCCGGGAGACCTCCCATGACCGATGCCGTACCCCTTCGCACCCGATCCTATGGCCTGCCGCTGCACCCGATCGTGCTCGGCCTGCCCTTCCTGTGCTTCCTTGCGGCGATGATCGCCGACATCGCCTATGTGCAGACCTTCGATATCGCCTGGAAGAATTTCGCCGACTGGCTGCTCGCCGGCGGGATGGTGCTGGGTGCGCTCGGCGCGATCGTGGGCATCGTCGATCTGGCGCGCCCCACGGTGCGGGCCAATCGCCTGCTGGTGCCCTATGCGATCGCCTACGCCGTCGCCATGGTGTTGGCGCTGCTCAACAATTTCATTCACAGCCGCGATGCCTACGGCGCGATGCCGACGGGACTGATCCTGTCCGTGCTGACCGTGCTCGTGCTGACCGGCGCGTCCGTGCTCGGCGCGATCCTGCTGCGTCAAAGCCGTTTCGGAGGGTTTCGCTGATGCGCGCACTGCTTCTCGCCACGGGCGCCACGCTCGCCCTTGCCGGTTGCGCCAGCAAGGGCGACGATCCCCAGCAGCAGATCGGTGCCGATCCGAAGCTGCCGGCCATCCAGCAATATCTGATCCCGCCGATGCACGTCGTGCCGCCGGGCCCCTGGGGCAATGCCGCGCCCAAGGTGCCGGCAGGGCTGAAGGTCCAGGCGTTCGCGACCGGGCTGGCCAAACCGCGCACGGTCTACACCTTGCCCAATGGCGATGTGCTGGTGGTGGAGACCGACGGCCCGTCCGAGCCGATCCATCGCCCCAAGGACGTGGTGATGAACCTGATCCAGGCGGCGGCGCATGGCGGCGGCAAGGCGGGGATGGACATTGTGCTGCTGCGCGACGCGAACGGTGACGGCGTGCCCGAGCTGAAGACCAAGTTCCTCACCGGCCTCAACTCGCCCTTCGGCGTCGCGCTGGTGGGCGGCGACCTGTATGTCGCCAACACCGATGCGATCCTGCGCTTCCCCTACCAGACCGGGCAGACGCGGATCACCGCACCCGGCACCAGGCTGCTCGATCTGCCGGGCGGGCCGATCGACCATCACTGGACCAAGAGCCTGGTCGCCAGCCCGGATGGCACCAAGCTCTATGTCGGCGTGGGTTCCAACAGCAACATCACCGAAAACGGCATGGATGCCGAGCGCGGCCGTGCGGCGATCTGGGAAGTCGATCGCGCGAGCGGCGCCTATCGGCTCTACGGCACCGGCCTGCGCAACCCCAACGGCCTCCAGTTCGAACCGCTCACCAAGACGCTGTGGACGGTGGTCAACGAGCGCGACGAGCTCGGCCCGGACCTGGTGCCGGATTACCTGACCTCGGTGCGCGATGGCGGCTTCTATGGCTGGCCGTACAGCTATTGGGGGCAGAACGTCGATCCGCGGGTGAAGCCGCAGCGGCCCGACCTGGTCGCCAAGGCGATCAAGCCGGATTATGGGCTCAGCAGCCATGTCGCGCCGCTCGGCATGGTGTTTTCGCTCGGTGCCGCCGGTCTTCCGGCACAGTGGCGCTCGGGCGCGTTCATCGGCGAGCATGGCAGCTGGGATCGCGGCCATCTCAACGGCTACAAGGTGATCTACGTGCCGTTCGCCGAAGGGCGGCCCGCCGGCAAGGCGGTGGACGTGGTGACCGGCTTCGTTGAGGGCGAGAAGGCGCGCGGCCGGCCGGTGGGGCTGGGCCTTGACCGGACCGGCGCGCTGCTGATCGCGGATGACCTGGGCAACACCGTGTGGCGGGTCAGCGGCGGATAAGCTTCAAGCCTGGTGCGTCGTCAAAGCTGTCCGCCCGGCGGAAGCCGGGAGGACCTTTGATAGAAAGGGCGGAAGCCGCCCCCCGCCCCCCTTCAGCTCTTGGCGGAGGCGATCAGCAGGATCAGCGCGGCGATGCCGATCGCGATCGCCTGAAACAGGATGCGCTTCTGCATCAGCTTGTTCGATCGGATCGCGCGCTCGCTGGGGCCGTCCCCTTCCAGATCCTCCGTGGTGGTACCGGCCATGTTGACCAGCCCCTTGATCAGGAAGAACAGCGTCGTCAGGACCGCTGCGAGGAACAGGATCGCGAGGAATATCATCATGCTGTTCTACGCCTCGATGGGGCCGAAGCCAATCGGTACTTCCCCTTTGCGCAGTTTGTCGGCGAGCGCGGGGCCGTCTTCTCCTGCCAGCCGCAGCGATTCGAGTGTCGGTGCGCCGTGGCGCTTGGCGAGGCGGGTGCCATCCGGCCCGGCGAGCAGCGCGTGGTGGCGATAGCCGGGCGTCGGCAGGTCGAGCAGCGCCTGGAGCAGCCGGTGGACATGGGAGGCGGCGAACAGGTCGCGCCCGCGCACGACATGGCTGATGCCCTGCGCGGCATCGTCGACCGTCACCGCCAGATGATAGCTGGCCGGCGCGTCCTTGCGGGCGAGGATCACGTCGCCATGGGCAAGCGGGTCGGCGATCACGGTGCCGGCATGGGCATCGTGCCAGTGAAGCGGGCCTGTGCGCGCCACCGCCGCCGCCATGTCCAGCCGCCAGCTGTGCGGGCGCGTCAGGTCCGGATCGGCGCGGCCGCGGCACGTGCCGGGATAGAGCGCCCCGTCCGGTCCGTGCGGCGCGGAGAGACTCGCCGCGATGTCGGCGCGAGTGCAGAAGCACGGGTAGAGCAGCCCGATCGCGCGCAATCGGTCGAGCGCGTCTGCATACAAGGGCAGGCGCTGCGACTGGAAGACCGGCGGTTCGTCCCATCGCAGCCCCAGCCAGTCGAGATCCGCGAGGATGGCTGCCACATGTTCGGGACGCGAGCGGGTGCCGTCGATATCCTCGATGCGCAGGGTGAAGCGGCCCGCGCCTGCTCTCGCGAAATCATGGGCCTGCAGCGCCGAATAGGCATGGCCGAGGTGGAGGCGACCGGTGGGGCTGGGGGCAAAACGGGTGTGGATATCCATCAATCCGGCTCTTGACCGCGAGTCGCGGCATATGCTGTCATGCGCACGTCACGCTTCTGCGCAAGAGGCGAGGCACCGACATCGAGGGTGAGGTTCTGCATGTACCATCCCGATCTGATCCGCCATCCGGATGGGTGCCCGGCGCTCGTGCTGAACGCCGACTACACGCCGCTGAGCTATTATCCGCTCAGCGTGTGGCCCTGGCAGACGGCGATAAAAGCGCTTTTTCTCGAACGCGTCGACGTGGTCTCCTACTATGAACGCGAGGTTCGAAGTCCCAGCGCGGTGCTGAAGCTTCCTTCGGTCATCGCGCTCAAACAATATGTGCGGCCTTCGCAATTCCCCGCCTTCACCCGGTTCAACCTGTTCCTTCGCGACAAGTTCGCCTGCCAATATTGCGGATCGCACCGCGATCTCACCTTCGACCACGTCATTCCCCGCGCCCAGGGCGGCCGCACCACCTGGGAAAATGTCGCCACCGCCTGCGCCCCCTGCAACCTGAAAAAGGGCGGCCGTACCCCCCAGCAGGCCGGCATGCCGCTCTACATCCAGCCGATCCGGCCGACGAGCTGGCAGCTCCAGGAGCATGGCCGGCGCTTCCCCCCCAATCACCTGCACGACACCTGGCGCGACTGGCTCTACTGGGACATCGAGCTGGAGGCCTGAGCGACACGCCCTCCGCAAAATCCCTGTGTGTTATTGCGATAACACAGATAGTCGGCTAAGGCGGGACCATGGCGCGCGAGCCCGGTATCCCCGACAGTCGATTCCCGTTGCGGCGCGATGGCGCTGACGACGATGTGGCACAACCCCAGGGCTGGCGTCCGCAGGGCCGGCGCGACAAGCGCGAGCCGATCTGGCGGCCCGGCATGGGGGCGGGCGAGAGCACCGCGCCGGCCGAGCCGTACCGGCCGGGCTATGGCGGGGGCTTCGACGGCGGCGACGGTCTGCCGCCCGCCGCGCCCACGAAGCGCCGCATCCGCTGGGGCCGCTGGATCATCCGCGGCCTGGCGGTGGTCATCCTGCTGTTCGTCGCCGCGGTCGCCTGGCTCGCGATCACCGCGCCGCTGTCCAAGTCGCTGCGCCCGCCGGCCCCGCCCTCGATCACGCTGCTCGCTGCCGACGGCACGCCGATCGCGCGGCGCGGCGCGGTGATCGGCAAGCCGGTCGACGTCTCCAAGCTCCCCGATCATGTCGCGCAGGCGTTCATCGCGATCGAGGACCGACGCTTCTACAGCCATTGGGGCGTCGATCCGCGCGGCATCGCCCGCGCGATGTTCCACAATGTCAGCTCCAGCGGCGGATCGCAGGGCGGCAGCACGATCACCCAGCAGCTCGCCAAGAACGCCTTCCTCACCTCGCGCCGCACCTTCGGGCGCAAGGCGCAGGAAGTGCTGATCGCCTTCTGGCTCGAAGGCTGGCTGACCAAGGACGAGATCCTCTCGCGCTACCTGTCTAACGTCTATTTCGGTGACAATGTGTACGGCCTGCGGGCGGCCGCGCAGCATTATTTCTCGACCAGCCCCGAGCAGCTGACGCTCAGCCAGGCGACGCTGCTCGCCGGCCTCGTCAAGGCGCCGAGCCGGCTGGCGCCTACCGGCAACCTCGACGGCGCCCGCGAACGCCAGCGGCTGGTGATCGGCGCGATGCAGGAGGCCGAATTCATCACGCCGGCAGAGGCGCGGCGGGTGCGGCCGGCGATGCTGCACGTGCAGGACAGCGACGAGACGCTGCCCAACGGCACCTATTTCGCCGACTGGGTGCTGCCCGAAGCGCGCGACCGCGCCGGCGGCGTCGCCACCGAACAGACGGTGACGACCACGCTCGACACGCGGCTGCAGGCCGCGGCCGAGCGCGTGGTCAAGAGCGCCGGCCTCGGCAAGGTGCAGGTGGCGCTGGTCGCGATGCGGCCCGACGGGCGCGTCGTGGCGATGGTGGGCGGGCGCAACTATGCCGCAAGCCCGTTCAATCGCGCTACCCAGGCGCGACGCCAGCCGGGCTCGGCGTTCAAGCTGTTCGTGTACCTTGCGGCGCTGCGCTCGGGCATGACCCCGGACACGATGGTGGACGACACGCCGGTGCAGATCGGCGAGTGGAAGCCGTCGAACAGTGACGGCCGCTATGCCGGCCGCATCACGCTGCGCCAGGCAATGGCCAAGTCGAGCAACGTGGTCGCCGCGCGGCTGATCCAGAAGCTGGGCGTGGGGCGCGTGACCCAGGCCGCGCGCGACCTCGGCATCTCCACCCCGCTGGGCAACGACGCCTCGATCGCGCTCGGCACCTCGACCGGCTCGCTGCTCGAGCTGACCGCGGCCTATGCGGCGGTGGCGAACGGCAGCTATCCGGTGCGCCCGCGTGGGCTCGACGCCGAGGAATCGGCCGATGACTGGCTGGCGCGGCGGCTGGGCGGGCCGAGCCGGTTCGACGCGCGGCTGCTCGACGATCTCCGCTCGATGCTCGGCACCGTGGTCCAGTCGGGCACCGCGCGGGCGGCGGCGCTGCCGGTGCCGGCGTTCGGCAAGACCGGTACCACCCAGGACGGGCGCGACGCGCTGTTCGTCGGCTGGGCGGGCGATCTCGTCGTCGGCGTGTGGATCGGCAATGACGACAACAGCCCGGTCTCGGGCGCCTATGGCGGCGGGCTGCCCGCGCATATCTGGCGCGACTTCATGGTCCGGGCGCTCGGCCTCACCCTGCCCCCGGCGCCGGTGGAGGAAGACAATGCGATCGACGAGAATGCCATCGGCCTGGACGAGGTGCTGAACGGCGCGGGCGTGCAGATCGACGAGGAGGGCGTGCAGCTCGATCTCGGCCGGGTGCGCGAGCTGGTGCCGGAAGGCGAGGCGCGCGACGCGATCCCGCGCAACGTGCGCATCCCGGCGCCCCGCCTCGATGCGGATCGCCGCCGCCGCGATCCGCGCGACGCGCCCGACGGCGAGGAATGATCCCGCCGCTGGCCCTGGCGCACGGGAGCCGGTAGGAGAGCCGCCAAAGCAATCAGGAGACGGACATGAAGACGGTAGGCGTGATCGGTGCGGGCCAGATGGGGGCGGGGATCGCCCAGGTGTCGGCGCAGGCGGGCTATGCCGTGCTGCTGTCGGACGTCGACCAGGCCCGCGCCGACGCCGGCAAGGCGGGGATCGGCAAGCAGCTCGCCCGCGCGGTGGAGAAGGAAAAGATCACCGCCGCCGATGCCGAGGCAGCACTCGGCCGGATCACCCCGATCAGCGACCTTGCCGCGATGGCGCCGTGCGATCTGGTGATCGAAGCCGCAACCGAGCGGGAAGCGATCAAGCGCCAGATCTTCGAGACGGTGGGCAAGGCGCTGGGCGCCGAGGCGATCCTTGCCAGCAACACCTCGTCGATCCCGATCACTCGGCTGGCCCAGGCGGCACCCGATCCGGCGCGCTTCATGGGCGTGCACTTCTTCAATCCGGTGCCGGTGATGGGCCTGATCGAGCTGATCCGCGGCCTCGCCACCAGCGATGCGACTGTGGGCGCGGTGGAAGCGTTCGGCCAGTCGCTCGGCAAGCGGATCGTCCACGCCAACGACGCGCCGGGCTTCATCGTCAACCGCGTGCTGATGCCGATGCTCAACGAGGCGTGCTTCGCGCTCGGCGAGGGCGTGGCGACGATCCCCGATATCGACGCGGCCTGCCAGCTGGGGCTCAACCACCCGATGGGTCCGTTCACGCTGGCCGATTTCATCGGGCTGGACACCTGCCTGGAGATCACCCGCGTGCTGTTCGAAGGCACCGGCGACCCCAAGTTCCGCCCGGCGCCGTTGCTGGTGAAGTATGTGGAAGCGGGCTGGTATGGGCGCAAGACCAAGCGCGGGTTCTACGACTACACCGGCGCGGAGCCTGTGCCGACGCGGTGAGGGGCTGGACATTGATGGTGGGGCTCTGACGATCTACTGTTTATCGATGGCGATCCAAAATCCCACCTTCAATCTCTCTGCGCTTGCTGACCGCTTATATGAAGAGCAGCGCATGCTACCGTTGGCCAATCAAATTTATCGAGCCCGAGATCTTCACTCGCTTTCGACGGATCTTGTGATGGCGTTAGAGAGCCTAGATGCATTGGATCTTGAGCTAAAAAAGCCTACTGATCCAAATGATCATACAAAGCTAATTACCGAGTCTGCGCTCCTCAATAACGCACTCGTATTGTATGTTAGGGCCACAAAAACGAAATCCGAAGAGCGTGGTGGATTTGATTTACGTTCAAGGTTCAGCGAATTGGAGAAGTATGCGCATAGAGAGCTAACTGATCTTCGTGATCATGCGATCGCACATTTTGGATCAGGTGGAAGCTATCAAGGTGAGTGGCAGGCGGAACTTGTTATTTTGCAGTTCAATGGAGAGGACGCAAAGATAGGCGTTATCACGAGGCGGCAGACTGTCGATCGGAGTCTGGTCGTCCGAGCCCGTCGACAGGTTGAAACGGCGCTACGCTTGATGAGGGAAATATACCAAGAGAAGCTTAACAATATCACGGAATCGCTGAACTCGGCTGTGGCCTCTGATAGCGCATTTTATAATGAGATCGCACATCATCCGCTAAATCTAGATGTATTCATGAAGTCGTCAGCGGCAGCTGACGCTGCTCGGGCTTCATTTTCTGTGGGTTACGCCATGGGAAGCGTTGATCACAGTTAAGGAGTTGGCCTGTGTAGGTTGAAGGGTGCTTTGGATATGTAGTCGAGGGCGGAGTAATCAAGAAAATACACGTACGTGCTGATTCCATCTTCCTTGAGTTGGACGCCGCTATCGGACGTCTCACCTACGAAAGAACGGCTAGTCTCGTGGTGAACGCGATACCACCGGCATACCCCCGTCGACTAAGGTAACGTCAAACGTTGCGTCACTCCGCCGCTTGGGCGGGTTCCGCGTTCGCGGCTTCGATCTCCGCCGCCTTGGCTTCGACCAGCTTGACGATGTGATCGAGCATGTCGGCATCCTCGACCGTGTGGTCGGTCAGGCCCGAGAGATACACCATGTGCTTGCCGTTGCCGCCGCCGGTGAGGCCGATATCGGTCTCGCGCGCCTCGCCGGGGCCGTTGACCACGCAGCCGAGCACCGAGAGCGACAGCGGCGTGCGGATGTGCTGGAGCCGTTCCTCCAGCGCCTGCACGGTGCGGATCACGTCGAAGCCCTGGCGCGCGCAGCTGGGGCAGGAGACGACGCGCACGCCCCGGTTGCGAATGCCGAGCGACTTGAGGATCTCGAAGCCGACGCGGATTTCTTCCTCGGGTTCCGCCGAGAGACTGACCCGGATGGTGTCGCCGATCCCGAACCACAAGAGCGAGCCGATGCCGATCGCCGACTTGACCGTGCCGCCGACGAAGCCGCCCGCCTCGGTGATGCCCAAGTGCAGCGGGCAATCGACTGCGTCCGCCAGCTGCTGATAGGCGGCGACCGCAAGGAACACGTCGCTCGCCTTCACCGCCACCTTGAACTGGTGGAAGTCGCGGTCCTGGAGCAGCTTGATATGGTCGAGCGCGGATTCGACCAGCGCCTCGGGGCAGGGCTCGCCGTATTTTTCCAGCAGGTCCTTTTCGAGGCTGCCGGCATTCACGCCGATGCGGATCGCGGCGCCGTTGGCCTTGGCGGCGTTGACCACCTCGTTCACCCGGTCCGCCGAGCCGATATTGCCCGGGTTGATGCGCAGGCAGGCGGCGCCGGCATCGGCGGCCTCCAGGGCGCGTTTATAATGGAAATGGATGTCCGCGACGATCGGCACGCGCGCGGCGCGGACGATCTGCCTGAGCGCGGTGGTGCTCTCCACGTCGGGGCAGGAGACGCGGATGATGTCCGCACCGGCTTCCTCGCAACGGCGGATTTGGTCGATCGTCGCCTTCACGTCGGAGGTGTCGGTGTTGGTCATCGTCTGCACCGTCACGGGCGCATCGCCGCCAACGGGCACGTTGCCCACCATGATCTGACGGCTTTGCCGCCGGACGATATCGCGCCAGGGTCGTACGGACATGGGGGCCATATAGGCGCATCGGCGCGCGGCGGCTAGCGGGGATGCGCGGGACGCGGATCCGGTTCGGCCGCAGCTTGGCCGCGCCGCGCGATCTGCTAGGGACGCGGCCACATCCCCTGCCGGAGCCTGCCCCATGTCGACCGCCGCCACCCCCAAGCCCCGCTGGACGCTGGCGATTCACGGCGGCGCCGGCAGCATGCGGCCCGGCGAACTGCCGGCGGACCAGGAGGCCGGCGCGACCGCCGGGCTCAACGCCGCGCTCGATGCCGGCGCCGCCGTGCTGGACGCGGGCGGATCGGCGGTGGCGGCGGTGCAGGCGGCGGTGCAGGTGCTGGAGGACGATCCCCATTTCAACGCCGGCCGCGGATCGGTGTTCACCTGGGAGGGCGGCCACACGCTCGACGCGGCGATCATGGACGGGGCCACCCGCGCGGCGGGGGCGGTCGCCGGATCGACCACCACGCGGCACCCGGTCGCGCTGGCCCGGGCGATAATGGAGAAGAGCGTCCATGTGCTGCTCGCCGGCGAGGGCGCCGACCAGTTCGCCCGCGAGCACGCGCTGGAGCAGGTCGACAATGCGTGGTTCGGCACCGCCGAGCGCCGCCAGCAGCTCGACTGGATGAAGGCCGATACCGCGCGCGGCGGGTTCGACGTCGACATGAAATACGGGACGGTCGGTGCGGTGGCGATGGACGTGCACGGCCATGTCGCGGCGGCGACCTCGACCGGCGGGCTGACCGGCAAGCGCTGGGGCCGGGTGGGCGATTCGCCGCTGATCGGCGCGGGCACCTATGCCGACGACCGCGCCTGCGCCGTCTCCGCCACGGGATCGGGCGAGTTCTTCATCCGCGAGGGCGTGACCCACGAGATCTGCGCGCGGATGCGGTTCCTCGGCGAAACCGCCACCCAGGCCGCCGGCGTGGTGATGGCGGACGTGCAGGCGATGGGCGGCGTCGGCGGGGTTATCCTCGCCGCGCCCTCGGGCGAGCTCGACTGGTGCTTCACCACGCCCGGCATGTACCGCGGCAAGGTATCGGACGGCGGCGCGCGGGTGGTCGCGATCTACGGGGACCAGCGCTAACCCATTGAACGCGAAGTTGCGCGGCCGTAGGGGGCGACCATGAGTCGCATCCTTCTTCTGCTCGCCGCGCTGCTCGGCTTCGGCACCGCTTCGCCCGCGTCCGCCTATTGGGAATATGGCCATGAAACGGTGGGCGCGATCGCTTATCGCAACGTGACGCCGCAGGTCCGCGCGAAGATCGATGCGCTGCTCCGGCGCCAGGCCCTGCTGGAAACGCCGACCTGCCCGGCGAACACCATCGAGCAGGCGGCGGTCTGGGCGGACTGCATCAAGACGCTGGGGCCGCGCTTCAGCTATGCCTATGCGTGGCACTATCAGAATATCGACATCTGCAAGCCGTTCGATCTGAAGCCGCCGTGCCGCGACGGCAATTGCGTGTCGGCGCAGATCGAGCGCGACGTGAAGCTGCTCAAGGACCCCAAGGTGCCGGTGCGCGAGCGGGTGATGGCGCTGGCGTTCCTCGTCCACTTCGTCGGCGACCTCCACCAGCCGCTGCATGCCGGCGATCACAGCGACCTGGGCGGCAACCAGGTGAAGACCAACTACGGCGCCTTCACCAGCGCGAAGCTCAATCTGCATTCGGTGTGGGACGGCTATCTTGCCGAGCGCGCGATCTCGCAGCCGCCGTCGCCGGTGCGGGTCTATACCCCCGCCGAGCGCAGCGCGGCGTGGGGCGGCAGCGTCGCCGACTGGAGCCGCGAGAGCTGGCAGGTCGCGCGCGACACGGTCTATCCCAGCGCGGCGGGCGAGGGCGTCTGCACGCCCGGCCAGCACCCGGCGCATCTCGACGAGGCGACGCTGGAAAAGCTGGTACCGGTCGCACGCCAGCAGGTGGTACGCGGCGGGCTGCGGCTGGCGAAGCTGCTGGACGAGGCGCTTGGCTGACCCTTTCCCGCCGTTTCGTAGCTTTTGCGACGATGCTATAGCGCTGCGATGAACAAGGAAACGCATGTGCTGGACCGCCCGCCCGAAGGTGCTGCGGCGGACTGGACGATCCCGCAGGACTGGGCAGCCTATACCGACGCGGAACATGCCACCTGGGACAAGCTGTTCGCCCGCCAGGCGAAGCTGCTGCCGGGGCGGGCCTCCTCCGCCTATCTCAAGGGTCTGGAGGCGCTGCGCCTCTCCGAGTCGGGCATTCCCAATTTCGAGGAGCTTTCCGAGCGGCTCCACAAGCTCACCGGATGGCAGGTCGTCGCGGTGCCGGGGCTGGTGCCGGATGCGGTGTTCTTCGATCACATGGCGAACCGGCGCTTCGTCGCGGGCAATTTCATCCGCCGGCCGGACCAGCTCGACTATATCCAGGAGCCGGACGTGTTCCACGACGTGTTCGGCCATGTGCCGATGCTCGCGGATCCCGTGTTCGCCGATTATCTGGAGGCCTATGGTCGCGGCGGCATGCGCGCGCTGGAGCTGGGGGCGCTCAAGCAGCTCGGCCGGCTCTACTGGTACACGGTGGAGTTCGGGCTGGTCGAGGAGGCCGAGGGGCTGCGCATCTATGGCTCTGGCATCGTCTCCAGCTCGGCCGAGAGCGTGTTCGCGCTGGAGAGCGACAGCCCCAACCGCATCCGCTTCGACATGCAGCGGGTGATGCGGACCGAGTATCGCATCGACGATTTCCAGCAGAACTACTTCGTGATCCCCAGCTTCGAGGCGCTGCTGCGCGAGACGGTGGAGACCGATTTCGCGCCGCTCTACGCGGAGATCCTGGCGCAGCCGGACATCCCGATCGCCGCGATCCTGCCGGGGGACGACGTGATCACGCACGGCACGCAGGCCTATGCGGAGGGGAAGGCCTGATACCTGGCGATATCCGGCGCAGGTTTAGGCCTCGCCATTCGGGGTCGCTCCCGCTACCCGAGCCCCATGTCCGGTTCGCCCCGCCTCGCCTTTGCCGTCGCCGCGCTGGGGATCGCCAACTATTCGGTGATGGACGCGGTGATGAAGGGCATGACGATCGCGCATGGCGCCTATAGCGCGGTGCTGTGGCGCTCGGTCGGCGCGATCGTGCTGCTCGGGCCGATCTTCCTGCTGCGCCGCACGCCCTGGCCGGGCCGGACGGCGCTAAAGCTCCATTTCGCGCGCGGCGTGCTTGCCGGCAGCTCGGTGGTGCTGTTCTTCTGGGGCCTTGCCCGGGTGACGATGGCGCAGGGCATCGCGCTGACCTTTCTCGCGCCGCTGATCGCGATGTTCCTCGCCGCCGCGTTCCTTGGCGAGAAGATCCGCCGTGCGGCGATCGGCGGATCGGTGATCGCCAGCCTGGGCGTGCTGACCATCGCCGCGGGGCAGGCACAGGCGCATGCCTCTACGCAAGTGGTGCTGGGCTCGATCGCGGTATTCGTTGCCTCGATCCTTTATGCCGGCAGCCTGATCCTGCTGCGCCGGCAGGCGCAGGTGGCGGATCCGATCGAGGTCGCGCTGTTCACCAGCCTGGTGCTGGCGCTGGTGATGCTGCCGGGCGCGCCGTGGTTCTCCGCCATGCCGGGGGTGGCGCTGTGGCCCTGGATTCTGGGCGCGGCGCTGGTCGGCTCGGTTTCCGCCGTGCTGCTCGCCTGGGCCTATGGCCATGCCGAGGCGCAGGTGCTGGCGCCGGTGGAATATACCGCCTTCGTCTGGGCGGCGCTGCTCGGCTATGTCGTGTTCGACGAGCGCGTCTCCGGCTGGACGGTCGGCGGCGCGCTGCTCATCATCCTTGGCTGCCTGGCCGCGATCCGCGGCCGCGTGGCAGCCGCGCCGCAAACCGAGGCCGCCGCATGACCCGTATCCGTTCCGCCACCCCTGCCGACATTCCCCGGATCCTCGCCTTCGTGCGCGAACTGGCCGAATTCGAGCGCGAGCCCGATGCCGTGGTCGCGACCGAGCCCCTGCTCGCGGCGGCGCTGTTCGGCCCGCGTCCGGCCGCCGAGGCGGTGATGGCGGAAGGCCCGGACGGAACGCCGCTCGGCTTCGCGCTGTTCTTCCAGAACTTCTCCACCTGGACGGGGCTGCCCGGCATGTATCTGGAAGACCTGTACGTCACCCCCGCCGCGCGCGGGGCCGGGGTGGGCAAGGCGCTGCTCCGGCATCTGGCGGGGATCGCGGTCGATCGCGGCTATGGCCGGTTCGAATGGTCGGTGCTCGACTGGAATCAGCCGGCGATCGACTTCTACCGCGCGATGGGCGCCACGGGCATGGACGAATGGACCGTGCAGCGGGTGAGCGGCGACGCGCTGCACGCGCTGGCGGGCCGCTGATGGCCTGGATCTACCTGATCGTCGGCGGGCTGTGCGAGGTAGGCTTCACCACCTGCCTGCGCTTCATCGACGGGTTCCGCAGCATTCCCTGGACGATCGGCTTCCTGGTTTCGGTCACCGCGTCGATGCTGCTGCTGGAACTGGCGGCGCGCACCATCCCGATGGGTACCGCTTATGCGGTGTGGGGCGGCATCGGCGCGCTGGGCACGGTGATCGTCGGCATGCTGTGGTTCGGCGAGCCGATCACGCCGGTGCGCATCCTGCTCATCCTCGGGCTGGTCGGCTGCATCGCCGGATTGCGGCTGGCGGGCGGGCACTAAGACCCCGTCAGGGCTAGGCATGCCGTTTCTTGTCTGACAAGATATCCCCCAAGTCGAGATGTCGGGGGAGAAAATGTCCGTGAACGCCAGGTCGCTCTTGCTGCTGAGTGCAGCGTGCCTTGCAACGATTGCACCGAGTTTTGCCGCATCGGCAGCGCCGACGCACGAAGCCGTGAGCGCGGGGGTGGCGCTGCTGGCGCGCGACGACAGCGGTGCGCGCTTCCGCACCGCGCAGGGCGTGCTGGCCGTCACCGTCTGGGGCGATCGTATCCTGCGCGTGACGATGCTGCGCGACGGCGCGGAGCGCGTGGCCGATGTCGCGCTGGTCGGCGCACCGGCCAAGGTCGCCTGGACGCTGGACCAGGAGGCGGATCGCTATCTGCTCGCAACCCCGGCGATGCGGGTGAGCGTCGACCGCAAGAGCGGCGCGGTGGCGCTGCTCGGCGCCGACGGCAGGCCCCTCGTCGCCGAGGCGAATCTCGAACGCCGCAAGCTGGGCGGCACCCCCGATGCCGAGGGCGCGGTGCGCATGCTGTTCGCGCTGCCGGAAGGGCGGGCGGTCTATGGCCTTGGCCAGCACCAGGCGGGGCTGCTCGACTATCGCGGGTCGATCGTGCGGCTGCAGCAGGCGAACACCGATGTCGGCGTGCCGGTATTCGTCTCGCCCGCCGGCTTCGGGCTGTTCTGGAACAATGCGTCGGTGACCGAGGTCGCGGTGGACACGCCGCAGGCCGGCGGGCGGATCGTCTTCCGTTCGCAAGCGGGGGAGGGCGTCGATTACTTCCTGTTCGGCGGGCCCGATGTCGATCAGGTGATCGGCGCCTATCGCCAGCTCACCGGCGCCGCGTCGCTGCTGCCGCGCTGGGCCTGGGGGCTGTGGCAGTCGAAGGAACGCTATGCCTCGCAAGCCGAGCTGCTTGGCGTGGCCGCCGAGTATCGCCGGCTGGGCATCCCGCTCGATGCGGTGGTGCAGGACTGGCAATATTGGCCGGCCGGACGCTGGGGCAGCCACGAGATGGACCCGGGCCGCTTCCCCGATCCCAAGGCGATGCTCGACACGCTGCACCGGCAGAACCTGCACAGCATCGTCTCGGTGTGGCCGCGGCTCGACGTGGGGCTGGAGAACACCCGCGCGCTCGACGCGATCGGCGGGCTGTATCCCAAGACCTACCCCAATGTGTATCCGGCCGGCGAAGGCCGCTGGTATGATGCCTTCTCGCCCAAGGCGCGCGCGCTCTACTGGCGGCAGATCTCCGAGCGGCTGGGACGCGCCGGGTTCGACGGCTATTGGCTCGACGGCAGCGAGGCCGAGCTGGGCGGCCAGTGGGGCGAGATGGCCGATGTGAATACCGCCATGGGGCCGGGCGCGCGGCTGTATAACGCCTATCCGCTGCTGCACACGACGGCGGTGCACGACGGCATGGCGGCCGACTATCCGGCCAAGCGCCCGCTGCTGCTCACCCGCTCGGCCTGGGTGGGGCAGCAGCGCAACGGCGCCTTCACCTGGTCTGGGGATGTGAGCGGGCGCTGGGACGTGTTCGCCAAACAGATTCCGGCGGGCGTCAATTTCTCGATGACCGGCAATCCCTTCTGGTCGGCGGATATCGGCGGCTTCTTCGGCGGCAGCCCCAAGGATCCCGCCTATCAGGAGCTGTTCACCCGCTGGCTGCAGTTCGCGGTGTTCAACCCGATGTTCCGCATCCACGGCACCGGCGAGGGCAAGGAAGTCTACAGCTTCCCCGAAAGCGCGAGGGCGCCGCTGCTCGATGCGGTGGCGCTGCGCTACCGGCTGCTGCCCTTCCTGTATGCGCAGAGCTGGCAGGTGGCGGCACACGGTGCCTCGTTCCTCTATCCGGCCGGCATGGTGTTCCCGGGCGATGCGCGAGCGCAGGACCTGCGCGACCAGTATCTGTTCGGGCGCGGCCTGCTGGTGAGCCCGGTGATCGAGGCCGGCGCGACGTCGCGCGCAGTGTATCTGCCGGCGGGCACCGAGTGGATCGACTTCTGGACCGGCGCGCGCCACGCGGGCGGCGCCCGGATCCAGGTCGCCGCGCCGATCGGGCAGATCCCGGTGCAGGTGGCGGCGGGGACGATCCTGCCGCTCGGCTCGCCGGTGCACTATGCCGATCAGTCGCCCGATCGGCCGATCGAGCTGCGCGTCTATCGCGGCGCCGATGGCCGCTTCACCCTCTATGACGATGCCGGCGACGGCCAGGGCTGGAAGCGCGGTGAGCGGGCGACGATCGACTTGGTGCTGGACGACAAGGCGGGGACGCTGACGATCGGCGCGCGCGACGGCCGCTATCCCGGCATGGCGAAGACGCGCCGCTTCCGGGTGGTCACCGTCGCGCCGGGTTCGGGCACCGGCCTTGCCGAAGCGCCTGGGCGCGAGGTGACGTACGAGGGCAAGCAGCAGGTAGTGGCGCTGTAACCGCGCCACCCCGCACCGTCAGAAATTCGGGTCGAAGTTGAAGAAGATCGGGTTGGAGATCGCGACCATCGGCCCGGCGACCTTCTGGAAATTGTCCACGCCCGGATAGGGCGTCTGCGGGCCTTCCACTTCGACCCGGTAATAGCTGCGGCCCTTGGCCTCGGGCGTGTCGGTAAAGCCCACCGTGCCGTCCGCGCCGATGTCGAGCGTGGCGAACACGTCGCCGTTCTTGACCACGCGGACGTGATAGGCGCCGTCCTCGCGCTCGCCCGAGAGACGCACGGTGAAGCGCACCGGCGCCGCGGGTGCCCTGGCATTATCGCCCATCAGCATGTCCGCCTTGCCGTCGCCGTTGACGTCCGCGGTCAGCTCGACGCGCGGGGCGTAGGGATTGGCGCTGATCGAGGCGCGGCCGCGGCCGATCGCGGCGATCGCCGCTTCTCGGGTGCGGGCGGGCGCGAACACCCAGGTGGTCGGTGTACCGATGTTGTTCGCCGTCGCCTCGATCGCCTGCGGGGCGGTGCTGCCGGGCACGGTGCCATGGTGCGAATCGCTGCCACCGCGCGCGCCGATCTTGCGGCCCGAGCTCAGCATGTCGTCCCACACCATCAGGTTGGTCTTGTTCGGTGCCCAGCGGACGCTGTTCCACACCTCGAGCGAATCGACCATGTCGTACGAATAGCCGAAATGGTCCTTGTTGGTCGGGTGGTTGGCGGAGAGGTGGACGCCCAGCCCGTCCTTCACCTTTTGCACGGCCACGTCCCGGGCATCGCGGATGTCGAACAGCTTCTTCTCGTCATAGGGCTTCGCCGAGAGGATCACGGCATGGCCGCGCACCGTCGTCCATTCGGCGCCGTAGAGCAGCAGCAGCTTGTCCGACCGGAATTCGGGATCGCTCCACGTGTGGTGCGCGGTGTCGCCGTCCACATGGTTGTCGTGATCGCTGATCAGCAGGAAGTCGAACCCCGCGCGTTCGGCATCGGCGATGATCCGCGCCTCGCTATGGTTGGTCGAATCCTTGCTGTGCCGCGAGTGGACGTGCAGGTCGCCCTTCATCCACACGCCGTCGGTCAGGCTGGCGACGACGAACTTGTCGTTGGTCTGGGCAGCGGCGGCAGGCGCGAGCAGCGCGGCGAGCGCGAGGGCGGCAACACGAAACATGGCTTCTCCGGCAGGCGAGGATCGGGCGGACGCCCGGCTGCTCAACTACCGCCGAGAACGTTGATCGTGAAGGCCACCACGCCCAGGTTGAACACAAAAGCTGCAAGACAGTGCAGCGTCACCACCCGGCGCAGCTGCCGCGTCGTGACCGATACGTCGCTGGTCTGGAAGGTCATGCCCAGGCAGAAGGCGAAGTAGATGAAATCCCAGTAATTGGGCTCGGGCGTCTTGGGAAATTCCAGACCGCCCTTGTCGCGCCCGCCCGGCGCCTCGGTGTAGAAGAGGTGGGCATAGTGCAGCGCGTAGACGCCGTTGCTGAACGTCCAGCTGAGCGCGAGCGTGCCGATGATCAGCGCGAGCTGCGCCGGCTGGGGCGCTTTGCGCTCCATCAGCTCGCTGGCGATCGCGATCAGGATGATGATGGTGACGGCGCCGGTGATGCCCAGCAGCACCAGCCGGTTCGCATCATTGTTGCAGGCCGATCGCCGCATCGCTTCGGACTGGTGGCGCAGCATCGGGACGCACAGCGCGAGGAACAGCGCGGCACCGATGTCGAACGCGGCCATCGCCCCGGCGCGGATGCCGAGCTGCGGGACGAGGAACAGCCCCGCCGCGATCGTCGTCGCGGCGAAGGCGAGAAAGCGCGGCGGCGCGAGGACGTTGCCGACCCCCCGGGGTCTCGCCCCGCGCCGCCGCGGATTCCGGGTCAGGCTTCCTTGGCCTTCTTCGCGGCTTCGATCGCGTCGAGCACGATCTGGCGCGCTTCGGAGGCATCGCCCCAGTTGCCGATCCGCACCCACTTCTCGGACTCCAGGTCCTTATAGTGGGTGAAGAAATGCTCGATCTGCTGCAGCACGATCGAGGGCAGATCCGAACGTTCGCCGACGTCCGAATAATAGGGGAAGGTGCTGTCCACCGGCACGCAGACGAGCTTCTCGTCGCCGCCGGCTTCGTCTTCCAGCTTCAGCACCGCGATCGGGCGCGCACGCACCACGCAGCCCGGCACGAAGGGCGAGCGGGCGATGACGAGCGCGTCGAGCGGGTCGCCATCGGGCGACAGCGTGTGCGGCACGAAGCCGTAGTTCGCCGGATAGCGCATCGGCGTGTGCAGGATGCGATCGACGAACAGCGCGCCGCTCGCCTTGTCGAATTCATACTTCACCGGCTCGCCGCCCGACGGCACTTCGATGACGACGTTGAGGTTGTTGGGGGGATCGTCCCCCACCGGAATCAGATCGATGCGCATAGTATCTCTAAACCTTGGTTGGCGGCTCCGCCCTTCTCAGCGGGCTTGCAGCAGCTTGTCGAGGCCAGCCTCTCCTTCGACCGTCTTGACGAGGTGCGGATAGCGCAGCCCGTCATGATAGTCGATGGTAACCTCCCGGTAACGATCATCTCGTTTCAGGGTCAGCTGGATCGGCGCCTTGGTGCCCTTGGCTGCCTTCACCGCATCGATCAGCGCCTCGGTCGAATAGGCGCGGCCGTTCACCGCGACGATCTCGTCGGCGACGGTGATGCCGGCCTTGAACGCCGGGCCGTCCCAGGCGACGCCGGCAATGCCGCGCTTGCCGACCGCGAGGCCCAGCGAATAGCTGAGATCCGCGGTGCCCGGGCGGCCCATCTTGTTCGGCACGTCGGTATAGACGAGCTTGTAGCCGTTGCGCTCGAAGCCCTTGAGCGGGGCATGTTCGGACACGTCGTGGAGGCGGGCGGTCAGCAGGCTGCGCCAGTCATAGGGCTGGATGCCCTCCAGCGTCTTCACCACGTCGTCGAAGCTGTAGGTCACCTCGCCAAAATCGCCGTCGCGGCCGCCGAAGAAGGCGCGGGCGAAATCGTCGATCGACTTGGTGCCCTTGCTCTGTTCGCGGAGGACCGAATCGACCTCCATCCACACCAGCAGGCCCTCGTTGTAATAGTCCTCGCTGCGCTGCCAGCTCGTCCAGCCCTTGGGCGCGCGCGCGGTGATGATCGGATCGTTGGTGGTGTCGATCATCGGGCGCCAATGGCGGCCGGCGCGGTTGTCGAGGCTGGCCATGATGCCCGCATAGCCTTCCAGCGTCTCTTCCTTCGAGACCAGGCCTGAGCGCGCCTGGAACACATAGCCCCAGAACTGGGTCTGGCCTTCGTAGACCCACAGCGATTGGTCGCGCATCGGCATGCGGAAGTCGGGCGTCCACAGCTCGGCACCGCGGCGATACTTGCCGTCCCAGCTATGGGTATATTCGTGCGGCAGCAGGTTACGGCTGCCGGCTTGCTCGGCCCATTTGGTGAAATAGCCGGGGCCGACGCCGTCCTCGGAGCTGCGGTGATGCTCGAGGCCGATCCCGCCCATCTTGTCGCTGATCGACAGCAGGAAATGATAGTGATCGTAATGCTGGGCGCCGAACGTCTTCACCGCCTGCTCGACCAGCTTCTTGTGCGCGGCGATCTGCTCGGGCTTGGCTTCCAGCTCCTCGGGGCTGTCGGCGACGACATCGAGCGTCACGCGTTCGGAGAGCGGGAACTTGCGGTAATAGCGGCCGGCGATCACCGGCGAATCCATCAGGATCTCGTAGCTGGTGGTCTCATAGGCATAGGTCGCGCCGCTCACCTTGGCGGGGACTGCCCCCGCGGCGGTCCAGCCCTCGGGGTACTTCACCGTCGCCTGGATGGGGATGCGACGGGTGAAATAGCCGGCCGGATAGAGGCTGAGCGAGTTGAACTGCAGGCTCATCATCTCCTGCGTCATGACGATGCGGCCCTGGTTGCCGTCGGTCGCCGAGACGAACTGGAACTCGGCCTCGATCGTCCTGGCACCGGCGGGCACGTCGACATGGAAGGCGAACACGTCGACCGTGTCGCGCGTCCAGGGGATGCGCTTGCCGTTCGCCTTGATCTGCAGGCCGGCCAGCTTCTCGATCTCGCCGCGGGGGCCGTGCTTGCCGGGCAGCCATTCGGGGAAGAGCAGGGTTAGGCGGCCGCTCTTGGCGACGGGAATCGTCTCGCGCACCCGGAAGATGCCGCGCAGCGTATCCGTCGCGTCGATGTCGACCTTCAGCGTGCCGGGATAGGCGATGTCGCGCGCGGCGGGGATCGTCTCGACGATCGGCAGCGGCTGCGGTGCGGAATTCTGCGCGAGTGCGGGCGCGGTAGTGGCCAGCAGCAAGCCGGCGAGCGAGATGGCACGAACCAAGATGAAACCCCCATTTCAGGATATTCGCGAGCAAGAAAGCGCTTCGTTCGGGCAACATTGTTGCTCGCGAATGTCCGGGGGGCAAGCGGATTTGATGCAGCTGCATCCCCTCCCGCCCGGGGGAGGCGGCGCCGAAGACGACGGAGGGGGAGGACGCCAGCCGTGACCGGTCTGGCATCCTCCCCCTCCGTCAGGCTGGCGCCCGACACCTCCCTCTGGCGGGGGAGGACGCGGCCGCGCCGCTTACTCCGCGGCGATGCCCGCCTTGGCGAACATGTCGCCTTCGATCGCGTCCTCGTTGGCGATCGTGCTGGTCTTGGCCTGACGACGCTTGTCGAAGCTCTCCCAGACCTCGTTCCACTGGCCGCGCGTCGCCGCCTTCGAATATTCGGTCGCCCGCGTTTCGAAGAAATTGGCATGCTCCACGCCGTTGAGCAGCGGGGCGAGCCAGGGCAGGGGGTGCTCGTCGATCATGTAGATCGGCTTGAGGCCCAGCTGGCCCAGGCGCCAGTCGGCGATGAAGCGGACATACTTCTTGATGTCCTTCGGCGTCATGCCGTTCACCGGGCCCATCTCGAACACCAGATCGATGAAGGCGTCCTCGATGCGCACCGTCTTCTGGCACATGTCCAGAATGTCGTCGCGCACGCTCGGCGTCATGCAGTTCCGTTCCTTGCAGAAGGTGTGGAACAGCTTGATGATGCCCTCGCAGTGGAGGCTCTCGTCGCGGATCGACCAGGTGACGATCTGGCCCATGCCCTTCATCTTGTTGAAGCGCGGGAAGTTCATCAGCATCGCGAAGCTGGCGAAGAGCTGCAGCCCCTCGGTGAAGCCGCCGAACATCGCCAGCGTCTTGGCGATGTCCTCGTCGGTATCGACGCCGAAGGTGCTGAGGTAATCATGCTTGTCCTTCATCTCCTTGTACTGGAGGAAGGCGCTGTATTCGGTCTCGGGCATGCCGATCGTGTCGAGCAGGTGGCTGTACGCCGCGATGTGCACCGTCTCCATGTTGGAGAAGGCGGTGAGCATCATCTTCACTTCGGTCGGCTTGAACACGCGGCCGTACTTCTCGTGGTAGCAATCCTGCACTTCCACATCGGCCTGGGTGAAGAAGCGGAAGATCTGGGTGAGCAGGTTGCGCTCGTGATCCGACAGCTTCTGCGCCCAGTCGCGGCAATCCTCGCCCAAGGGCACTTCTTCCGGCAGCCAGTGGACCTGCTGCTGGCGCTTCCAATATTCATAGGCCCAGGGATATTCGAAGGGCTTGTAGGTCTTGCGGGCTTCGAGAAGCGACATGGGGGATTACTCCGAGACGAACTTGAAAAAGGGGAAGGCGGCTATCAGCAGGCACAGGATGCCGAAGATGCGGACGCCGAAGGGATGAAAAGCGGGAGTGCTCTGCGGCCAGATGGCCCATTGCAGCCCGAGCAGGCCTATTAAGAGCGAGGCGGCCCATGTGTGCGCATTCCAGGAAGCGGGTGCCAACCAGAGCGAGAGCGCGGCGCCCACAAAGAGAATGCCTTGAACGAGCGTGAAGCTGCGTGGTGGTATGGAGATGGATGTCTGGCTCACGCCACCCCTCCCGCGCTCGCAAAGGCCAGCGCGAAGCCGGTGAGGAACAGGCCGAGCGCGACCAGCATCATGCCCGCGATGCGCAGCGCATAGGTCGCCGGCTCGCTTGGGCGGACGCGCAGCAGCCCGCGCGCCGCCGAGGGGCGGAGGAGGACGATCAGTCCCGCCGTGCCAGCAGCGATGCCGAGGCCGGCCTGAAGGGCGAGCGTGCGTGTCATTGGTCGATCACCCGTCCGCGGACGGTCTTCATCCCATCGCGCACAATCACGCGCTCGCGATAGACGACCTTGCGGCCACCCTGCGCGCCAACGCCCAAGAACACCACGCCGATGAAGAAGCCGAAATCATACCAGCCGCCGTTGTTCGGCACCGCATAGACCGCGACGTCCGGGAAAATCAGCGACAGGCCCCAGGCGGCGGGGAAGATGAAGCCGTGCCACAGCCCGAGCAGGAAGCCCGGCGCCTGCGGCTGCACCGCGCTCGGCACCTGGTGCGCGCAGGCGGCGAGCAGCACCAGCGCGGCGAGGGCGAGAAGGTTGCGGGGCGTCATGCGGCTATCCCTAGGTATGGCAGACGTCCCTTGGGCCAGTGTGCATCGATTGCCGTCCGCGTGCGTTCGGTGCGCGAACCCCAAGCAGGAGAAGACCCATGGCAGATCTGAGCGCAATCCAGGAGCATATGGAAGTCATCGGCGCCGACGGCGTCCATGTCGGCACCGTCGACCATGTCGATGGCGACCGCATCAAGCTGACCAAGAAGGACTCGGGCGCGCAGGTTGAAGGCGCCACGGGCAGCCATGAAGGGCACCACCACTATATCTCCGGCGGTCTGGTCGCCGAGGTAGAGGGTGACAAGGTGCGCCTGTCGGCCAATGCCGACGTCGCGGTCGAGCAGTTCGAAGAAGAGGCCTGAGGCCCGGCGGCGAGGGGGGCGCATGCCCCCCTTGCCCTGCCGCGCGCGATTCCCTGCGCGCACGCGCACCGACCGCCGCGATCCCGTCATCGTCGCAGGCAAGGCGCCCGAAGCGCGGAAATCGATACGATGCAGGCGCATGCGGTGCTGTCAGCGAACCCCTAATCTGTGCAGAAGCCGGAGTTCGGCGCTGCCAAATCCACGGTCAACCATCGTATCGAAACTGCTGCTGCGGCGCTACCGAAATAGCGAGGCGCGCGCGGTTTTTGCTTGTGGATAATTCGACATCTAGAGGGCGCCCGCGGCATCATGCCCCAAGATATGGTATGCGGGTGGGCCGGGGGCGCAAAGCCTGCTCCCCCGGCCCGGTCGTCAGGTGAAGGACCAGTGCGCCGGCGCATCCGACGCCATCAGCGAGATACGGAACGCGATCACCGCGATCCAGAAGATCGCGAAGAACAGGGCGCCCCATTTGAGGGCGGTCCGCTTGCGGCGTTCGAGCTTCTGCATGATGCTATCCTCCTTCCGTCTCTACCGCCCGATCAGGGCATCAGCACATGGTCGACCACGTGCACCACGCCGTTCGACTGCGGCACGTCGGCGATGGTCACGGTCGACTGGCCGCCCTTGGCGTCGGTGAGCACGACGTTGCTGCCCGACAGGCTTGCCTTCAGCGTCTCGCCCTGCACGGTCTTGAGCATCGCAGTGCCGCCGCCCGCCTTGATCTTGCCGATCAGCTGCGTGGCGGTCACCTTGCCGGGCACGACATGGTAGGTGAGGATGCTGGTCAGCGTCGCCTTGTTCTCAGGCTTCAGCAGCGTGTCGACGGTACCGGCGGGCAGCATGTCGAACGCGGCATTGGTCGGCGCGAAGACGGTGAACGGACCCTTGCCGCTCAGCGTATCGACCAGGCCGGCCGCCTTCACCGCCGCCACCAGCGTGGTGTGATCCGCCGACTGCGACGCGTTTTCGACGATCGTCTTGCTGGCGACCATCTCGGCGCCGCCGACCGTCTTGGACTGGGCGAAGGCCGATACCGGGGTGGCGGCGACGACAAGGCCACCCAGCGCGGCGACCATGAACTTGGAAACGGGCACAATTCTTCTCCTCAACCTGTAACAGGTGGAACAAGAACTATGGAACCATCGCCGCGTTGCGGCCCCCGTACTTAGGGGAAGTTTCATCCGTTTCTTCAAGCTATTGAAAAACAACGAATAGATGCCGGCGCTATGTCGCGCGCTGCCCCTTTGTGCAGTCCCCGAACGCAAAACGCCCTCCCGGTCCGGCGGACGGGGAGGGCGTGAAGCTTCAGCCGGGCGATCGCAAACCGATCGCGCGGGCCCGCCTTACTGGCAGGCCAGGCACTCGTCGTAATCGGTCGACTCGCCCAGATCGAACTTGGGCTTCTCGATCGTGTTGTCGGCCTCGACCCCGCCGGCGAACCCGGCGCGCTGCACCGACTTCGAGCGCAGATAGTAGAGCGACTTGATGCCCAGCTCCCAGGCGCGGAAGTGGAGCATCAGCAGGTCCCACTTCTCCACGTCCGCCGGGATGAACAGGTTGAGCGACTGCGCCTGGTCGATGAACGGCGCGCGATCGCCCGCCAGTTCGAGGATCCAGCGCTGGTCGATCTCGAAGCTGGTCTTGTAGCAATCCTTCTCCTCGACGGTGAGGAAGTCGAGATGCTGGACCGAGCCGCCCTGTTCGAGGATCGAATTCCACACCGCGTCGGAATTCTTCGACTTTTCGCGGAGCAGCTTTTCCAGATACGGATTGCGCACCGAGAAGGAGCCGCTGAGCGTCTTGTGGGTGTAGATATTGGCCGGGATCGGCTCGATGCAGGCGCTGGTGCCGCCGCAGATGATCGAGATCGACGCGGTCGGCGCGATCGCCATCTTGCAGCTGAAGCGCTCCATCACGCCCATGTCGGCGGCGTCGGGGCAGGGCCCGCGCTCGACCGCCAGCGCCATCGAGGCTTCGTTCACCTGCGCGCTGACGTGCTTGAAGATGCGCAGGTTCCAGCTCTTCGCCATCGCGCCTTCGAACGGAATGCCGCGCGCCTGGAGGAACGAGTGGAAGCCCATCACGCCGAGGCCGACCGAACGCTCGCGCTCCGCCGAATAGCGGGCACGGGCCATCTCGTCGGGCGCGCGCTCGATATAGTCGGTCAGCACGTTGTCGAGGAAGCGCATCACGTCCTCGATGAACAGCTTGTCCTTGTTCCACTCGTCCCAGGTCTCGAGGTTGAGCGAGGACAGGCAGCACACCGCGGTGCGATCGTTGCCGAGATGGTCGCGCCCCGTCGGCAGCGTGATCTCCGAGCACAGGTTCGAGGTCGAGACCTTGAGGCCCAGATCGCGGTGGTGCTTCGGCATCGTCGAGTTCACGTGATCCGAGAACACGATGTACGGCTCACCGGTGGCAAGGCGGGTCTCGACCAGCTTCTGGAACAGCGCGCGCGCATCCACCGTGGCGCGGACCGAGCCGTCCTTGGGGCTCTTCAGCTGCCATTCGTCGCCGTTCCGCACCGCTTCCATGAACGCATCGGGGATCAGCACGCCGTGGTGCAGGTTCAGCGCCTTGCGGTTGAAGTCGCCCGAAGGCTTGCGGATCTCGAGGAACTCCTCGATCTCGGGGTGCGAGATGTCGAGATAGCAGGCGGCCGAGCCGCGGCGCAGCGAGCCCTGCGAGATCGCCAGCGTCAGCGAATCCATCACGCGGACGAACGGGATGATGCCGCTGGTCTTGCCGTTGAGGCCCACCGGCTCGCCGATGCCGCGCACGCTGCCCCAATAGGTGCCGATGCCGCCGCCGCGCGAGGCGAGCCAGACATTCTCGTTCCAGGTCTGGACGATGCCGTCCAGGCTGTCCGGCACCGAGTTGAGGTAGCAGCTGATCGGCAGGCCGCGGCCCGTGCCGCCGTTCGACAGCACCGGGGTTGCCGGCATGAACCACAGCTTGGAGATATAGTCGTACAGGCGCTGGGCGTGCGCCTGGTCGTCGGCATAGGCCGAGGCGACGCGGACGAACAGGTCCTGATAGCTTTCGCCGGGGAGGAGATAGCGGTCCTTCAGCGTCTCCTTGCCGAAATCGGTGAGCAGCGCGTCGCGCGCATGATCGACCTCGACCGGATAGGGCTGCGGCACGATCGCCTTGCTGTCGAGCGCCTTGCTGGCGGGGGCGGCTTCGATGGTGGCGGTCTCGTTCACGCTGTTCTCACTATCCCTGAATTCCATGCTCGGACCCCTGTCTTCCTGCTTCACGCAACTACCGACTCGGGGCACCGTAGCGATCCTAGCACCAGCCGGGTTTGCGCGAGAACAAAAAGTGTCCATCGGCCCGGCGCCCGGCACGCGTTCACCCATGCCGCATGTGGGGATGCGGGCGATGGGTTACCAGTGCTTGGGTTTGCCCCTTGGTGCGACCACTACAGATTGTGCCAATCCGAGTTCAGGCACAAGAGCCCAAATGAAGCTGGAATGCAACGGCTCATCGTCGAAATGACTCGGCTCATGGCGCGGCTGCCGCGGCCGAAAGCGCGCGACGCGTGGACCTTCCTTGCCTTCCAAAAAGGCAAGGGAACGAACATGGAACTGCAAATAAATTTTGGGGGATGAATCACCGCCGCCACAACCGCTGGGGGTCGTGGCGGCGCAAGCTGCACCATGGGGGCTATCGCAGCGGCAGATAGAGTTCGGTCACCGATTCATGCTCGGGAACATCGGGGAAGAAGGCGACGCGGCGGGCGAAGAGCGGGAAGTCGCCGGGCTCCTCGCCGCTTTCCGGCAGCCATTCGCAATAGAGGAACAGCGCGGCGGGTTCGAGATCGTCGGCCTGGCCCACCACCCGCAGCATCGCGCAGCGGCCGGCCGGGATCAGGCCGGGTTCGATGCCGTGGGCGGCATCCGCCACCGGATGCGCCGCGCCGGCGCAGAGGTCGAGGCGATAGTCTTCCGGCGGCGTGGTGCGCGGGTCGGTGTGGAAGATTGTGTAGGTGGCGCTCGCCGGCGGGCGGTGGCCGGTCGTCTTGCGCCAGGCGATGAAGCGGCGGATCGTGTCGCCGAGATGCGCGGGGTCGCCGCGGTGGGTGAGGAAGGCCACCGGGGTGGCGGGAAAGTCGAGCGTGGTGACGTCGGTGGTCGTGAATCGGGTCTGCATCGTCTGGCTCCGGGCTTGGGTGAGCGGCGCGAGGGCCGCGTGCCATGGCTGCCAGTCCGGCGCCGCGCGGAACTGCGAGGGCGCCTGGCCGAAGCGCTGGCGGAAGGCCCGGGCGAACGCCTCGGGCGCTTCATAGCCGGCGTCGAGCGCGATGCCGGTGACGGCCTCGCCCGGCCGATAGGCGAGCCGGTACGACGCCCGCTTCATCCGCACGAGCTGGACGTAGCGATGCACCGACAGGCCGAACAGCGCGCTGAACTGGCGGTGGAAATGATGCTTCGAAAACGCCGCGACGCCCGCCAGCGTCTCCAGGCTCAGATCCTCCTCGGCATGCGTGTCGACATGGTCGAGCACGCGTTGCATCCGGGCATGGTAGCGGGCGAGCGGCGTCTGCATCAGTTCCTCCGTGGCGACGCCTTCCTATGCGGCGGGATGGCGGCCCGCCCGACCGATCTTGCCCATTGTCCATCGGGGCAGGATTGCGCTTGCCCTGCGGTAGGTTAGGCTGGCTGCGAACCATACAAAAGGGGGTAGGCGATGCGAGCTTGGGGTGTTGGGCTGATGGCGCTGGCGGTGGCCGGCCCCGCAGCGGCGCAGGTGCAGGTGGCCGAAGTGCCGGCGACGACGATCGCCGCCGACCTCGCCTCGGGCAAGACGAGCAGCGCCGCGGTGACGGCCGCCTATCTCGCCCGCATCGCGGCGATGGACCGGAAAGGTCCGACCCTCCGCGCGGTGATCGCGGTGAGCCCCGATGCGCTCGCCCAGGCCCGCGCCAGCGACGCGCGGCGCAAGGCGGGCAAGGGGCTGGGCCCGCTCGACGGCGTACCGGTGCTGATCAAGGACAATATCGAAACGAAGGAACTGCCCACCACCGCCGGCAGCCTGGCGCTCAAGGACAACCGCACCGGCCGTGACGCGCCGGTGGTGGCGCAGCTGCGCGCGGCGGGCGCGGTGATCCTCGGCAAGACCAACCTCAGCGAATGGGCGAACATCCGCTCCGATCATTCGATGAGCGGGTGGAGCGCCGTCGGCGGGCTGGTGCGCAACCCCTATGCGCTCGATCGCACCAGCTGCGGATCGTCGAGCGGATCGGGCGCGGCGGCGGCGGCGAGCTTCGCGGCGGTGGCGGTCGGCACCGAGACCGACGGCTCGGTCGTCTGCCCCTCGGTGATGAACGGGCTGGTCGGCCTCAAGCCGACGCTCGGGCTGGTGAGCCGCACGCACGTGGTGCCGATCAGCCACAGCCAGGACACGCCGGGGCCGATGGGGCGCAGCGTTGGCGATGTGGCGCTGCTCTTCTCGGCGATGGTCGGCGAGGATCCCGCCGATCCGGCGACCAAGGGGGCGAACGCGTGGCGCAAGGACTATGCGGCGGGCCTCGCGGCCGATGCGCTGAAGGGGATGCGGATCGGCTATTGGCGGCCGGAGATGGCCGACGATCTCGCCGCCCGCTTCGACAAGGCGCTGGCCGAACTGCGCGCGGCGGGGGCGACGCTGGTCGAGGTGAAGGTCCCCAAGCTCGACGGGCTGGGCGAGGCCGAGGGGCTGGTGCTCTATACCGAGCTCAAGGCCGATCTCGCCGCCTATCTGGCGACCACGCCGGCGGCGGTGAAGGTGCGGACGCTGGCCGACGTGATCGCGTTCAACAAGGCGCATGCGGGCGAGGAGATGGCATTCTTCGGCCAGGAAACGTTCGCGAAGGCTGAGGCGACCAAGGGCCTCGACGATCCCGACTATAAGGCGGCGCGGGCGAAGTCGCAGCGGCTGGCCGGGCCGGAGGGGATCGACGCGATGCTCAAGGCGGCGGGCGCCGAGCTGCTGGTGACGCCGACCTATGGCACGCCGTGGCTGAGCGACCCCGCGCATGGCGACCAGTTCGTCGGCCCCTCGGCGAGCGAGCTGCCGGCGGTGTCCGGCTATCCGCACCTCACGGTGCCGATGGGGCTGGTGAACGGGCTTCCGGCCGGGCTGTCGTTCATCGGCACGGCCTATGCGGACGGGCTGCTGCTGCGCGCGGGCTATGCGTACGAGCAGGCGAGCAAGGCGCGGGTGGCACCGGCGTACCGCGCGACGATCCCGGCGGATCTGGGGCCGCGGTAAATCTTCTTAGCCCCTCCTCCTTGGAGGAGGGGTTGGGGGTGGAGGGATTCCAGAACCTCTGTTGGTCTCGGTGAGACACTGCCCACCCCAACCCCGCATCAGGTGAACAGCGCCCCGCGCTGTTCAGGCGCTGCTGGGGGCAGCGCCGACCTGATGCGCCTGAAGGGGAGGGGCTTAGGACAGTCGGGTTACCGCTCGCTTAGATAATAGCGCTCGATTTCCTTCAGATCCCCGTCGAGCTGGTAGACGATCGGCTGGCCTGTCGGGATTTCCAGGCTGACGATGTCCTCGTCGGCGATGCCCGACAGGTGCTTGACCAGCGCGCGCAGCGAGTTGCCGTGCGCGGCGATCAGCACGCGCTTGCCGGCCTTGAGCTCGGGGGCGATCCGCTCTTCCCAATAGGGCAGCACGCGCGCGATCGTGTCCTTCAGGCTCTCGGTCTGCGGGATCGGGATGCCGGCATAGCGCGGATCCTGGGTCAGGTCCCAGGGCGAGCCCGCCTCGGGGAGCGGCGGCGGCACGTCGAAGCTTCGGCGCCAGATCTTCACCTGTTCGTCGCCATGTTTGGCCGCGGTCTCCGCCTTGTCGAGGCCGGTCAGGCCGCCATAATGGCGCTCGTTGAGGTGCCAGTCCTTCTCTTCCGGCAGCCAGAGGCGGTCCATCGCCTCCAGCGCCAGATGCAGCGTCTTGATCGCGCGGCTCTGGAAGCTGGTGAAGCACAGGTCGAAGTCGAGACCCTTTTCCTTCATCAGCGTGCCGGCGGCGGTCGCCTCGCGCACGCCCTGCTCGGTCAGGTCGACGTCCCACCAGCCGGTGAAGCGGTTCTCCAGGTTCCAGGCCGACTGGCCGTGGCGGATCAGGACGAGGGTGGGCATGGGTTGGCTCCTTGTAACTGCTCGCCGCCGTCCTTAGCGAAAGAGGCGACAGGGACAAGCGCAGGAGACGAGAAGCATGGCGATGGTGCGACAGACCTTGGTCTATGATGGTCCGGGCGGCCCGTTCGAAGGCGTGGCAGCGTGGGACGATGCGCTTGCGGGCCCGCGTCCGGCGGTGCTGGTGCTGCCCAATGTGTTCGGCGCGAAGGATGCGGATGTCGAGAAGGCCGAGGACCTCGCGCGGCTCGGCTATGTGGCGCTGGTCGCGGACGTCTATGGCCAGGGCAGGCGCACCGTGATCGGCGACCCCGGCTATGCGCGCTATATGGAGGAACTGAATGCCGATCGCGGGCTGCTGCGCGATCGGCTGGCCGCCTCGCTCGATGCGCTGGCCGGGTTGGCGCCGGCGGATGGCGCGCGGATGGCGGCGATCGGCTTCTGCTTCGGCGGCAAGTGCGTGCTGGATGCGGCGCGCGCCGGCCTGCCGATCCTGGGCGGCGTGTCGTTCCACGGCGTCTATGACCAGCCGGGCCTGCCTAGCGATGCCCCGATCGCCGCGCGGCTGCTGATCTGCCATGGCTGGGACGATCCGCTGGCACCGCCCGACGCCACCGTCGCGCTGGCGCAGGAACTCACCGAGCGCGGCGCCGACTGGCAGCTCCACGCCTATGGCCATGCCGGCCACGCCTTCACCGACCGGAGCCGCGTGCAGAGCCTGAACCCCGCCATCGCCTATGAGCCCAGGGCGGATCGTCGCAGCTGGCAGGCGATGACCCATTTCCTCGCCGAGCTGTTCGGATGAGATGAACCGGCTGCGCACCGCCTGGGATGCCGCGCTGGGGCGGATCACGCCCCGCACCGTCGATGCCGGCGAGTGCGTGGCGTCGGTGCTGCTGGCCATCCTGGTGGCGCATGCGATTGGCGGCGACAATGTCGCCTGGGCGGCATTCGCCGGCTATATGGTGATGCGCGGCCACGCCAGCGAGACCGTGCTGCGCGGGTTGCTGCGGATCGTCGGCACGGTGGCGGGCGGGCTGCTCGCGCTGGCGCTGGCGCCGCTGGTCGCCGCCAGCTGGGCGGGCAGCGCGATCGCGATGCTGGTGGTGGGGACGCTGAGCTTGTACCGTGCCCTCACCGCCCGGCGGTCCTATGCCTGGCTGTTCTTCGGCCTCACCTTCGCGATGGTGCTGCTCGACAAGATCGAGACGCCGGCGACCGCGCTCGACCGGTTCGTTCTCACCCGGATCATGGAAACGGTGGCGGGCACGCTGGCCTGCATGGCCGTCAGCATCGTCTCGACGCTCACGGTGCGGCGGCGCTGGCCGGCCGAGCGGACGCCGCCGCCGCCCGAAGCGCTATGGCATCCCGCGGCCTTCGCCCATGCGGTGCAGGCCGGGATCGCGCTCGCGCTGCTGATCGGGGTGGCGCGGGCGCTCGCCCTGCCGGCGCTGGCGCAAAGCGCGGTCGGCGTGATGGCGGTGATGCTCGTGCCGACGCAGGGGCTGGGCGGCGGCGGGCTGGTGCCGGTGAGCGTCCGGTTGGCGCAGCGCTTCGTCGGGTGCCTCGCCGGCGCGGCGATGGCGGCCCTGTGCCTGCTCCTGGCGCAGGGACACGCGCCGATCCTCGTCGCGGGTACGGCGATCGGCGTGGCGATCGGCCGCCGCATCGAGAACGGGCCGCACAGCTATCGCTATGTCGGCACTCAGTTCACCCTCGCCGTGCTGGTGATGCTGGTGCCCGACAGCTATGCCGATGGCGACGTGACCCCCGGCATCGAACGGTTGCTCGCGGTGCTGATCGGCATGGCCATCCTCGAGCCGGTGCTGCTGCTCGGCCACTGGCTGGTGCCGCGCGGCACCCGCACCGT
>JAIYAA010000190.1 GCA_027489295.1 Sphingomonadales bacterium | reverse complement strand
CGCGCTGCCGGACGTGGTTGCCGCCGGCAAGGGGGCCAAGGTGCTGATCGTCTCCTCCTCGGCCGATGAAGGCGCCGCGGCGACGCTGCAGGCGCTGGCGCTGGGGGCTGCCGACACGCTGGTCAAGCCCGGCGTCGGCGCGTTCGGCGGACGCTTCGCCGAGGTGCTGGAGGATCGGCTGTCGCGGCTGCTCGACATGCCCGTCGAGCATCACGCCGCGCCGCCGCCCGCGCCGCGCAACGCCCCCCCCGGCACGCAGCTCGATGCCTTCCAGATCGTCGCGATCGGCGCATCGACCGGCGGCATCCATGCGCTCAGCCAGCTGTTCCGCGAGATCCCGGCCAGCTTCCAGCTGCCCATTCTGGTCACCCAGCATTTGCCGCCCACCTTCATGCGCTATTTCGCCACCCAGCTGGCCGTGCTCGGCGGGCGGCCATGCGACGTTGCGGAAGATCGCATGCGGATCCGGCCGGGCCGCATCGTCATCGCGCCGGGCGAGGCGCATATGAAGATCGTGCGCACCTCGGACGGCGCCGCGATCCGGCTGAGCACCGAATGGGCGCGCAGCGGCTGCATGCCCTCGGTCGATCCGATGTTCGACAGCCTTGCCGAGGTCTTCGGGGCCCGCGCGCTGGGCGTGGTGTTGAGCGGCATGGGGCGCGACGGGTGTGAAGGCGCCGGCCGCCTGGTGGAAGCCGGCGCGAAGGTACTGGTGCAGGATCAGGCGACCTCGGTGGTGTGGGGCATGCCCGGCGCGGTGGCGACCGCGGGGCGGGCCAGCGCGGTATTGCCGCCGGACGAGATCGGTCGTCTGATCGGGCGGGGAGGGGTGCGATGATCGGCGATACGACGCCAAGTGGCGGCGCGATGCACCTGATCGGGTCGTTGCTCGAACAGCGTACCGGCCAGCAGATCGCCGCCAATCGCGCCTGGCGGATCGAGACGGCGCTGAAGCCGGTGCTGCGCGAGCGGGGGCTGCCCAGCCTGGATGCGCTGGTCGGGCAATTGCTGGGATCGCGTTCGGGGGAGCTCGCGGATCAGGTGGTGGACGTTCTGCTCAATCAGGAAACCAGCTTCTTCCGCGACGTGGCGGTGCTGGATCAGGTTGCGGCTGCCGCGGTGGCGATGCAGGCGGAGCTCGGCAATCGCCGGCTGCGCATCTGGTCCGCCGGCTGCTCGACGGGACAGGAGCCGCTGTCGCTGGCGATGCTGTTCGCCGAGAAGGCGTCGGCCTTCCCGATGCCGCCGGAGATCGTCGCCACCGACGTATCCGCCGCGGCGCTCGCGCGCGGCAAGGCCGGGCGCTATTCGCAGTTCGAGATCCAGCGCGGCCTTCCGGTCCGCCGCATGGTCGAATGGTTCGATACCGTGGAAAGCGAGTGGGTCGCCAAGCCGGATCTCGTCCGACGGGTGCAGTTCCGGCAGCAGAACCTCACCGCCGATGCACCGCCGCCGGGCAAGTTCGACCTGATCCTGTGCCGCAACGTGATGCTCTATTTCTCGCTGCCGCTGCGTCGGCAGGTGTTCGATCGCCTGGCGGGCGCGGCGCGGCCGGGCAGCCTGCTGGTGCTGGGCGCGGGGGAAACGGTGATCGGGCTGACCGATCATTTCACGCCGAGCGAGGCCTTTCGCGGCTTCTACCGCGCGGTGGATCCGGCGACCGCACCGCTCGCCGCAGCGAGCTGATCGACGGATTGCCTGATACCGCCCGCGCAGTAGAAGAGTGCATGACCAGCGGCCTGGAAATACGCGAAGCACCGTCCCCGAACTTCGGCGAGCGCCTGTCCCCCGTCTCGATGATCGTCCTCCATTATACCGGCATGGAGAGCGGCGAGGCGGCACTGGCGCGGCTGTGCGATCCGGATGCGCAGGTCTCGGCGCATTATCTGATCGAGGAAGATGGTCGCATCTTCCGCCTGGTCGACGAGGGCAAGCGCGCCTGGCACGCGGGGCGGGCGCACTGGCGGGGGATCGACGACGTCAACTCCGCGTCGGTCGGGATCGAGATGGTCAATCCCGGGCATGAGTTCGGCTACCGGCCGTTCACGCCCGAGCAGATGAGCGCGCTGATCCCGCTCGTGGCGGACATCAAGGAGCGCCACGGCATCACCCGTGGCAACGTGGTCGGCCATTCGGACGTGGCGCCGGCGCGCAAGCAGGATCCGGGCGAATTGTTCAACTGGCACGCACTGGCCCGCTTGCGGCTGGCGTTGCCGCGGCCGACGCGCAATCTGGTCGATCCCGGCTGGCCGGACGGTGGCTTCATGCTGGCACTGGAGCGATTCGGCTATGACGTGACCGATCCGGTCGCGGCGGTCACGGCCTTCCAGCGGCGCTTTCGGCCGGAGATGATCGACGGCGAGATCGACATGGAATGTCGCTGTATCCTGTTGGCATTGCTGCTTCCCAAGCCGCAAGGCGACGACTGAGCGCTGCGTCCCGGCGAATCGCGTGCCCGGTAACCATGATGGGTTACGAAATTCTAAGCGAAATCTGATGGAATGCGCGCCGGAGGTACACACGGTGAGTATTTCGATCCGACCGCAGATGACGCCGATCGGCCCGGTCCATGTTCGCATGACCGGCGTGGTTCGGGGCGACCAGAAGGGGCCCGGAATCGGCATCGTCAACGCACCCACCGCGGCGGAGGCGACGGCCGAGCTGCACCGCGTCGCGCGCGTCTCCGGCGCGGACAAGGTGGTGAGCGTCGCCGCCGACTATCGCCGCGCGGCGCTGGCGGGGGGGACGACGGCCACCCAGTGGCGCATAGAGGTACAGGCCTGGGGCACGGCGATGGCGCCGGCCAAGCCCGAGGCGAGCGACGCGCCGCAGGCCGATGCGGAGCAGGAAAGCCGGAAGCAGGACAGCGAGAAGGCGCGCGATGCGGACGCCGCCAGGAAGGCACAGGACGGCGCGGCGAAGGCGGATGCAGCGACCATGCGCGGGGACTCGCCGCAGCCGGACAAGGCTGCCGCGCCGGTCGCCCCGCCAGACCCGGTCGAGGCCGCGCCCGCGCCGGCCGCCGAAGCACCGTCCGCACCGGAGCCGGCACCGGCCACGCCTGCCCCGATTGCGACATCGGAACGCTGAACCGCTTGCACGGACGCGCCGAGGCGTTACAGCGGGCGGGCCAGAGGATCGGGCGGCCGCCGCTTTGCAGCAATGCGAGGGGAGGAAAGTCCGGGCTCCACGGAACGACGGTGGCGGGTAATGCCCGCCGGGGGTGACCCCAGGGAAAGTGCCACAGAGAGCAGACCGCCCACTGCCCCGGTTCACCGGGGTAAGGGCAAGGGTGAAAGGGTGCGGCAAGAGCGCACCGCGCGACCGGTAACGGAAGCGGCTTGGTAAACCCCACCGGGAGCAAGACCGAATAGGGACGGCACATGCGCCTCGTTCCGGCGCGTCGTCCGGGTTGGTTGCTGGAGCGGCGGAGCAATCCGTCGCCTAGAGGAATGGTCGCCTATCCTCCGCAAGGGGGTGGACAGAACCCGGCTTACAGATCCTCTGGCATTACTCTTTACGACGCGCGCGCGGCTCTGGCCTTTGGTCGGGCCCGCGCCTATCTGGGCGAGCTATGGCGCGACACACGCGATCGATGGACTGGGGTTTTCCCCGCTGGCGCGAGTATGGCTCGGAGCGCGAGGCCGCGCGCGTGCGGCTGTGCGATCGCGACGGCTGCGACAAGCCCGGCGACCGGCCGGCCCCCAAATCGCCCAACAATCCCGAACGCTGGTATTTCTGCGAGGAACATGCCGCGGAATATAACCGCAACTGGGACTATTTCGCGGGGCTGACCGCGGAAGAGGCGGCCGAGCGTGAGGCGAACGAGCGTCGCACCGCGAACGGCTATGCCCATTCGGCGACCAACAGCTGGGCAGGGCCCGGCGACGGCAGTCGCTCGCGCGACGAGATGAAGGCGCTGGAAGTGCTGGAGCTGGACGTGGACGCGACCTTCGAGGCGGTGCGCGGCGCCTGGCGGCGGCTCGCCAAGGAATATCACCCCGACGTGCGCCCCAACGACGCCGCGGCGGCCAAGCAGTTTCAGGCGATCCAGGCCGCGTACGACGTGCTCAAGAGCGCCGAGGACCGGCGCCAGTGGAAGCCGCAATGACCCAGCTCGTCGCGTCCAACTGGGGCAATGCCGTGCTGGTGTGCGGCAAATGCTCGAAGAAGCTCGGCGGCGGGTTCGGCCCCAAGGGCAAGACCTCGCTCGCCAAGGCGCTGCGCAAGCAGTTCGGGCTGGGCAAGGGCCGCAAGGCCGAGGTCGGCGTGGTCGAGACCAAGTGCCTGGGCGTGTGCCCCGGCGGCGCGGTGACGGTGGTCAACGGCGCGCAGGCGCGCGAGTGGCTGATCGTCAAGAAGGGCGCGGACCTGGACGAGGTCGGCCGCGAGCTGGGGATTTCCTGAGGCCTTCCCCGTACCGAGCGGCGTGTCGGCAGGGCCACCGCACCTCTTGTCCGTCATCCCGGCGAACGCCGGGATGACGGTTTTCCGGGCGCGGAGGTCCTCGCGCGGGATCAGGCGTACCTTCCCGCCGTTTCCCGGATCAGCGCGATCATGTTCGGGATGCCCTGGGTCCGGTTCGAGCTGAGCTGGTTCTTGAGGTCGAACGGGGCGAGTGCGCCCTCGATGTCGGTCGCCAGGATCTCGGCCGGGCTGCGATCCTGCACCGTCAGCAGCACCAGCGCGATGATGCCCTTGGTGATCGCGGCGTTCGAATCCGCCAGGAAGTGCAGCCGGCCATCCTCGGCGCGCATGGGATAGACCCACACCGAGGCCGAGCAGCCGCGCACCAGCGTTGCGTCGGTCTTGAGGGGGGCGGGCATGTCCTCGAGCGCCTTGCCGAGATCGATCAGCAAGCGATAGCGATCGTCGGCGTCGAGAAACCCGTATTCTTCCTGGAGATCGGCGAGGCTGGTCATGGATCTCGCGCTAGCCGTACCGTGCGCGATTTTCCAGCCTCGCGATTACTTGGTCGTCGCCGCGCCGTAGCGCAGCCCGAGCCGGGGGCGGGGTGCCCGCTCCGGCGCCGGGGCGGGGTTGGTCTCCGCCGCCGGCGGGGTGGCGTTGCTCACAGATCGACCCCGGCGGCGATCGCTTCCAGCTTGCGGATGCGTTCCTTGAGGTCGGCCAGCTCGATCCGCGAGGCGGGGCTGGGCATCGTCGTCGTGGTCGCCTCCGGACGGCGGAGTTCCGCCAGTTCGCGGTGCTTCAGCGCCAGCCAGCCGCGCCAGCCGGAAAGCGCCGCTGCGGTGATCATGCCCAGGCCGGCCAGGCCCGATACGGCGAGAGTGATGGTGAGTTGCGGGTCGCTGGTCATCGGGGTTGCTCCCAAAAACATGGCTCAGATCCGGTT
>JAIYAA010000280.1 GCA_027489295.1 Sphingomonadales bacterium | reverse complement strand
GAGACCTTGCACGGCGGGCGGCGCGGATGCGCGCGGCGATGGACCAACGGCTGCGCACGCCCTCAGGTCTCTACCGCGACGGGACCGGCACCGAGCATTGCTCGCAGCACGCCACCGCCTTCGCCATCGCACTCGGCGTGGCGTCCGACGGGGCCGCCCGCGTCGGCGCCGCGTTGCTCGCGCAGCAGGGCATGCGAATGAGCGTCTACGGCGCGCAGTTTCTGCTTGAGGCGCTGTATCGCGGCGGACAGCCGGACGCGGCGCTGGCGCTGATCACGTCGCGCGGCGACCAGAGCTGGCTGGCCATGCGCGAACGCTGGAACGCAACGATCGTGATGGAAGCGTGGAACCCGGGGCTGAAGCTCAACACGACGTTCAGCCACGCTTGGGGCACGGCACCGCTCAACCTGATCGCGCGCCATATCGCCGGCGTGACGGTCACCGAAGCCGGAGCCCGGCGGATACGGATCGCGCCGCAGCCGGGCATACTCAGTCACTTCGAGGCGCGCGTGCCGACGATCCGCGGGCCGGTGGAGGTTCGCTGGCGGGGTGGCGCGACGCCTCGGCTGATGTTGCAGATCCCGGGAAATGTGCGGGCCGATCTCGTCCTGAGACTACCGATGCCTGGGATGGCGGTGGCGCGGGTGCAGGGGCCCGGCGCCGTGCGGGTGCTGGAGATCGAAGGCGAAGTCTTGTCTTGCGGGGATCTGGGTCCGGGGCGCCACGTCGTGGACGTTGCGAGCAGCGGTGGGGCCTCGTGACGCCTGGGCCGGGCCCGGAACGCAAGCAGGCCCCGGAGCTGGTGCGCCGGGGCCTGCTTGGGTGATGTTTGGTTGCGGGGGCAGGATTTGACCGCTGTAGAACGCGGTTCCCCATCCCGAGTAAGTGTTTGGTACGGTCTGCCATGTAACGTACAAGGCCTTATTACCATACCTGAGGGACCTCAAACTGGTGCACCGGCGAGCATCCTTCTAGCCAAGGAAATAACTTCAGCGTTGAAGCGATTCTTGAGGAGACCTGTGCGCAAGTAGGCGTAGAGTGCTGAGAAGTTGATGTTTTGTTGTATTGCGCAGCCCTTCGCGGCATCGCCACGGTGTTGGACGAGGTATCGGCGCCATTCCACCGCTGCGACGAAAACGTTGACGATGCATTTGAGGTGGTAGGCGATGGCGGTAAGGTGGACTTGCGCGGTGGCCTTGGCGAGGCCTCGCCATCGCCTACACCTGATGCCGTAGCAACTTTTCCACGTTCCGAAGATCTTCTCGATCCGGCCTCGCACACGATGGATCGGCTGATTCCACTGGTGGCGCCATGCTTAGCCTTGCTCTTCGGTGCGCGCCCAAACACCCGTGGCGACGATACGTGGAATGCCGCCCTTGACCTATCGCACCGCCGTGTTCCAGCTGCTGGCGCTCCGCAAACGGCTGCCGGCCTCGCTCCCTGCAGGCCAGATCCGCGCCACGACGATGGCCGCGCAACGAGCAATCTTCTCAAACCCGACGAATTTCGATGCGGCGGGATACCTGACGATTGGCTTTGCCGGAGCGCAGCCGGCGCTGGGGGACGTCTATTCCAACGCAGGCAGCATGTATATCGCAGCGGAAAGCCTGCTGGCGATGGGCCTTCCAGGCGCCCTGGGGCAATCCCCCGCCGCTCTCGTCATTCGGAGACGCCATAGGGCCAAACGGTAGCCAGCAGCTCCGGCAAGATCCGCGCCGCGAAATCCTGCGCATCGACGCCGTCGAACAAATATCGTGCCTTGCCGTCCAGCGCCAGGCTGGCGATGCCGTGGATCGAGGACCACACCAGGAACAGATCAGCCATACGATCCGGTCCCGCGCCCTCGCGTCGGCCGATCGCCGCGGCGAACCCGGCCAATGCCTGCTCGCTTGCCGCCGCATAGCGCGGGTCTTCGCGATCGACGAGATCCGGGCGGAACATCAGGCGAAAGCGCCCGGGATGGGCCAGCGCGAAATCCACATAGGCCTGCGCCAGACGACGCAGCACCAAGCCGGCTGGCCCCTCGTTCGGAACCGCGTTGAGATAGCTTCCCAAGCTCTCATAGCCGAGCAGCGCGACTTCGGTCAGCAGCCCCTTGAGACTGCCGAAATGGTGCGCCGGAGCGCCGATCGACACGCCCGCGATGCGCGCCGCCTGCCGCAGGGAAAACCCCTCCAGCCCCTTGTCGCGGATGATCGCGTCGGCGGCGACGATCATCGCCTGACGAAGATCGCCATGGTGATAGCCGGCGCGCGCCGGCAGAGAATCATTTTGCATCTATACATCGTTCAAATAGCCGTTATGACCGATGTTATCGCTGTTCAGATCCACCTGCAAGGAGAGCTTATGTCCAAGACCTGGCTTATCACGGGCTCCAACCGCGGCCTGGGACGCGTCTTCGCCACCGCTGCGCTGGAACGGGGCGACCGGGTTGCGGCGACCGCCCGCAATCCGGAGAGCCTCGCCGACCTAGTCGAGAAATATGGCGACCGCATCGTGCCCCTGCAGCTGGACGTCACGAGCCGGGACCAATGCCGAAAGGTCGCCGCGACGGCCGCACAGGCGCTCGGCCATCTCGATGTGGTCGTGAACAACGCCGGCTACGGCCTGTTCGGCATGGTGGAGGAGGTCACCGAGCAGCAGATGCGTGACCAGATGGAGGTGAATTTCTTCGGGCTGTTCCACATGACGCAGGCGGTGCTCCCGATCCTGCGCGGCCAGGGACACGGACATATCGTCCAGCTGTCGACGATCGGCGGAATCGTTTCGTTCGCCGGCCTGGGCGCTTACCACGCCTCGAAATGGGCCGTCGAAGGCCTCTCCGAAGCCCTGTCTCAGGAACTTGTCGGAACGGGGGTCAGGCTGACGCTGGTCGAGCCCGGGCCCTACCAGACCGATTGGGCGGGAAACTCGGCCGTGCACGCCATGCCCATCGACGCCTACGCACAAGTACGAGACGCGATGCAGGCCCGCCAGGCGCAGATGCCACCCGAACTGTTCGGCGAACCCGAAGCGACAGGCCCGGCGATCCTCGCGCTCGTCGACTCCGACACGCCGCCGCTGCGGCTGTTCCTCGGCGTCCTGCCGACCATGATCGTGCCCGGCGCCTATGCCGATCGACTGGCCACCTGGGACAGCTGGAAGGAGGTGGCCGTCGCCGCAACCAGAGTGAACCATGGTTGAGCCCGTGCCGCGCCCCACGCGCCGCCCTCTCGGGTCCATCCTCAGCTGGGTGCTGGCGCTTCTCGTCGCGGTGGTGATGCTGGCGGGCGCGGTCGGCCACCTGACCAGGCCCGACTATTTCGCGACGCTGGTCCCGCCGGTGTTTCCGGCGGCGCTGGTGTTGAAGACGACCGCCTTGCTGCAGATCGCCATCGGCCTCGCAGCGCTATGGCCGCGCAGCAGGGCGCTGGCGGGACTCGCCTTTGCGCTGCTGTGCACGGCCTATCTGCCGCTGCACCTCTGGGACTTTTCCCGTCCGGACCCGGTATTTCCACCGCCGGGCGCGGCCTCCCTCCGGGTTCTGGTCCAGATCGGCTTCGTCTGGGCGGGATGGTCACTCTGGATCCGCGGCGCGCGCTGATGCTCCGGCCGGACGGGGCCGTCGCGGCGACCCGGTGTCAAAGACGCCCCATCCGACCGCCATCGGCCACGATATCCTCCCCGGTGATGAAGCTCGCACCGTCCGAGGCGAGGAATCGGGTGATCGCCGCGATGTCCTGCGGCACGCCGAGATCGGCCGGATCGACCACTTCGGCGCCCGATCGGATATTCGGGCTGGCACGCAGCATCGCGGTATCCACGGCCCCGGGCAGGATCGCGTTGACGCGGATGCCGAGGGGCTTGCCTTCGATCGCCGCGGACCGCGTGAGGCTGACCAGCGCCGCCTTTGCCGCGGCATAGGGCGCCACCAGCGGGGAGGTGCGACGGGCATGGATCGACGCGATGTTGACGATGCAGCCACCGCGCTGCATCACCCGCAGCCCGTGTCCCGTCAGAAGCGCGGCACCGACCAGATTGACGTCGAGCATGCGCCGCCAATCCGCCGCCGCCAGTTCGGCGATCGGTTTATACAGCATCATGCCGGCGATGTTGACGATCAAGTCGAGAGCCCCGAACCGCTCGACCGCCAGCGCCACCGCTCCGGCCAGCGCAGACTCGTCCGCCACATCGACGGCGCGGCTGAGCACCATCGCCGCCCCGCTTGCCTGCAGGTCGGCAGCGACACGCCCGTCATCCTCCCGCAAGTCCAACAGCAGAAGGTTCGCGCCCTCCGCGGCGAAGGCTTGCGCGACGGCGAGACCGATATCGCCGAGCCCGCCGGTGATCAGAATGCCGCGGGTCACCATTCGCGCAATTCACCGTCCGGTCCGCGCCAGGCAGGATTGCGCCACCGGTGCGGGGTGCGCGCCATCTCGCGCACCGCATCCTCGTCAATCTCCACGCCCAGGCCAGGGCCCTGTGGAAGGGCCACGGCACCGTTCGAAACGTCGAACATCGCCGGAGTCTTCATCAACGAGGCAAGATCCTGCGAAGGGCCGTTGTAATGAATGCCGAGCGACATTTCCTGGATCACGAAATTGGGCGTTGCCGCCGCGACATGGAGGCATGCCGCCAGCCCCAGCGGGCCGATCGGGCAATGGGGCGCAAACGCGACGTCGTAGGTCTCCGCCATCGCGGCGATCCGGCGGCATTCCGAAATGCCGCCGGCATGCGCGAGATCGGGCTGGGCGATATCGATCGCATTGCTTTCGAAGAAGGGGCGAAAGTCCCAGCGGCTGTAGAGGCGTTCCCCCATCGCAAGCGGGATGCTGGTGTGCTGCGCCAGCTGGGCGATCGCGCCGGGATGCTCGCCGAGCAGCACCTCCTCGGCGAACAGGGGACCCAGCGGCTCGATCGCCTGCAGCATGCGCCGCGCCATCGGCTTGTGCACGCGGCCGTGGAAGTCGACACCGACGTCGATGCCGGCATCGCGCACCAGCCCCACCCGCTCCACCAGCCCCTCGATACCGGCCGGACTGTCGAGCCAGCCGATCTCTTCGGTCGCGTTCATCTTCACGGCGGTGAAGCCCTGCGCCTTGCGCGCAGCGGCGGCGGCGGCGACGTCGTGCGGGCGGTCCCCGCCGATCCAGGCATAGACCGGAATGCGATCGCGGACGGCACCGCCGAGCAGCTGGTACACCGGCACGCCCAGCTTGCGGGCCTTGATGTCCCATAGCGCCTGATCGATGCCGGAGATTGCCGAGAGCAACACCGGCCCGCCCCGATAGAAGCCCAGGCGGTGCAGCATTTGCCAGGCATCCTCGATCCGATCGGGATCGTGGCCGATCAGCCTATCGCGCGCCGCATCGATCGCGCCTTGCACCGCCTCGCCATGCCCCTCCAGCGTCGCCTCGCCCCAGCCGACCGCCCCCTGGTCGGTTTCGATGCGCACAAACAGCCAGCGCGGCAGCACGGCGAAGCTTTCGATACGGCAAATCCTGTCCCGAGCCTCGCCGTTCACGCGCACCCGCCCTTTTCCCGGTATCCGGCCATCGATCCTCTCCCTCTGCTCGTCCGCACCGTGAAACGCTCTCCGGTCGGCGTGGGGACAATAAAGGACGCCCTCGACAAGGGTCAACAAAATATCATATTTTTGCAGCCGGTCACCTTTCAGGAAAGCGAGACGGCGTTGCAGGTCAGAATCATCGAGCGCGCACAACGGGACATGCTGGGCGAAGGCCCCTTGTGGGACGAGTCGCGGCAGGCGTTGCTCTGGGTCGATATTCTCGGGCGGAAGGTGCATGCCCTGAACATCGACTCCGGGCGTCATACCGCGCTTCCGGTTCCGGAACCGATCGGCTGGGTTCTGCCGCGCGCCGCCGCCGATGATTTCGTGGCGGGCTTTCGCAGCGGCTTCGCCTTTCTGGATATCGATACCGGCGCGATCCGGCCAATCGGCAACCCGGAACCAGAACGCCCGCAAAATCGCCTGAACGACGCCCAGGTCGATGCGGCCGGCCGGATCTGGGCGGGGTCGAAAGACGATCAGGACGAGCAGGCGAGCGGCGCATTGTATCGCCTTGACGCGGATCTTCGCTGGAATCGGCTCGACGACGGCTACAGAGTCGCCAATGGCCCCGCCTTTTGCCCGGAAAACAAAACTTTATATCACACCGACAGCGCCGCCCGCACGATCTACGCGATGGATCTCGCGCCGGACGGATCGCTTTCCGACAAACGGGTATTGCTCCGGTTCGAGGACGCATGGGGGTTTCCCGACGGCATGACCACCGATGCCGAGGGCTGTATCTGGATCGCGCATTGGGGCGGCGGCCGCATCTCCCGCTTTTCTCCGGGGGGGAAGCTGCTCCGATCCATCGCCTTGCCCGCCACCAACATTACCAGCTGCACCTTTGCCGGTCCGGCGTTAGACCGGATGTTCGTCACGTCCTCCAGGATCGACGCGGCAGGGGAGCCGCTGGCAGGCTGCCTCTTCGAAATCGATCCCGGCGTACAGGGGCTCCCGCAGCCCCGCTTCGCCGGCTGAGTCGCCACCTGCTGACTTCGCCATCCCCATCGGCTAGTCGAAAGCCATGGCGGAAGAGCATGACGTTGCAGAACAGGAAAGCCGGTCCGAAAACAAGGTGACCGGCCGCAATCTAACCGCGCGGATCGTGCACGATCTGGGCCGAGCCATCGTGACCGAACGGTTCAACAGCGCCACCGGCTTCCCCTTCGAGGCGGAGCTCTGCCAGCAGTACAACGCCAGCAGGCCGGTGGTGCGCGAAGCGGTGAAGATGCTGACCGCCAAGGGCCTGCTGCGCCCACGGCAGAAGGCCGGCACCATGGTGCAACCCGAGGCGAGCTGGAACCTGCTCGATCCCGACGTTCTCAAATGGCTGCTGGAGCGGGAATTTTCGATCGATCTGCTGATCGACTTCACCGAGATCCGCATGTCGATCGAGCCGCGCGCCGCGGGCCTTGCCGCGCTCGGCGCCAGCGGCCCCCAACGACGCCAGATCGTCACCGCGATCGACCGGATGTTTGCCGCCGAAAAGGGAGAGGACGATCCGCTTGAGGCCGATATCGGCTTCCACATCGCGGTGCTCGAGGCCAGCAACAATCGCTTCATGCGCCAGTTTCGCGACCTCACGGAAAGCACGCTGCGCTTCAGCATCCGCCGCACCAACGCCTATGCCGGCGTCACCCGGGCCAGCGCGATCAATCACCGCAAGGTCGCCACCGCGATCATGGAGGGCGATCCGGTCAAGGCGACGCGACTGATGCACGATCTGATCGAAGGCGCGCTGGATCTGCTGCTGGCGGCAGGCGGCCATGAGCCGCGCTCCAGCTTCTGAACCGGCATCCGGGTGACGGCCGGTGGCGGCCGTCACCTGCACCATTCGCTAAGGATCGACGCGGTCCAGGACTACGGCGGTAATCGCCCGGGCGGGTGCAATGGCGGTCGGCGTCCGCCCGGAACAGTTGGCAACCGCGGCACTTTCATCGACCAGCAGGCCCGAGATCTTCCAGCTCGATCCGCCCAGCCCCTCCGTCGCAATGTCGAGACGCCGGGCATAGACCCCGTGATTGACATGGATGACGACCGCCCGCCGCCCGTCGGGGGAAAGGGCGGTCACGGTATCGGGATCGTTGTTGCGCACCAGCCGATAGCCGGGGCCCAGATGGCGGCTGAAGCTTCCCATCGCAAAATATTTCGCCGTCAGATGAAAGCTCAGATCCGCCGGCCGCTTGACTGACATGTCGGCACGGATCAGGCCCCAGTTCGAGCCCGGATCGCCGGCCAGCGCGCTCGGCTCGACCGCCTGCCAGATCACCCAAGCCTCCGGCTCCAGCCGCTTCAGATCGAGCGCGATCTGCTCTCCCAGCGCCAGCGCCGATGTCGGGTCGTTGAAGTCCTGGATGGTATTTGGCGCCGAGAGATCGACTTCCGACATCCATAGCGGCAGCCTGGCCACCGTTGCCACGTCGCGGACGCCGGTCAGCCCGATGGTGCTGTAGCTGTGGGTATTCAGTTGCTGGACCGCCGCACGCGCCTCTGCGGTATACCCCGCCCAGTCGAGCACGAAGGTCGCGGGATTGGTCTCGTCCATGGCGGAAAGGCGCGCCTTCGATCCATGGGCCTTCAGCGCAGCCGACGTGGCGAGCAGCATCCGCGCCTGACCGGCGGGATCAAAGAAATTGCCCTCCTGGCGGTTGCCGGAAACCCAATAGGGCGTGTTCGGTTCGTTGAGCGGCGCAATGCTGCTGAACTCGGACCCGCCAGTGCGCGGTTGGCCTATTCGTGGCGGAGCAGTTACCTGAACACCACCGTCGGGAGCGGCGCAACAGGTCTTCCGCAGATCCAGGCCCCCTATGCGAGCCTAGACGCCTCCATCAGCTACAATCTCAACAAGAAGATTTCGCTCACGCTGGAGGGGGTCAACCTCAACAACCGCATGGGCCAGACCTATATCGGCACGCCCACGGAACCGCTGCAGTACAGCCTGAACGACCGTCGTTTCTCGCTGATTCTGCGCGCCTATTACTGAAATGCCGGCGCGGCCGGGGCGATTGCATCGTCCCGGCTGCCTTCTTGCATCCGGGTCGCAGGCGTTGCCGCCACCGAAGCGACGGGACGCTGCGCCAAGGCCGGTCGCGCCGGTGCCCGGCCTAACCTGCCGGATGGCACCAAACCGCGCTTGCTTTCCCGCCCACGGCCAATAATATCATACTTAACTGGCATGGGAGACCATGCGGGCAGGGAGAGAGTTTTTGAACGATGCGTCAAACGCAGGTGGCGGCATTGGCCGTCGCCGCCTGATCCAGTCGCTCGCCGCGGCACCATTCCTGGGGGTGGCGGGAGGCGTGGCGATGGCCGCGCAACCGGCGCAGGCACATGATCTTGCTGCCGTCTGGCGCCGCGCGCTCGACCCGGACGACAAGGGAGAGGCGGCACGCTGGTACGCGACAGAACTGGCGGACAAGCTGCCCCTTCCCGGCACCCTGGAGCAGCATCGGATCGGTCATCCGGTTGCGATCGACACGCCTTGGACGGGGGACATCAACGACAAGGGCTGGTTCACCGCCACGGAGGACGCCCCCTACCGCGTCGCCGGGCAGGTGAAGGTGCCGTTTTTCCTACAGCCCGATAGCTGGTATCGCGGTGCTGCCTGGTATCAGCGGGACATCGACATCCCCGCCGACTGGCGCGGCAAGCGGATCGAGCTTTTCCTCGAACGCGCGCACTGGGAAACCCGTGTCTGGATCGACGACCTGCCCTTCGGCCGGAGCGAGGCGCTGCACGTGCCGCACCGGTATGACCTGGGTGCGCTCACACCCGGCCGCCATCGGCTGACGATCCGCGTCGACAATCGAATGATCGTGGACATCGGTCACAATGGCCATGGTGTCACCGATCACACCCAGGGCAACTGGAACGGCATCGCCGGCCGCATCGAGCTGCAGGCGAGCGAGGCGGCCTGGATCGACCATGTCGACCTCCTGCCCCGGTTCGTCGACCGCACGCTCGTCGTGCGGGGTATCGCACGACGCCTGGGGGATGCGCCCTCGCCCCGCCAGGCGGACCTCCGCGTTGGCGGCCGGACCGTGCGCATGCCGGTGACGTGGCAGGGCAAGGAGGGCCGGTTCGAAGCGCGGCTCCAGATCCATCCCGAAGACCCCGCCGCCCGCCCCTGGGACGAATTCGATCCCGTGCTGCACGATGTCACCGTGCGGTTGGCGAACGGTGCGGACTGGCAGGGCCGTTTCGGCTGGCGCGAGCTTGTCGGCGGGCCGGACGGGTTCAGGCTCAACGGCCGCCCGATCATGTTCCGCGGGGCGCTGGACTGCAGCATCTTCCCGCTGACGGGCCACCCGCCGACGGAAATCGCACCGTGGCGGCGCATCATGCGGCGGATCAAGGACTATGGTCTGAACCATATCCGCTTCCACAGCTATTGCCCGCCCCAGGCCGCGCTCGAGGCCGCGGACGAGGCCGGTGTCTATGTGCAGGTGGAAATGGTCTGGGCCAACCAGTCGACCGTCATCGGCAGCGGCAAGCCGGTCGATGCCTGGGTCCATGCCGAAACCGATCGCATCCTGGCAGAGCATGGCAACCACCCGTGCATCGTCCTGATGACCCACGGCAACGAACCCGGCGGTGGCGACCGCGCGGGAGAAGCGCGCCGCGACGCCTGGCTGTCCGACTATGTTCGCAAGTATCGCTGCATCGATCCGCGCCGGGTGTGGACATCGGGATCTGGCTGGCCGCAGCTTCCCGAAAACCAGTTCCACGTCACGCCCGATCCGCGCATCCAGGCCTGGGGCGAGGAGCTGAAGTCCCGGATCAACGCCAAGCCCCCCGAGACGCGGACCGACTATGCGGACTATATCGGCAAGCGTGCCGTCCCCGTCATCTGCCACGAGATGGGGCAATGGTGCGTCTATCCCAATCTGGAGGAGCGGCGCAAATATACCGGCCATCTGAAGGCCCGGAACTTCGATATCTTCGAGGATCGGCTGCGTGCCAGCGGGCTGCACGATCTTGCGCCGGAGTTCCACTACGCCTCCGGCCGGCTACAGGTGATGTGCTACAAGGAGGACATCGAGAGCGCGCTGCGCACGCATCGCATGGGGGGCTTCCAGCTGCTCGGGCTGCAGGACTTCTCGGGCCAGGGCACTGCCTTGGTGGGCGTGGTCGATCCCTTCTGGGACGACAAGGGATATGTGACCGGCGAGGAATATCGCCGGTTTTGCGGTGCAGTAGTACCGCTGGCCCGCCTGCCCCGCCGCGTCTTTCGATCGGAGGAGCAGCTCGAGTTTTCCGTCGACATCGCCAACTTCTCTGCCGCGCCCATCCAGGCAGCACAGATTGCCTGGCGGGTCGAGGATGTCGACGGCCGCCGCATTGCCGAGGGGAACTTCGCCGAACAGCGTGTGCCCAACGGCAATGCCCCGCTCTCGCTGACCGCACGTGCGCCGCTGACCACGACGCGCGCGACGGCAGCACGGTTGATCGTGACGGTCCGCGAGAACGGCCGGCCGATCGCGGAAAATGATTGGGATCTCTGGATCTACCCGTCGGCGCCCCCTGCCCCGTCCGCCGGCATCAGCCGGGCCGACCGGATCGACGAGGCCGTGCTTGCCCGCCTCGACCGCGGCGAGCGCATGCTCATCGGCCTTTCGCCGGACAGGATCGCCAACTATCCCGAGAGGCCGGTCAAGCTGGGCTTCTCCAGCATCTTCTGGAGCACACTTTGGACCAACCAGCAGGCCCCGACTACGCTGGGCGTCTATTGCGATCCGAAGCATCCCGCGCTGGCCGATTTCCCGACCGAGGCCCACAGCAACTGGCAATGGTGGTATCCGATGCATCGGGCCGGCGCGCTGCGGCTCGATCTGCTGCCCGCCGGCGTGGAGCCGATCGTGCGCGTGATCGACGACTGGTTCACCGCGCGCCCGCTGGGCCTGATCGTCGAAGTGGCGGTCGGCAAGGGCCGCGCGATAGTCTGCGGCTTCGGGCTGGACGCCGAAGACCCCGTCAGTCGCCAGCTTGTCGCCAGCCTCGAGGCGTATATGGCAAGCAGTGGGTTCCGGCCGAAGGCGCAGGTCACCCCGCGCCAGTTGCGAGCGCTCAGCGGCGCCTGACCAGGGGATCCCCCCGACCCGCGCGGTCGGGGGATCCGGATGGTCGCTCATGGCAGCGGCGTCGGACCACGCCGCTGCCGGGCCATGAACCCGCTCAGCGCCAGCCCTGTTCGATATCCTCGAGCGTGCGGTTCTTTGTTTCGGGAAGCTTGGCCGAGATGAACGCGAAGCCGGCGGCACAGACGAACGCATAGAGCCAGAAGGTCACCCCCGTCCCCGCCGCCGCGTTCAGCAGTGGGAAGGAATAGGTGAGCAGGAAGCACGCCGCCCACAAGGCCGTCGTGGCGACCGCCATGCTGGCTCCGCGCGCTTCACCGGGCAGGATTTCGGACAGCGCCACCCAGGTGACGGGCGCCAGCGTCATTGCGTAAAGCGCGATGGCTGCAACGACCAGCGCGAGGAGCGGCCAGCCCTGCAGCCCGTACAGATAGCAGGTGCCGAGGACCAGATAGATCGCCGCCAGCCCGGCACAACCGATCAGCAACAGCCGCCGCCGACCCAGCCGTTCGATCGTGCCCAGCGCGACGAGCGTGAAGACCATGTTGACGACGCCGGTGATGACGATGTTGAACAGCGTGTCCGACACGGCATAGCCCGCGGATGCGAAGATCTCCTGGGCATAGTTGAAGATCACGTTGATGCCGCACCATTGCTGGAGGACGGCAAGGACGATCGCGATTCCAAGAACCTTTCGCAGCCGCGCCTCCCCGAGCACCGATCGAAGCGAGCGCCCCGGCCCCGCCTGCAGCGCGGCACGAATCTGTTCCAGCGCCACGTCCGCATGGGCCTCCCCGCCGAACGTCACCAGCACCGCCCTTTCCTGCGCCTTGCGACCGCGCTGGAACAGCCAGCGGGGGCTTTCCGGGATCAACAGGCAGCCGACCAGGAACACAATCGCCGGAACGGCCGCCGCGGCGAACATCCAGCGCCAGCCCGTCGTCCCGTTCCACGATGCCGCGATATCGGCCGGCGCCGCCCCGGCGATGACGGGCTCCGCGATCAACAGATTGACGATCTGGGCACCCAGGAGCCCGACGACGATGCCGATCTGGTTCAGCACCACCAATCGCCCGCGCGCGCCCGGCGGGGCGATCTCGGCGATGTACAGCGGTGCGAGGCCGGACGCCATGCCGATGGCGACACCGCCGGCGATGCGCCAAAGTACAAAACCGTGAAAGGATGCCGCGACCGCGGTGCCCAGCGACGAAACCGCGAAGATCACGGCGGCGATCAGCAGCGCCGGACGGCGGCCGAGCCGGTCGCTGAGCCCACCCGAGGCGATAGCCCCGGCGAGACAACCGATCAACGCGCAACTCACCGCCCAGGCCTGATCGGTCGGCGCGGTCAGGCCGAAGGCCGCCTCGTAGAACGGCTTCGCGCCGCCGATTACGACCCAGTCATAGCCGAACAGCACACCGCCCAGCGCCGCCACCATGGCAGACATCCATACCGCCCCAGACGCCTGGGCGTATTGCGCTTGGCCGGCCGGTGCCGATCCGGTCACATCAAAATGCATGGTGGTGCCTCTCCCAATCCGACGCCGGTCCCCGGCGTGGTGATCATGGCGGCCAGCTAAGGTCCGGACAGTCGCTCGGTCAATAAAAATATATTACTTTACCAGCCATGGCACGGTATCTCCCTTCCCGGAAGAGGTTGGCTTGCCGTACTCCGTGCGCGATCGTTCCCCGATAGGGAGCGCGCGCAGGCACGGATCGGCCCCGTCGGTTTGGCTCAGACCGATACCGGTCGCTTGAATGCACGGCGGAGCGCGTCGTGCATCGCGGCGACGAACCGGATTGAGACGGGCGCCTGCGGAACCGCCCCGTAAAAGCCGTGATAGGCGCCCGGTACCACCAGCAGATCGGTCGGCACCCCTGCGCCGATCAGCCGGCGCGCATAGTCCATGTCCTCTTCGACGAACAGATCAATCGAGCCCACACCAATGAACGCCGGCGGCAGGCCGCGCAAATCGGCAACCCGCGCGGGAACCGAACCATAGGGCACCCTTGGCGAACCTGCAGGGACACCAAGGAAGGAACTCCAGCCGAACCGGTTCTGGGCAGGGGTCCAGCCGATGGCCCCGACCAGGTCGGGCGGCATGCGCGTACTGCCGGTACGATCGTCCAGCATCGGATACACCAGCAGCTGCAGCAGCAGTGGAACCTCGCGGCGATCGCGCGCGGCAATGGCCAACATCGCAGCATGCCCGCCGCCTGCGCTTTCTCCCATCAGCGCGATACGCTCCCGGTCCGCGCCAAGCGCATCCGCGTTCCTATAAAGCCACAGGAGCCCGGCATAATTGTCTTCCAAAGCGCCAGGGAAAATCGTCTCTGGCGCCAGGCGATGCTCGACCGTCACGATGACGCAGTCATGTACGCGGGCGATCGCCTGCAAGTCGCGCAACGCATCCGCGGCCTGCATCAGGACAAAACCGCCGCTATGCGTATGCAGGATCGCCGGCTTGCGCTCGCCGGGCTTGCCCCGATTGATAATGAAAAGCTTCACCGGCGGGGCAGTGCCGCGGCCTTCAATCGTCCGAATTTCGACCGCAGGTGCCGGATACGGCGGCGCCGGGACGATGGACGCACGGGCGGCAGGCAGGACCGAATTGTTGAGAGGCGTACCGCTGAAATCGGATTGCGAGGCAAGCGGCCCCCGCAAGTCGGGGTCGACACTGGCAAGGATGCGCGTGCGACGGTCGCCTTCCGCCAATGGTGCCGCGCGCAGCGAGTCGGTAACGACTACAGCAGACGCCATTGCTGCTGCGGAACGAGTGAAGCACCGACGTGAAACTAGCATCCACCTTCCTCGGCAACGTCGCGGAGACCGCGAGATAGGTATTACTTATACTCATTCTGGCGAGGCCTGTGTCAAGCCGCGTTAATGGGAAAATTCCATTAGAAACATGCCATCCCGTGCACGTCTCGACCCGGACGAGTGTCGAGCGGCTCAGCCAGAGGTTCTGGCGATGCGGAGCATCGTTGGAAACACTGCAGATGCGACCAGCGGCGGCCGCGACCTCGTTGCCCTGTCCAAGCGGGACCGCCGCGCGATTGGTGGTCCGTAAGCCTCCGAACTGCCCCGTATTGCGTGCGGGCCTTTGCTGCACGATGCGGTGGGCACTCAGGAGCGTCCTTTCGCACCCCGAAAGGAGAGTGCGGTTCGTGGACTGCCCGCGATGACTGGTCCGGTTGCATAGTTAGTTGATACGCGCCTCCGATGCCAGCCTGGACGGGAGGCGGAGCGCAGCGGAGCCGAGCGGGTAGGCTGGCATCTTGATCGTT
>JAIYAA010000243.1 GCA_027489295.1 Sphingomonadales bacterium | reverse complement strand
CTCTTCATCCCGTCGCGGCCGCTGAACCCCGGCACCGTGCGATGGATGTAGCTGCTGTCCGACATCCGCCCGAACACGGAAACGGTGCCCAGTGCCGGCGACGTCAGGCCCAGCTGCGCGGTGACCGTGTTGGTGTTCGAATCGGCAAATTTCCGCTGGGCGAGGCTGTTGCGAACCTCGTTGCGCGAATAGGCGAGCGCCGGGCGCAGCCCATAGGCGGCCCCGCAGCCGATATCGGCGGAATAGGCGCGCGCTTCCTCGGTATTGTTCAGCGCGGGGGCAGTATCCTGGACGAGAACGCTCGACAGATCGGTGAGATGGCGTTGATAGCCCACCTCGCCGTGCACCACGCAGGACGCGATCCGCTGGTCGCCGCCGCCGGTGAGCGAAATATTCTCGCGGTTGAAGTTCGTGTAGCGGCGATAGAAGCGATAGCCGACCGTACCCGCCAGATAGAGCTGTCCGGTCGCACGCGGCAGGACAATGCTGAGATCAAGCGAGGGCGATGCGATCACGTCCCCGCGTGCGCCGCTGGTGATGCGCGGGTCGTTGAGCACAACGTTGTCGTTATACTCCAGCTGCCCCGTCGCATGCACGTCGATCTGCCGCTCGGTGCCGCTGGGGCGCGGTGTGAACGCCTGCCGTTGCGCCAGCGCCGGCTGGATCCACACAGCAGAGGCGAGCAGCGCTGTTGCAGCGCACGCACGCGATACCTGACCGGCGAGGCGCGCTTCTCCAGTCTGCTGAACGTTGTCTACTCGCACAAATGTTCCCCCGGGTCCGCGCTTCATTATCAATGGCCTCCAGTACAAGCAACCGGATCGAACGATGCCATGGCGTAGAACATCCCTCCACGGGAATATCCTCCTAACCGGTGGCGTCCGCGATCTTCGCCGCTGGGGTGTCGAACGCGCCCTCAGGCCGTCGATTTTCGGCGTAGCTGCGTCTTAACGACCTTTTATCACGCACTGCGGTATCTAGCGAGTTGCGCCGGCCGCTGCTAGTGCGGTTCGGACGACGTCGGAAGTCCTTCGATTCCGGCGCCGAATAGAAAGGACATGCATGCAGACGCCCTATGATTGGGTGACCATCGCGATATTCGCTGGCCTGATCGTAATCTTCTTGCAACGATCCCAGGCCGATTCGGTAGTGCGCGACACGATGATCAGCTATTTGCCACCGGCGGTCGGGTGCGCGGTCGCCAATTATCTCGGGAACGAAAACTATCATGTTTTCGCAATCCTCACGATTGTTCTGGTGCTGGCGTACATCGCGTTCGTGATCAAGCCGTACGAATTTATCAAGCGCCGCTGAAGCGGGGCCGGTTCTCTAGGGGGGGCGCCAGAAGGCGCGAGCCAGGGTCCGTCATCCTTGCGGGTGACGCAGGATTTAATGAGGTGTTCGAGTGGCTGTAGGTTCCGCGCTGAAGTTCTTGTGGCCGTTCGGGCGTCGGGATGTACCCGAGGACGACGGTTATTTTCCGCTGGCTGCTACCGTGGTCCCCCATCGCGAGGCGCATGGGGGGCGCGGGCGGCCCGACTTTCCCACCTTCCGCGCCTCGGCGCTGGATCGTCCGCTGGATCGCCGTCGCGAGGAGCGGCGCGAAATCACCCGCGCCCGGTTCGCGCTGGCGACCTTCTTCACGCCCACCCAGCCGGTTGCCGATCGATCCAGTTTCGCCGGCCGTCTCGGCGTGCTCGCGCGGCTGATCTCGGCGATCGAGAGCCAGCGCAGCCATGTCGTGCTCTATGGCGAGCGCGGCATCGGCAAGACATCGCTGCTGCACGTGCTGACCGACGTTGCCCGCGAATCGAGCTATATCGTCAGCTATGCGACCTGCGGCGCCAACGCGAACTCCTCGGATCTTTTCCGGGCGGTGCTGGAGGACGTGCCGCTGCTGTTCCACCGCGGCGTGGCGCCCAATGCGGGCGAGGCGGAGAGCGGCGGCAGCCTGGCCGATCGGCTGCCGGCGGGCGCGTTCGATCCCGGCGAACTGGCCGATCTGTGCGCCGACATCACCGGCACGCGCGTGCTGATCATCCTCGACGAATATGACCGCGTGACCGAGCCGAGCTTCCGCCAGCAGGTGGCCGAGCTGGTCAAGAACCTGTCGGACCGTTCGGCGCGCGTCCAGCTGGTGATCGCCGGCGTGTCGTCGAACCTGCAGGAACTGGTGGGCTACGTGCCCTCGATCCGCCGCAACATCATCGGCCTGCCGATGCCTCGGCTCGAGGAATCGGAAGTCCAGGAGATGATCGCGCTGGGCGAAACCGCCTCGGGCGTCCGCTTCGATCCGAACCTCACGCGACTGATCCACCTGCTGGCGCTGGGGTCGCCCTATTTCGCGCGGCTGCTGTGCCACCACGCCGCGCTCGAGGCGCTCGACCAGGGCCGCCTGACCGTCGACCTTGGCCATCTGCGCCGGGCGCTCGACCAGGCGATCCTCGAGATCGAAGGCCGGATGTCGCCGCGCGCCGTGCTGGACATGCGCAAGTTCGTCGGCGGTCGGTACGATCCGCTGGTCGCAGCGCTGGGCGAAGCGTCGCGGTCGAGCGACGGCTGGTTCAACGGTCAGGCGGTCGTCGATCTGCT
>JAIYAA010000337.1 GCA_027489295.1 Sphingomonadales bacterium | reverse complement strand
CGCTTTTGTATCGGCAGCGGCGAAGTGCCTGCGACCCAAGCCGAATTCCGGGAACCGTTCCGCCCCTCCGCTCGCTTGAACCGCGTGACGGCAAGCATGCCGCAGCCGCCGAATCTCAGCAGGAGAGATAAGATGGACGACCGCAACAATCGCTACGGCCCCTACGGCCCCACCGGCTATAACGACAGTGGCACGCCGGGTGACTATACCCGCGATTACGGCTCCGGCCGCGACTATACCTACAGCAGCGCACGCGATTATGCCGCCGCCGGCCAGCTGGGCGGCAATCGCGACCGCGGCCAGCGTAACGACGGCAATCGCGGACGCTCGGACTGGCAGGATCAGGATCGTGCCCAGGATCGTGCTTCGTATGGCGCGCAGGGCTATGGCCAGCGCCGCGACGAGCGCAGCGGTTGGAACGATGGCAGCCGCGACTGGAGCGACACCGGGTCGCGCGGTTATGGCAATTACGGCGACCGCGACGATCGTCAGCGCAGCTACGGCGCCAATGACTGGGGCAGCCGCGATTCCGCCGCGCGCGGCTATGGTCAGCAGGAACAGGGCCGCAACCGCACCGACGATCGCGATCTGCGCGGCTATGACAGTGACCGCGGCTTCTTCGACCGCGCCGGCGACGAGGTCCGTTCGTGGTTCGGTGATGAGGAGGCCGAACGCCGCCGCCGCCAGGATCAGCGCTATGACGAGCAGCAGTCGCGCAACGAGGGCGGCACGCACGACCAGCATTATGGCGAATGGCGCCGCAGCCGGCTCCAGGAGTTCGATCGCGACTATGACGAATATCGTCGCGAGAACGCGCAGCGCTTCCACAGCGAATTCGAAAGCTGGCGGACCGAGCGTACGGGCCAGCGCGACTCGCTGCGCCGCGTGACCGAGCATATGGAAGTGCTGGGGTCGGACGGAAGCCATGTCGGCACCGTCGACAAGGTGCGCGGTGATCGCATCATCCTGACCAAGAACGACACCGATGCGGAGGGTCGCCACCACTCGATCCCGTCGCGCTGGATCCAGACGGTCGACGACAAGGTCACGCTGCGCAAGACCGCCGAAGAAGCAAAGAGCCATTGGCGCGACGAGGAACAGTCGGGCGCGATGTTCGGCGAGGACAAGGCGAAGGCGACCGCCACGACCACCGATCAGACGAAGACGGGCGAACGGTCGAAGGACCGGAGCACCGACGGCAATCTGAATGCGAGCTTCAAGGGCACCTATTGAGCCTAGCCTGCAAAAGAGAGGGGCCGCCCGGCAGTGCCGGGCGGCCCCTTTTTTATTGTCGGATCACAGGTCGACGCGGTCCGCGTGCATCACCTTGGTCCAAGCCTTGCCGAACGCATCGACGAACGCCGCCTCGGCATCGTCGGTGGCATAGGCTTCGGCAAGCGCGCGCAGCTGCGAGTTGGAGCCGAAGATCAGGTCGACACGGCTGCCGGTCCACTTGGTCTCGCCGGTCTTGCGGTCCTTCGCCACGAAGCTGCCGTCGCCCTGCGCTTCCCACTTGGCGGTGAAGCTGGTGACGAGCAGGTTGCGGAAGAAGTCGTTGGTCAGCGTTTCCGGAGACTCGGTGAACACGCCGTGCTTGCTGTCGCCATGATTGGCACCCAGCACGCGCAGGCCACCGACCAGCACGGTCATTTCCGGCGCGGTGAGCGTCAGCAGCGCGGCGCGGTCGACCAGCAGTTCCTCTTCCGACCAGCCCAGGGTGTCGCCCGCATAGTTGCGGAAGCCGTCCACCTTGGGCTCGAGCGGCTCGAAGCTGTGCGCGTCGGTCTGTTCCTGCGTCGCATCGGTCCGGCCCGGCGCGAACGGCAGCGCCAGGTCATGCCCGGCCTTCTTCGCCGCGGCTTCCACCGCCGCCGTGCCGCCGAGCACGATGAGGTCGGCGAGCGACACCTTCTTGCCGCCGGTCTGCGCAGCGTTGAACATCGCCTGGATGCCCTCCAGCACGCCCAGCGCCTGGGCGAGTTCGGCCGGCTCGTTCACCGCCCAGTCCTTCTGCGGCGCGAGGCGGATGCGCGCACCATTGGCGCCGCCGCGCTTGTCCGATCCGCGATAGGTGCTGGCCGATGCCCAGGCGGTCTTCACCAGCCGCGCGATCGACAGGCCCGAGCCGAGGATCTGGGCCTTGAGCGCCGCCACATCGGCGTCGTCGATCAGCGCATGGTCCACCGCCGGCACCGGATCCTGCCAGAGGCGCGGCTCGGCCGGCACTTCCGGCCCGAGCAGCTTGGCGTGCGGGCCGCTGTCGCGGTGGGTCAGCTTGTACCAGGCCTCGGCAAAGGCATGGGCGAACGCGTCCGGGTTCGCGTAGAAGCGCCGCGAGATCGCCTCGTACGCAGGGTCGAAGCGCAGCGCGAGATCGGTGGTCAGCATCGTCGGGCGATGCTTCTTCGACGGATCGTGCGCGTCCGGGATCACCTCGCCGGCATCCTTCGCCACCCACTGGTGCGCGCCGGCCGGGCTCTTGGTGAGTTCATACTCATATTCGAACAGGTTCTTGAAGAACCCCATGCCCCACTGCGTCGGCGTCTCGGTCCAGGTGACTTCCAGGCCGCTGGTGATCGTGTCGCCGGCATTGCCGGTGCCGTAGCTGTTCGCCCAGCCGAGCGCCTGCATCTCCAGCCCCGCGCCTTCGGGCTCCGGGCCGATATGCTGGCTGGGGTCGGCCGCACCATGGGTCTTGCCGAAAGTATGGCCGCCGGCGATCAGCGCGACGGTCTCCTCGTCGTTCATCGCCATGCGCGCGAAGGTCTCGCGGATGTCGTGCGCGGCGAGCAGCGGATCGGGGTTGCCGTCCGG
>JAIYAA010000169.1 GCA_027489295.1 Sphingomonadales bacterium | reverse complement strand
GTCGGTATCGATTGGGACGCCACGGTTTATCCCGGAACCAACCTGACCATCACGTCGACGGGGACCATCCTCTCCTCCGACCCCTATGCGCTTACCATCATCGGCACAGCGGGTTCGACGCTCGGTTCGCTCCTCAACAGCGGTGGCATCATCAGCACCGCCGTGACGGGTAGCGCGATCGATATCGGCACGGTCAGCATGGCCGGCATCCAGAACAACGCCACCGGCACGATCTCGGCGGTGCGGACGGGGATCCTGCTCCGAACCGGCAGCAGTCGTGTCGGCGTGCTGACCAACGCCGGGCGAATCAGCGGGCGTACCGGCATTTCGAGCTTCGGATCGATCGGATCGATCAGCAACACCGGGCTGATTTCGGGCACGGCCCGCGGCATCATCAACAATAGCGGCGGCACGATCGGCACGGTCAGCAATTCGGGCACGATCACCGTGGCCGCCGGGGCCGCGGGGGTGGCGGGCGGCGTCGCCAATAATGGCGGCTCGATTCTGGCGGTGATCAATACCGGCACGATCATCAGCAGTTCCAGCAGCGGCGTCGGTAACAACCAGAGCTACGCGTCGATCGGGCAGATCACCAATAGCGGCCTGATCAGCGGCGCCACCGGCGGCCTGTGGAATTCCGGGACGATCACCCGCGTCACCAATACCGGCCAGATCATCGGCACCCAGGCCGGCATGTTCATGGCAAGCGGCACGATCGACACGATCGACAATAGCGGCACGATGAGCGGCGGCACCTTTGGTATTTCGATCGGTACCGGCGGTTTGAATTCGCTGATCAACAGCGGCACGTTGCGCGGTCCGACCGCGCTGAACCTCGCATCGGGCGTATCCGCGCTCAACATTACCAACAGCGGCGTGATCGCCGGCAACATCATCAACCGAAGCGCCAACGCGCTGACGATCAGCGGCGGCACCGGCGCCACCTTCGGCACCTTGACCGGCAGCACGCTGACCAACAAGGGCAGCATCACCAGCACGCTGGCGAACCTGGTGTTCGCATCCGGCAACCTGGTGCTGAACGACAATATCAACGCGACCGGACGTACCGTCAGCAATACCGGCGCAAACCTGGTGCTCAACAGCAGCATCAACGTTGCCGGCGCCTATACCCAGACGACGGGCACGCTCGACGTGAACCCGCTGGGCGGCCTGATCGCCACCGGTGTGGCGACCGCCAGCGGCGGCACGATCCGGTCGACCTTCGTCAGCACCGGCAATTACCTGGCGGGCACCTATACGCTCCTCAGCGGATCGAGCCTGAATACGACCGGCGCGACGGTCGATATCGGCACGCTCGCCAACCTGGACCGCTCGACCAACACGACCGGCACTGCGCTGCAGTTGCTGATCAACAACAGCTATGTCGGCGGCACGCTGGCAACCGCATCCAATGCAGCGGCGCTGACCAGCAGCGACACCGGATTGTACGTCGCTTCAACGGGCAGCATCGGCACCTTCACCAATAGCGGCACGCTGGGTGGCGCGCGGTTCGGGGTGAACAACCTCGGCACGATTGGTTTGCTGAGCAATTCGGGCCGGATCACCAACGACTCCCTTACCGCGCTGTGGAACCAGGGCAGCATCGGCCAGCTCGTCAACACCGGCACGATCAGCAACAACAGCTGGGCGATCCTGAACGACGGCGCGCTGGGCACGCTGACCAACAGCGGCGTGATCGCCGGCAGCGGCAACGCGATCCAGAACAACAGCGTCATAACGCTGATCGACAATAGCGGCACGATGTCGGGCGGCAGCAACGTGATTGCCGGCAATGTCGGCACGATCCTCAACAGCGGGGTGATCCAGGGCAATATCAGCGCGGATACCGGCGGCCTGTTCGGCACGATCATCGGCGGCACGGGCGGCACCGTCGGCACCTTCACGGGCTTCGCCGGCGGCACGCAGGGTACGATCGGCCTGAACGGCAACCTCACTTTCGCCTCGGGGGCGCTGCTGCTCAACGATTCGATCGTCGCAAAGGGCGTAGCGGCGAGCGCGCTGATCGTCAGCAACACGGGCGCCGACATCACCCTGTCGACAATCGTCAACGTCAACGGCAATTTCCGCCAGAGCGCCGGCTCGCTCAATCTGGGCACTGCCGGCAAGCTGGCGGTGACCCAGGCGGCCAGCATCACCGGCGGCACGATCACCACCGGCGCCAATGGCTTCTCGGCCAACGCCACCTATCTGAAGGGGGCGGCTGGCGGTACGCTGGTGAGTGGCGGCGTCGGCTCCAACTATACCGGCGTCAGCATCGTGGCGAGCGGCGGCTTTACCGGCCTGGCCTTTGGCAGTGCGGTCAGCGGCACCAATCTGTTGCTGGCAGCCAACAACATCTATGTCGGCGATACGCAGGCTTCGATCAACAATAGCGACTCGATCAGCGGCACGACCTGGGCCTTCTACGTCGCCAACACCGGCGCGATCGGCACGCTTATCAACAGCGGCACGCTGACCGGCCTGAATGATGGCCTCAGCAACAACGGCAGCATCGGCAGCCTGTCCAACAGCGGCCTGATCAGCGGCGCGCAGAAGGGCCTCGGCAACCAGAGCACGATCACCAACCTGGTCAACACCGCCACCGGCACGATCCTGGGCGGGACTGCGGCGGGCTTGCAGAACGATACGTCGATGGGCACAGTTACCAATGCCGGCCTGATTTCCTCCGGCTCGGCCGGCTTCGCCAATTACGGCACGCTGGGGCTGCTGAGCAACAGCGGCAGCATCAATGGCGGGCCGCAGGGCATCTATCTCGACGGCAACAGCAACAGCGGCACGATCAACAACAGCGGCACGATCACCTCGGGGCAGAGCGCCGTCCAGGTCAGCGGCACGCTGGGGTCGCTGGTCAACAGCGGCTATATCGGCAACGCCACCAATGCGCTGAACGTCGCCGGCACCCTGGCCACGCTGGTCAACGCCAATGGCGGCACACTCAGCGGCAACAACGTAGTCTATATTTCGGGAAGCCTTGGCGGGCTTTCCAACAGCGGCGTCATCAAGGGCCGGATCGACAACCAGACCGCCAACAACCTGACGATCACCGGCGGTGCGGCGGGCACGATCGGTACGCTGACCGGCACGTCGGGCATCGGTACGATCAACAACACGCTGAGCAATGTGGTGTTTGCATCGGGCAACCTGCTGCTCAACGACCGGATCATCGCCACGGGCCGCACCGTCAGCAACACCGGCGCCAGCCTGTCGCTGACCAGCAACATCAGCATCACCGGCAATTACAGCCAGTCGGCGGGCACGCTGAGCCTGACGCCGGGCACCAGCAGCCTGATCGTCAGCGGTGCGGCGAACCTGAGCGGCGGCACGATCCTCGCGAACCTGTCCAGCACGGGGAATTACCTGGCGAGCAGCTACACGCTGGTGTCCGGCGGCGCGAGTTCGTCGCTTTCCGGCGCGACCGTTTCGGCCGGCAGCATCACCGGCCTGGCGAGTTCGTCGAGCATCAGCGGGAACAACCTGCTGCTGGCGATTGCCAACGATTATGTCGGCGGTTCGCTCGCGACGCTGGCCAACGCGGCATCGCTCACCAGCGCCGCCACCGGCCTTTATGTTGCGACGACCGGCACCATCGGCACGGTGTCGAACACCGGCACGCTGGGCGGCATGCAGTTCGGCGTCAACAACCGCGGCACGATCGGAACGCTCAGCAACGCGGGCCGCATCACCAACGCCAATTTCACCGCGCTTTGGAACCAGGGCAGCATCGGCCAGCTGGTCAACAGCGGCACGATCACCAACAGCAGCTGGGCGATCCTGAATAGCGGAACCATCGGCACCGTCACCAACAGCGGCGTCATCACCGGCGCCGGGGTCGCGATCCAGAACAACGCCGTCATCGCCGTCGTCAACAACAGCGGCACCATGTCGGGCCAGACCGCGCTGGCCGGCACGTTCGGCACGATCCTCAACAGCGGCTTGATCCGCGGCAACATCAACGCCGGCGGTGGCGTGATCGGCACGATCATCGGTGGCTCGGGCGGCACCATCGGCACGTTCACCGGCGCGACCGGCACCACGCAGGGCACGATCGGCGCGGGCGGCAACCTCACCTTTGCATCGGGCGCACTGCTGCTCAACGATACGATCAAGGCGGTCGGCATCGCTGCCAGCGCGCTGACGGTGAGCAATAGCGGTGCTAACATCACCCTTTCGACCATCGTCAACGTCGACGGCAATTTCAGCCAGAGCGCGGGCACGCTCAATCTGGGCAGCACCGGCCGTCTGGTGGTGACGCAGGCGGCCAGCATCACCGGCGGCACCATCGCGGTCAGCGGCCTGTCCGGCACCGGCAACTATATCGCGGGCACGAACGCGGGCACGCTCGTAGCGGGCGGGGCAGGATCCAATTACTCCGGCGCCAGCATCAGCCTGACCGGGGTTTCCGGGCTGGTCGCCGCGGCAACGAGCAGCGGCACCAACCTCGTGCTGGGCATCGGCAACGACTATGTCGGCGGCACGCTCGCGACGCTCGACAACAGCGGCAGCATCGGCGGCGTCGCCAATGCGGTCTACATCGCTGCTACCGGCAATCTGGGAACGCTGGGCAACAGCGGCACGCTGTCCGGAACCGACAGCGGCGTGTTCAACGCCGGACAGGTGGCGCTGCTGAACAATGCCGGTCTGATCGAGGGCGGCAACCCCGGCCTGTACAACGCCGCCACCGGCCGCATCACCGCGCTGGTCAACACCGGCACGATCAAGACGACCAACGATGCCTTCGGCACCGGGCTGCAGAATGCCGGCAGCATCGGTACGCTGACCAACAGTGGGCTGATCGGTAACAATCTCGGTATCTTCAACAATGGCGGCACGATCGCGCAGCTGGACAACCAGGGCACGATCGCCGGCGCGACGGCGCTGTTCACGACCGGCAGCGTCGGCACGTTCAGCAACAGCGGCGCGATCAGCACCAGCGGACACGGGATCAACGTCTGGAACGGCGCGCTGGGGGCACTGGTCAACGCAGGGACGATGAGCGGCGCGTCGGGCGCGCTCCTCATTTCCGCGAACGGCAGCGTCGGCGGCATTACCAACAGCGGCGTGATCCGCGGCGCGATCGTCAACAATTCGGCCAGCAACCTGACGATCGCCGGCGGCAGCGGCAGCACCATCGGCACGATCACCGGCGTCAGCGGCCAGACGAGCATCGTCAACACCGCCAGCAACCTGGTGTTCAGCGGCGGCAACCTCGCGATGAACGCGGCGATCGACGTGACCGGCCACAGCGTGCTCAGCACCGGCGCGGCACTGACGCTGCCCGGCATGGTGAGCATCACCGGCAACTACACCCAGTCGTCCGGATCGTTGATCCTCGACCCCGGCGTCGGCGGGCTGGCGGTGAGCGGCGTCGCCACGCTGTCCGGCGGTTCGGTCGTCGCGGCGCTGTCGAGCTCGGGCACCTATCTGGCAGGCACGTCCTACACGCTGATCCAGGGCGGCGCGGGGTCGTCCTACAGCGGTGCAAGCTTTGCCGCGACGGGCGTCAGCGGGCTCGGCGTGACGACCTCGGTCGCCACCATCGGCGGCGGTACCAACCTGCTGTTGTCGGTAACGAACGACTATATCGGCAGCTCGCAGGGCTCGCTGGTCAACACCGGCACGCTCAGCACCGCGACGGCGGTCTATGTGGCGTCGGGTGCGACGCTGGGCGTCCTGTCGAACAGCGGCACGCTTACCGGCAGCGCCAACGGCGTGCTGGCGCAGGGCACGATCGGTACGCTGTCGAACAGCGGCCTGATCCAGGGGCCCAATGCGCTGGTCGCGGCCGGCGGTATCGGCACGGTGATGAACAGCGGCGCGGTGCTGGGTGACGTGCGCAACCAGTCGGCCAGCGCGATAACGCTGATCGGCGGCACCAGCGGCTATGGCACCTTCTCCGGCCAGGGCGGCGCCCAGGGCATGATCGCCAGCACCGGCGCGGACGTCGTGCTGGCATCGGGCAAGATCCTGCTCGACGACGCGGTGGTGGTAACCGGTCACAGCCTGACCAACAGCGGTGCGACCGTGCGGCTGGACCGCGCGGTGAACGTCACCGGCAATTTCAACCAGACCGGCGGCACGCTGGAGCTGACGGCGGGCACCGACGCGCTGATCGTCAGCGGCACGGCCGCGCTGAGCGGCGGCACGATCGCGCTCGATGGCTTCTCCGCCGCCGGCAATTATCTGGCTGGCGCCGGCGCGGGCACGCTGGTGCAGGGCGGGGTGGGCTCGAGCTATGGCAGCCTGACCTACACCGCGAACGTCACCGGCCTCGAGGTCGGCGGCGCCACCCAGGGCACCAACCTCGTGGCGCGGATCGCCAACGATTATGTCGGCGGAACGCTGGCGGCGCTGAACAACTCGAGCGCGCTCAACGCCTCGACCGCCATCTATGTCGCTGGGACGGGGTCGATCGGCACGCTGACGAACAGCAACACCGTCACCGGCACGATGGGCGTGGTCAACAACGGCACGGTCGGCGGGATCGCCAACAGCGGTACGATTGCGGCGCCCATGGCGATCTACAATGCGGGCGTGCTGGGCACGATCGCCAATAGCGGCGTGATCGCCGGCAACATCACCAATGTGGGCGCGCAGGACCTGGTCTTCGTCGGCGGCGCCGGCGGCGCCTTCGGCACGCTGACCGGCCAGGGCAGCAGCCAGGGCACGATCACCAGCAGCGGCGGCAATGTTGTGCTGGCCTCGGGTGGCATCGTGCTGAACGATGCGGTCCAGCTCGGCACCGGTACGCTGGTGAACGGCGGCGCCACCGTGCAACTGGTGAACAGCGTCGCGGTCACCGGCAACTACCGCCAGGCCTCTGGCACGCTCGCGCTCGGTATGGCGTCGCTGCAGGTCAGCGGCATTGCCAGCATCAGCGGCGGCCTGATCACCACGAACCAGCTCGACAGCACCGCCAATTATCTGGCGGGCAACGGTGCGGGCACGCTGGTGCGCGGCGGCGCGGGATCCAGCTATGTCGGCGTCGGCGTCGCGTCCGGGGTCAGCGGCCTTGCGCTGACGACCAGCGTCGGGACGATCGGCGGCAATGTCGAGTTGATGCTGGCGACGCGCAACGACTATGTCGGCGGCACGCTGGCGACCTTGAACAACACGGGCGCGATCAGCGGCGTATCGACCGCGGCCTATGTGGCGTCGAGCGGTAGCATCGGCACGCTGTCGAACAGCGGCACGCTGGCGGGCAGCGGCTATGGCGTCTCCAATCGCGGGGCGATCGGCCAGATCGCCAACAGCGGCACGCTCAGCGGTTCGGTGGCGGCGATCTACAATGCCGGCACGCTGGGTCCGATCACCAACAGCGGCGTGATCGCGGGCAACATCCAGAACGTGTCGACGCAGGGGCTGACGATCAGCGGCGGCACCGGCAGCAGCATCGGCACGCTGACCGGGGTGAACGGCGGGCGCGGCACGATCAGCAACAGCGGCGGGGCGGTGGTGTTCGCCGGCGGCAACCTGCTGCTGGGCGACGACATCGTGGCGGGCAGCGTGGCGAACCGCGGTGCGGCGCTGACGCTGGCGACGAGCGCGACCGTCACCGGCGCCTTCAGCCAGACCGCCGGCACGCTGGCGCTGGCGACCGGCGCGCAGCTCAACGTGAGCGGCGCGGCTACGCTGAGCGGCGGCACGGTATCGACGACGCTCCCGGTCGGGGTCAATTATCTGGCCGGGACCACGGCGGCGACGCTGGTGACCGGCGGCGCGGGATCGAACTATACCGGCGTCTCGGTGACGACCGGGGCGATCCCGGGGCTGGCGCTGACCTCCGCCACCAGTGGCACCAACCTGGTGGTCACCGCCGCCAACAACTATATCGGGGCAGGCCTGACGAGCCTGACCAACAGCGGCAGCCTGTCGGCCGACTATCCGGTCTATGTTGCGGCAAGCGGCAGCCTGGGCAGCCTGACCAACAGCGGCACGCTCAGCGGTTCGGTGGCTGCGATCTACAATGCCGGCACGCTGGGTCCGATCACCAACAGCGGCGTGATCGCGGGCAACATCCAGAACGTGTCGAGCACGGATTTGCGCATCGCCGGCGGCAGCGGCGCCAGCTTCGGCACGCTGACCGGATTCGCCGCCGGCAGCCAGGGGACGATCACCAATCTGGCGAGCAATCTGGTGCTCAGCGGCAACCTCCTGCTCAACGATGCGATCAACCTGGGGACCCGGGGCCTGGTCAGCACCGCCGCACTGCAGCTGAACAATGTGGTGCGGGTAACCGGCAACTATACCCAGACCGGCGGTGCGCTGCTGATCGGCGTCACCTCCACCAGCGTCTATGGCCAGCTCCAGGTCAGCGGGGCGGCGAGCCTCACCGGCACGAACGTGCGGCTTATCGCGTTGGGCGGCACCGCGATCTCGGCCGGCTCCGCCTTCACGGTGGTCAAGGCGGGTGGTGCGCTCACCTATAGCGGGCTCACCGCCTCGATCAGCGGCTTCGACGGCAGCTTCTCCACCGCCACCGGCGGCGGCACCTCCGACCTGGTGCTGACGGTGCTGAACATTGTCCCGGCAACGCAGTTCGCCCCGACCGGTGTCTCGGCGGGCGGAGCCGGTGTCGGGACCGGTGCGGGGCTGGACGCGATCGTTACCGCCGGCAACGGCCCGGGCAGCGCCGCGGCGCTCCCCGTGATCAACGAAGTGCTGGTCCCGCTGGCCGCGCTGCCGATCGTCGAGCAGGAGCGCGCGATCGTCCAGCTTTCGCCGACGCAGCTAACGCCGCAGGTCGTGGCCATCGCGGTATCGCCGGCGGTCAATGCGATCGTCCAGCACCAGGAAGTGCTGGCAGCGAACGCCAGCGGACGCGAGGAGCGCGGCATGGCGGCCGGCTCGCAGGGCCAGCGCGGCAGCGTGTGGGGACAGGTCCTGGTCAACGCCGCCAAGCGCGGGGAGGCCAGCGGCGCTTCGCCCTATGCGGCCAACAGCTTCGGCGTCATGGCTGGCGTCGACCTGATCGGCACCACCAACCTGGTGGTCGGCGGGGCGCTGAGCTGGGTGGGCAGCACCGCCAATGGCCGTTCGGACCTGACCGGCAGCCGCACCCGCCTCAACAGCTTCCAGGGAACCGCCTATTTCACCTGGCAGCCGGGCGATCCGGAAAAGAGCGGTCTCGCGATCGATGGCCAGCTCGGCTTCGGCTACAATCACTATCGCCAGCAGCGCCGGATCGACTATCTCGGCCGGACCGCCGAAGCGTCGTACAACGGCAAGCAGTATCTCGGCGGCTTGCGCGTGAGCTATACGGTGCCGCTCAGCGACACCGCCTCGCTGACGCCCTTTGCCGGGGCGCGCGCAATTCATCTCGACAATAACGGCTATACCGAAAGCGGCGCAGGCACCGCGAACATGCAGGTGCGCAAGCTTTCGGTCGACTCGTTCAACCATGAGATTGGCGTGAAGGGCGCGGCGATCTTCGACACCGCTTCGGGCCGCTTCGCGCCGTCGCTGAAGATCGGTTGGACGCATAACTACAAGAACGGCCCGATACCGCTGAGCGCCGTGCTGGGCGGGGTGGCCTTCACCAGCACCTCGACGCGGGGGCCAAGGGACGGTGCCCTGATCGGTGCGGGTGTGTCGTTCATGCGTACCGATCGCCTTCGGATCGGCGTGCAATATGATGGCGAGCTGCGCAACGCGTTCCAGAGCCATTCGGGAACGGTGAAGCTGACGGTTAACTTCTAAGGCTGCATCTGCGCCATCAGACCTTCGGCAAAAGCGATGGGTCCGATGCGCGGGGCCTAACTCCGGGCCAGCATGGAAGGGCGCCGGTGCCGTCGGATGCTGGATCGGCGACGATCGAGCCGATCCGGGTCGCGTCTTTGTGTGGACCAGTGGCGGGGCGCGGGTGCATGACTCGGCGCCATGGGTCTGGCTCGGACCCGTCGCGATCCGCGAAGCCCCGTTGCGCATCATCATGGCCTGTACGGCAGGTGCGTGGGCGTCGCAGGATCCCTCAATACTGCCGTCCCGACGCCCCGCGCGGCGCAGGTCGCCGCGTCAGTCTCCGCGCGGCGACGGTCCCGGGGTCAGCACGATCAGCGACACCCCTTGCCGCGGCAGCCGGAAGCGGATCGCGGTACTCGAAGGTTCTGCCCCGAGCGGCTCCGCTGCCGTCTCCACGGTCGCGAGCGCCGCGGCCTGACGCAGGGTCGCTCTTTGCGCGTCGCTGGGCGCGATCGGCGAGCCCATGGCGCACCACGCGGCGAAGGCATTCGAATGGCTGCCGTCGATGCGGTATTGCGTTACTGTCGTCCCCCGGACGAGCGCCGAGGGCAGGCCCCGCAGCCGCAGCGCCACCGCCGCATCGGCGCCGGGCAGATCGTCGTCGTGATAGTGCCAGACCAGGATCGACAGCGTGGTGCCGTCGAGGCTGGCGACGCTGCCGATGTCGGGTTCGCCGCGGACACCGTCGCGCAGCGCGGTATCGAGCGCGGCCTGATGATCGGACGTCGCGCGGATCTGGTGGCCGCGCATCTTCGCGAACAGCTTGAACAGGTTCATCACTGGCAGGTCGATGCCGCCCGAGGTTAGCTGGCGGAAGCCGGCGAACGGCGCCTGGTCCTCGAACTCGAACGCCCAGGACAGGATGCCCTCCAGCTTGAGCCCGCGCCGCGCCGCCAGCGCGCGGAGGCGCGGGAAGGTGGCGGCGGTGTAGCTCGAATACATGGTGCCGTTGCGATAGGCGTTGGCCGGGCCCTGGCAGGCGGCGCAGCCTTCGGGATCGGATTCGCCGATGATGATCGGTTTGGTCCGCCCCGACGGATCGGCGGCGATCGCGGCGAATTCGTGATCGGCGGCCCGCAAATGGGTGTTCAGCCCCATGCGGACATGGCTGCCGCCTGCATCCTGCACGACGACCGGCTGGCCCTTGGCGTGGAACGAAAGAAAGTCGGTGGGGGTGCCAGCGGCCTTCACATGGGCGAGAAAGGCCGACAGGAAATCATCGCCGGCGCCTGCGCTGTCCGGCCCGCCGACCCGCGCTTCGGGCAGCGCCCGGCGGACGCCTTGCACCGCCGTGTCGTGCAGGCGGAAGAACTCCGCGCGCGTCCCGCCCCAATAATATTGCGGCAGGTTCGCCTCGTTCCACGTCTCGAAATACCAGCTTGCCACCTCGGCGCGGCCGTAGCGTGCGATACAGTGGCGCACCCATTCGAAGATCAGTTCTTCCCATTTGGCGTAGTCGCGCGGGGGGTAGGCCCAGCCAGTGCGGAGCGTGCCGCTGCCGGGGCGCCAGTCGTGCTGATAGGGATGGGGCAGCGTCGACAACGCCTCGGGCATGAATCCCAGTTCGACATAGGGCTTCACGCCGCGGGCGCGATAGGTATCGAAGATGCGGTCGACGATCGTCCAGTCGTAGATCGGCCGGCCCTTCGCGTCCTCGCGATAGATGCCGGTCGATCCCCATTTGAGCGCCGGCGTGCCGTCGCCCGAGGTGAACAGGTTGTGCGCGCGGAAATAGACCTGGTCGGGGGCGAGCGCGCCGAGTGTGGCAAGCGTGGTCCGGCCGTCCTTCATCGTCGCGTAATTGGGCTCGTCGGCGCCGAAGAAGCGCCAGACCGGCTCTATCGGGCCCTCGTCGCGCGCGGCGTCTACCTCGATCGTGACGGGAATGGGATCCGGATCGGCTGCGGGTGGGCCGGCCAGCGTCTGCAGCGCTGCGGTGAGGGCAAGTGCAAGCGCCTTCACTTGGGCGACTCCAGCGGCACGATCCTGCCCCCCTTCATCACGAAGCGCACGGCGCGCACCGCCTGGATGTCGCGGGTGGGATCGCCGCTGACGGCGACCAGATCGGCGAGCAGGCCGGGCTTCACCGCGCCGAGCCGCGCCGCCATGCCGGACCAGCGGGCATTGCCCGAGGTCGCCGCGATCAGCACCTCGGCCGGGCGCATTCCGGCCGCTGCCAGCAGCACCATTTCGCGTGCATTGTCGCCATGCGCATAGACGCCGACATCGCCGCCCATGCAGATCGGCACGCCGGCGCGCAGGGCCAGCTGGAAGCTGTCGCGATGGACCCGCACGGCGGCGGGTGCGGGCTCGGCGCCGTTCCAGCCGCGATAGCGCGAGGTGGCGTCCGAGGCTGCGAGCGTCGGGCACAGCGCAATCTTCTTCGCGGCCATCGCGGCGAAGATCGCGGGCGTGCCGCCATAGCCATGCTCGATCGTGTCGACGCCGGCCTCGATCGCGCGGCGCATTCCCTCGGCCGTCGCGGCGTGCACCGCGACCGGGCGGCCGGCATCATGCGCGGCAGCGACCGCAGCCTTGATCTCTTCGAGGCTCAGCGTCGCGCGGCTGTCTTCGCCAGGGCGCCAGCGATAGTCGGCGTAGAGCTTGATCCAGTCGGCACCGGCGGCGATCTGGCGGCGCACGGCGGCGACCATCTGTTCGGGGCCGGAGACCTCCTCGGCGCCCTGCGGCACCGCGACGCCGGGCTCGAAGCCCTTGGGGCCATAGGCGCCGAGCGCAACGATGGCGCGCGTCGCCACCTGCAGGCGCGGCCCTTCCACAATACCCTGGTCGATCGCCGCCTTCAGACCGACATCGGCGTAGCCGGCGCCTTCGGTGCCGAGGTCGCGCAGGCTGGTGAAGCCCGCGTGCAGCGTCGCGCGCGCCTGCGCGACCGCGCGGGCGGTGCGCAGCGCGAGGGATTCGTGCAGCACCTGATCGTCCCAGCTCGTCTCGTTATAGGGGTGGAGGAAGAGGTGCGCGTGCCCCTCGATCATGCCGGGCATCAGCGTGGTCCCGTCGAGCGGGATGACGGTGGCGTCGGCGGGGGCGGGGAGGTTTGGGCCCACCGCGACGATCCGGTCGCCGCGGACCAGCACCTGCCAGCCGGCATGGCGCTGGCCGTCGACGCCGTCGAACACGGCGGCCGGCTTGAGCAGGAGGGCGGCAGGTTCCGCTTGTTGCGCCGTCGCCGCTCCCCCGAAAGCCAGCGCCGCCAGAACCGCCAACCATTGCTTGGCCATATGCTCTCCCCGTTCTAGTCTTGCGGCCATGGATACGCTGATCGCCCGCGCGCGCAATCCGTTGCTTCTCTTGGCCTTGTTCGGGGCGACCGCCGCCGCGCCGGATCCGGAGCGCGCCCGCTGGCAGGCGGAGGCGGACCGCGTGACGATCACCCGCGACGACTGGGGCGTTCCGCACATCCGCGGCAAGAGCGATGCCGACGCCGTGTTCGGCATGATCTACGCCCAGGCCGAGGATGATTTTCCCCGGATCGAGGCGAACTATCTCACCGCGCTGGGCCGCACCGCCGAGGCGGAGGGCGAGGGCGCGCTCTGGGCCGATCTACGCCAGCGGCTGTTCGTCGATCCGGAGGAACTGAAGCAGGACTATGCCCGCAGCCCGGCCTGGCTGCAGGCGCTGATGCAGGCCTGGGCGGACGGGCTGAACTTCTATCTGGCGACGCACCCGCAGGTGAAGCCCAGGGTGCTGACGCATTTCGAGCCCTGGATGGCGCTGAGCTTCACCGAGGGCAGCATCGGCGGCGATATCGAGCGGATCTCGCTGAGCGACCTCAAGACCTTCTACGGCACGCCCACCCCGCCCACGCCCGAGGAGCAGGGCAGCGTGCCGCGCGAGCCCAGCGGCTCCAACGGCATCGCGATCGCGCCGAAGCTGACCGCAGACGGCCATGCGCTGCTGCTGATCAATCCGCATACCAGCTTCTATTTCCGCTCCGAGGCGCAGGTGACCAGCGATCAGGGGCTGAACGCGTACGGCGCGAGCACCTGGGGGCAGTTCTTCATCTACCAGGGCTTCAATGCCAAGGCGGGTTGGATGCACACCTCGTCCACGGTCGACAATGTCGATGCTTTTGCCGAGCGGATCGTGCCGGCGGGGCAGGGCTGGGCCTATCGCTACGGCAAAGAGACGCGGCCGGTTGCGGCGCGGGAGGTTACGTTGCGCTTTCGCAAGGCCGACGGATCGTTCGGCGAGCGGCGCTTCACCACCTGGCGCACGCATCACGGGCCGATCGTCGCGGCGAAGGGCGGGCGCTGGATCGCCACCGCGTTGATGTGGCGGCCGGTGCCGGCGCTGGAGCAGAGCTTCCTGCGCACCAAGGCGACCGATCTCGCCGGCTATCTTCAGGTCGCCGAGCGCAAGGCCAATTCCTCCAACGACACGCTGTTCGCGGATTCGAAGGGCGAGATCGCGTTCCTGATGCCGCAGTTCATGCCGGTGCGCGACGACCGGTTCGACTATACCCGCCTCGTCGACGGCAGCGATCCCGCGACCGACTGGAAGGGGCTGCACACGCTCCCCAGCCTGCCGAGCGTGCTCAACCCCAAGGTCGGCTGGGCGCACAACACCAATGACTGGCCGTGGGAAGCCGCCGGGCCGGACAGCCCCAAGGTGAAGGACTATCCGCGCTATATGGACCAGGTGGGCGGCAATGCGCGCGGGCTGCATGCCGACCTGCTGCTGACCGGCAAGACCGGCTGGACGGCCGAGCGGCTGCGGGCGGCGGCGTTCGATCCGTATCTGCCCGCCTTCGCCAAGCTGGTGCCCGAGCTGGTCGCGGCGTGGCGCGCGCTGCCGGAAGGGGATCCGCGCCGCGCGGCGCTGGCCGAACCCGTCGCGGTGCTGGCGGGCTGGGACCATCGCTGGCGTGCGGACTCGGTTGCGACCAGCCTCGCCGTGTTCTGGGGCGACCAGCTGTGGCGCGAGGTAGGCAGCTTTGCCCAGGCCGAGCGGATGAACGTGCCCGACTATATCGCCGCCAAGGTGGATGCAGGCACCCGACTGGCGGCGCTGTCGGCGGCGGTCGAGCGGCTGCAGCGCGATCTCGGCAGCTGGAAGACGCCCTGGGGGCAGATCAACCGCTTCCAACGGCTAGACGACGCGCTCCAGCCGCATTTCGACGATGCCAGGCCCTCGGTGCCGGTGCCGTTCACCTCGGCGCAGTGGGGCAGCCTCGCCTCGTTCGGAGCGAAGACCTGGGGGACGAAGCGCTATTACGGCACCAGCGGCAACAGCTTCGTCGCGGTCGTGTCGTTCGGGCCGCGCGTATCGGCCAGCGCGGTGATGGCCGGCGGGCAGAGCGGCGACCCGGGCTCTCGGCATTTCGCCGACCAGATCGATCGCTATGCGAGCGGCAATCTGCGCAAGGTCTATTTCTACCCGGACGAGCTCACCGGGCATGTCGAGCGTCGCTACCGGCCGGGCCAGTAACGACGCTCGGGCGCGTCAGGCGCGGAGCTGCTTCACCGCGTGGTCCGCGGCGCGCATCGTCAGCGCCATGAAGGTGAGCGACGGGTTCACGCACGAGGCCGAGGCCATCTGCGCACCGTCGGTGACGTAGAGGTTGGGCGCCTCATGTGCCTGGCTGAAGCTGCCGAGCACCGACGTCCGCGGATCCGCGCCCATCCGCGCGCCGCCCATTTCGTGGATCGCGTCGCCGGGGACGTGGTCGCCCTCGCTGCTCTTCACGTTCTGGAGGCCCGCCGCGCGCAGCATCGCCTCGCCCTGGGTGCGGGCATCGGCGATCAGCTTGAGCTCGTTGTCGCGGAAGGTGACGTCGAAGCGCATCAGCGGCACCCCGAAGCGATCGACCTTGCTGGGGTGGAGCGAGACATGATTGTCCTTGTAGGGCAGGCATTCGCCGAACGCACCCATGCTGAAGCGCCACGGGCCGTAGCGGCGCATGCCGTGCTTCATCGACGCGCCGAAGCCGACCGGCGACGCGGGTACCCGCCACGCGCTGCCCTGATAGCCATAGCCGCGCCTGAACCCCACGCCCTCCTCGCCGCCGATGTTGCGGAAGCGGGGGATGTAGACGCCGCCGGGGCGGCGGCCATATTCGATCAGGTCGGTCATGCCCGGAATCTCGCCGTCGATGCCGACGCGGAAGATATGGTCCATGACATAGCGTCCGAGCGTGCCGCTGCTGTCGAAATGGCTGCGCTCGCTGCCGGGCGCGCGCGAGTTGAGCAGGATCTGGTTCGATCCCATCGCCGAGGCGCAGAGGAAGACGAGGTCGGCGTTCACCACCTGCGCTTGGCCGGTCTTGGCATCGACGTAGCGGACGCCGGTGACGCGCTTCTTCGCGGTGTCGTACTCGATGTTGGTCACCACCGCATCGGACTG
>JAIYAA010000108.1 GCA_027489295.1 Sphingomonadales bacterium | reverse complement strand
CCGGACGGCCGCATCGCGCATGCCAACCCCGCGTGCGAGGTGCTGCTCAACCATAGCGAGACCAGCATGGTCGGCCAGCCCTATGACGCGGTGCTGCTGCCGCCCGAGGATTATGCCGGCCGCCAGGACGGCCGCGGTTTCGCCGCGTTCGATGCCGAGATCGAGGCGGTCCGGGGCACGCGGCTGCGCGTCGATTTCCTCGAGACGCAGGTGCCCGATCATCCGGGCTGGCGCATCGTGACGCTGCACCATGCGCCGCAGGCGCGCAGGATGGGGCAGGGGCTCGATCGCAGCGCCGGCGCACGCGCCGCGATCGGGGCGGCCGCGATGCTGGGGCATGAGATCAAGAACCCGCTTTCCGGCATCCGGGGTGCCGCGCAGCTGCTCCAGAGCGGCGGCGATCCCGAGACCAATGGCGAGCTCACCCGGCTGATCACCACGGAAGTCGATCGCATCGCGGCGCTGATCGATCGGATGCAGGACTTCACCGACACCCGTCCGCTCGATCTGGTGCCCACCAACATCTATCCGCTGCTCGATCATGGCCGCCGCGTCGCGCTGGCCGGCTTTGCACGCGGCATGGTGATCGAGGAGTGGTTCGATCCCTCGCTGCCCGCGGTGCTGATCGATCGCGATGCCTTCCTCCAGGTGCTGCTCAACCTGCTCAAGAATGCGGCCGAGGCGCTGAAGGGCCTGGCCCAGCCGCGCATCATCCTGTCGACGGCCTACCGCCACGGCATGTCGGTGAGCGCCGGCCACGGCCAGCCCCGCCGTCCCCTGCCGATCGAGATCTGCGTGATGGACAACGGTCCCGGCGCCCCCGCCGACATCGCCGAGCATCTGTTCGAGCCGTTCGTCTCGGGCAAGCCGGAGGGCAAGGGGCTGGGGCTGCCGCTCGTCGAGAAACTGGTGCGGGATCTGGGCGGGATCGTCCAATATGCCCGCGAACGCGAACCGGAGGTCACGGTGTTCCGCATCCTGCTGCCGCGAGCCAAGGCATGACGCCGGGCTCGGTTCTGGTCGTCGACGACGACGCCGCGATCCGCACCGTCGTCGCCGCCGCGCTCAAGCGCGAGGGGCACCGCGTCGCCACCGCGGCGAGCGTCGCCGAGCTGCGGCGGGCGCTCACCACGGGGCTCCCCGACGTGCTGGTCACCGACGTGGTGCTGCCGGATGGCAACGGCCTCGACGTGGTGTCCGGGCTGATGGCGCAGCACCCCAGCCTGCCGGTGATCGTCTTCTCGGCCCAGAACACGCTGGCCACCGCGGTGCGGGCGACCGAAGTGGGCGCATTCGACTATCTGCCCAAGCCGTTCGATCTCGATGCGCTGACCCATGCGGTACAAAGCGCGATGGCGCGCGGCCGCCGCCGGCCGACCGACCAGCCCGATGCCGAGCAGGGCGGCGGCCCCTCGCTGATCGGCCGCTCGCCGGCGATGCAGGAGGTGTACCGCGTGATCGCGCGGGTCGTCTCCAACGATCTGACCGTGCTCATCAGCGGCGAGTCCGGCACCGGCAAGGAACTGGTCGCCAAGGCGATCCACGATCTCGGCCCGCGCCGCCGCGCGCCGTTCGTCGCGCTCAACATGGCCGCGATCCCGCGCGAGTTGATCGAGGCGGAGCTGTTCGGGCATGAACGCGGTGCCTTTACCGGCGCGCAGGCCCGCGTCGCCGGCAAGTTCGAGCAGGCGGCCGGCGGCACGTTGTTCCTCGACGAGATCGGCGACATGCCGATGGACGCCCAGACCCGCCTGCTGCGCGTGCTCCAGTCGGGCGAGTTCACCACCGTCGGCGGCGCACGGACGATCCGTGCCGATGTCCGCATCGTCGCAGCAACCAACAAGGATCTGACGCAGCTGGTCCAGGCCGGCCAGTTCCGCGAGGATCTGTTCTACCGGCTCAACGTGGTGCCGATCAGCCTGCCGGCGCTGCGCGAGCGCCGCCAGGATATCGCGCTGCTCGCGCGCCATTTCCTAGATCGCGCCGTGGAGGACGGGCTGCCGCGCAAGCAGCTCGACAAGGACGCGGTGGCGCTGCTCGAGACGCTCGACTGGCCGGGCAATGTCCGCGAGCTGGAGAACCTGATGCGGCGCATCGCCGCGCTGTCCCGCGACGAATGGATCGACGCGGCGGCGCTTCGGCGTGCGCTCGGCGATGGCGGCGGCGCGGCCCCGATCGCGCGCGACGCAGGGATCGAGGCGGCGATCCGCGCCCGGCTGGAACGGATCGCGCTGGAGGAGCCGCGCGCGCTGGACGACGGCACGCTGTACGACCGGATCATCGGCGAGGTCGAACGGCCGCTGATCGAGATGATGCTGGCGCGCCACCAGAACAACCAGCTCCGCGCGGCCCGCGCGCTGGGCATCAATCGCAACACGCTGCGCAAACGGCTGGACACCCTCGGCATCGTCACGCGCGGGGACGATTCGGGCAGCTGAGACACGTACCTTGCGCCATGTTGACGCGCTTGCGTGACAATCGCGCAATATTCTGTGTTCTTTCGGCCACATTCCCTGTGTATCAAGGATGCAATGGTCGCCGTAGCTCCAACGAGTCTCGCTAGCCCGCAGGATTGGTCGCGCTCCAGCAGGGCGTTCCGGCTGGTCGAGTTCGCGGTGCTGGCGGTCGCGCTGGCGACACCGATCGTTACCTATTGGTTCGTCCAGCAGAATTCGAAGCAGCAGCTGTTCAGCCCCGGCGTGGCGGCGACGCTGCTGCTCGCCAACCTGCTGCCCTATGTCGCGCTGATCGTGCTGATCGGCCGGCGGATCGCGATCAACCGCACGGCGGGATCGGCGCTGGCGGGCGGCGGCCGGCTGCACGTGCGGCTGGTGGCGGTGTTCACGCTGATGGCCAGCGTGCCGATCGTGCTCACCGTGATCGCGGCGTCGATCATGTTCCAGTCGGGCATTCAGCTATGGGGATCGCAGCGCGCGCGCGCCGCGCTCGATACCGCCGCGGCGATCTCGAAAGAGGGCAAGACCCTCGTCGCCAGTCGATGGACGCTCGAAGCGCAGGCGATGGTGCACGATCTGGTGGACAGCTGGCCGAAAGTCGAGCCCCAGTCTCCGGTCTTTCAGGACTGGTATCTGCGCCAGGTCGTCTATCGCGGGCTTTCCCAGTCGGTGCTCTTCCGCGTCGCGGACGGCAACAGGGTCGACGTCATCTATTCGCTGGAAGGGCCGTCCGCGCCCGTCTTCGCTCGCCGGGTATCCTGGAACGTCCTGAAGGTGATGAAAGACGGCGAAAGCGCGACCAACTTCGATTCCGAGATGCTCTGGGTCGTCACCCCGATCGACCGCTCCTCCAATCTATTCCTGTACATCGCGACGCCGACTAACGTCGAATTTCTCAATCGCCAGAATGTCGCGGCCGATCGTATCGGCCGCGAATACAGCGCGCTGATCGCCCGCTCGCGCTCGCTGCAGCTGCAGTTCAATGCGGTGCTATTCGGTGTCGCGCTGCTGATCGTCGGCATCGCCACCTGGATCGCGCTTGCCGTGGCGGACCGATTGGTGCGGCCGGTCGATCAGCTGGTGCAGGCCGCGCGGCAGGTCGCGGACGGGGACCTCGGCGCGCGCGTGCCGACGCCCGAGACGATCGACGAGATCGCCACGCTCGGCATCGCCTTCAACAGCATGACCGAGCGACTGCAGCACCAGACCACCGCGCTCGTCACCGCCAATGCCCAGCTCGACAGTCGCCGCGCGCTGATCGAGGCGGTGCTGTCGGGCGTGTCGGCCGGCGTGATCGCGATCGGCAGCGACCACCGCATCCGGCTGTTCAACGCGTCCGCCAATGCGCTGCTGCGGCACCAGGCGGCGGACCCCGTGGGCCTGCCGCTGGAGGCGCTCTCCCCCGAGCTGGAGGCGATGCTCGCCAGCGGTGACCGCGAGGGCATCGTCCAGATCGCAGGTGGCAGCGAAGCGCGGACGCTGGCGGTGAAGGTCACTTCCGACGAGGGCGGTCAGGTGCTGACCTTCGACGACATCACCCAGCAGCTGAACGATCAGCGCCGCGCAGCCTGGGCCGACGTCGCCCGCCGCATCGCCCACGAGATCAAGAACCCGCTTACCCCGATCCAGCTCGCCGCCGAGCGGCTGCAGCGCCGCTATGGCAAGCAGGTGGACCAGACCGACGGCGTGTTCGCGCGGCTGACAGACACGATCGTCCGCCAGGTCGGCGACCTGCGGCGGATGGTCGATGAATTCTCCTCCTTCGCGCGGATGCCCAAGCCGATGTTCCGCCGCGAGTCGCTGCTCGACATTGCGCGCCAGTCGATGTTCCTGCACGAGGTTGCGCATCCGGGCTTGCGCTTCACGCTCGACGCCCCCGATCCGGCACCGTCGCTGGTGTGCGATCGCCGCCAGATCGGCCAGGCGCTGACCAACATCGTCAAGAACGCCGTCGAGGCGATCGAGGCCCGGGCCGAAACGGCCGGCGGAGCGGACCTGCCCCAGGGCGAGGTGCACCTGACGATCCAGCCCGAGGGGGAGAGCAAGCTCGTGCTGACGCTGGCCGACAACGGCGTCGGCCTGCCCGTGGAGCGCGACCGGATCGTCGAACCCTATATGACCACCCGCAGCCGCGGCACCGGGCTGGGGCTCGCGATCGTCAAGAAGATCGTCGAGGAACATTGCGGTACCATCGCCTTCGCCGATCGGCCGGGCGGTGGCACGCTGGTGACCCTGTGCTTTGATACCGCGATGCTGGCAGGCGTCGCGTTGACCGACACGCCCGACGACGCGAAGGACGCGCGTCTGGCGATGCTCACCCGAACCGGAAGTAGAGTATGAGCCTGGACATTCTCGTCGTCGACGACGAACGCGACATCCGCGAACTGGTAGCCGGCGTGCTGGAGGACGAGGGCTACGCCGCCCGCAATGCCGCCGACAGCGATTCCGCGCTGGAGGCGATCGCAGAACGCCGGCCCAGCCTGGTGCTGCTCGACGTTTGGCTGCAGGGCTCGCGGCTCGACGGGCTGGAGCTGCTCGACGAGATCAAGCGACGCGATCCCTCGATCCCGGTGCTGGTAATCTCGGGGCACGGCAACCTGGATACCGCCGTCGCCGCGATCCGGCGCGGTGCTTCCGACTTCATCGAGAAGCCGTTCGAGGCCGAGCGGCTGCTGCTGATGGTCGCCCGCGCGACCGAGACCGAGCGCCTGCGCCGCGAGGTTGCCTCGCTGCGCGCGGTGGCGGGGCGGGGGACCGACCTGCACGGCAGCTCCACCGCGATCAATACGGTGCGCGCGACGCTCAAGCGCGTCGCCTCCACCGGCAGCCGCGTGCTGATCACCGGCGGTGCCGGCGTGGGCAAGGAAGTCGCCGCGCGGCTGCTCCACGGCTGGAGCCAGCGCGCCGAAGCGCCGTTCGTGATCGTCAGCGCCGCGCGGATGACGCCGGAGCGGGTCGACGAGGAGCTGTTCGGCGTGGAAGAGGGCGGCGATCTGGTGCGCCCCGGCCTGCTCGAACAGGCGCATGGCGGCACGCTGTTCCTCGACGAGATCGCCGACATGCCCGTCGCCACCCAGGCCCGCATCCTGCGCGTGCTGACCGACCAGAGCTTCAGCCGGGTCGGCGGCACCCGGATCGTCAAGGTCGACGTGCGCGTGGTTTCCGCCACCGCGCGGGACCTGATGGCGGAGATCGGCTCGGGCCGGTTCCGCGAGGACCTTTACTACCGGCTCAACGTGGTGCCGGTGCCGATCCCGTCGCTCACCGATCGCCGCGAGGACATCCCGGCGCTGGTCGAGCACTACGTCGCCCATTACGCCTCGGAGCGCCGGGTGCCGACGCCGGAGATCGCCGCCGACGCGATGGTGGCGCTGCAAAGCTATGACTGGCCGGGCAATGTCCGCCAGCTGCGCAACGTCGTCGAGCGTACCGTGATCCTGGCGCCGGGCGACCGGATCGGCCGGATCGACGTCGACCTGCTGCCCCCCGAAGTGCTGGGACGGCAGAGCGAGACCGGCAACACCATGGCCTCGAACGCAATCATGGGCGCGCCGCTCAAGGAGGCGCGCGAGAGCTTCGAGCGCGAATATCTGCGGGTCCAGATCCGCCGCTTCTCGGGCAACATCTCGCGCACCGCCAGTTTCATCGGGATGGAGCGATCGGCGCTGCACCGGAAGCTCAAGCTGCTCGGCATCACCGACGCGCGGGACGACTGAGGCCCTATGGACGGAAGGGCCCGAACGTCCTAGATTGGATCCCGACGTCAAGGTGGCGTCGACCCTGACGCCGGGAACGGCGCAGCGCGGGACAAATCCCGCCAAGAATAAATGGAGCCAACCATATGGCAGAGAAGCAGACGTCGCTTCAGGACCTGTTCCTCAACTCCCTGCGCCGGTCGAAGACGCCGGTGACGATGTTCCT
>JAIYAA010000158.1 GCA_027489295.1 Sphingomonadales bacterium | reverse complement strand
GCGGCGACGAGCACTTCGGGCGCGATCGAGACGAGCGCGCGGATGTACTTCATGCCGAGGCGCGCGCCGAAATCGATGTCCTTCTTCACGCTGGCGACCTGCTCGTCGAACGGCATTTCGCGGCCCTTGTAGCGCTTGTAGTCGAGCATGAAGTCATGGCTGACCGGCGTGGTGCCATAGGCCTGCATCAGCCGGTGCCATTCGGCGACCGCCGCATCCTCCACCCCAACTTCGGGCCAGCCCCAGAAGCTCTGTTCGCCGATGATCTCGATGCCGTTGGCCCCCAGCTCGGCGCAGGTACGCACGCAATCTTCCAGGGACATCTTCCCCTGGAACGTCTCGTTCTGGAAACTGTAGAGGCTGACGCCCCGCTTGATGCTGCTCATCGCATTCACCTCTTCAACTTTTCGGGTGCACTTCGGTGAAGCGGGGGAGGTGGCGAGACCCGGACGGGCGGCAGGTGCCGCGCCGCTTGTAACCTCTCCCCTGGGGTCGTTCGACCCTAATTAGAATATTGATTCTTCTATCGTGATTTTAAGCCCGACGCAACGGGGCAGGACTCATTTCACCGGATAGTCCTTGGCGTCCTCCGGCAGCGGCAGCGTGACCTTGCCGGAGCCTGCCCATTCGGTGCCGCGCAGGATCAGCGACTGGAGTGGCTTGAAATGCAGCGACACCTCGTCATGGCCCAGCGTGATGGAGAATACGCGGCCCTTGCCATATTCCTGTGTCCAGGCCTGGGGATGGTCGGCGTCTATGCCCTGCATCGCCTTGAGCTTTTCGGGCGTATAGGCGGCGGCGGGATATTTGGGGCCGGCGAGCTTCGGATCGTAGCTGGCGGACGAATCATGCGCGGTGGCCAGCACATGGATCTTCGCGCCCGGAGCGAAGGCCATGTTGGTGTACATGTCGTCGTTGTACGTCCAGACGAACTCGCGCATGCCCTTGGTAATCGGGTCACCGCGGTCGACGATATGGACGGCGAACGCACCGGGCGGTGAGCGGCGGCTGGCACCGGGATCCATGACGGCGCCGACCAGCTCGCGATAGGCCGGCCAGTTATAGCCCCAGGTGAAGGAGGAATGGTAGGCGACGAGCCCGCCGCCCTCGCGCACATAGTCGAACAGCGCCTTCTCCGCGTCCGGCGACCAGCGATGCTCGGTCTTGTCGTCATAGACCCACCGGCTCGAATAGTTGAGCAGCACCACGTCATAGGCCTTGAGCATGGCGAGGCTGCCATGGTCGAAATCCTCGGTCACGCGCACGTCGAACCGGCCGCTGTCGTGCATCAGCGTGCGCAGCAGGTTGTTGACGCCGGTCCAGTCGTGCTCATAGCTGTTCTGGCCGCTGATGATCAGCACCTTCAGCCGCTTTTCCTGCGGGTCCACCGGAATGGCGACGCGCTGGACGGTCTCGGGCGGGCGATAGGCGGGGTGGACGATCACCTGCGCCGCGGCGGGCAGAGCGGTGCCGACCGTCACCAGTAGGGCAGATGCGAGCGCGTGTATCTTCATGATCCCTCTCCCTTGCGTGTCTAGGCTCAGGCGGTGGCAAGGCCGCGCGGTGCCCGCGGCGCGACCGGCCAGAACAGGATGCACAGCGCCTGCAGCGACAGCAGCAGCAGCGGCGCGCCATAATAGGACCAGCGGATCGTCTGTACGGCCGCCGGGGTGACTGCCCCAGGCGCATAGGCCGCATAGGCGAGCGCATAGGCGATTGCCGCCGATCCCAGCGCCATGCCGATCTTGGTGGCGAGGCTGACCCCGGCCGAGAGCAGCCCCTCGTTGCGGCTGCCGAACTGCGCTTCGTGATAGTCGACCGATTCGGCGATCATCGTGAAAATGGCGGTGATGGTGATCGAGGTCGCCATCGACGCGGCGAGGTACAGCACCAGGAAAGTCATCGGCGACGCCTCGGCAAAGGGCAGCAGTGCGAACAGCAACAGCGAAACGCCGAGTGCACCGAGCGACCCGCCCCGGATCCCGGTTCGTGACAGGATCGGCGGGGCCACGAACGCCGCGAGCAGCAGCATGCCCGAGATCGCCGGCAGCATCACCGAGATCATCCAGGGCCGCTTGAGCACCTCGATGGCGAAGAAGGCGGTGACCGAGAGCATCGCCCCGAACCGCACGAAATAGAGGAGCGTGAACAGGAAGCACACCCACCAGGCGCGGTTGCGCAGCATTCCGGCGATCGCGGTGGGAGCGGGCGCGGGAGCGGCATCGGCATCGCCGACATGGCGCTCGCGGCAGTTGCGGAACAGCGCGAGCATGGCGGCCAGCGCCAGCGTGCCGAACAAAAGCGCGGTGAGCAGGAAGCCCTTGCGCTCGTCGCCGCCGCCCAGCAGCCCGACCAGCGGCATCGTCGCGGCCGTGCCGAGGATCACCGAGACCGACGTGCCGATCGACCGCATCGAGCCGAGCTTGAGCCGCTGGTCGGTATCGGCGGTCATCATCGGCAGCAGCGCGGTGTAGGGAATCGAGCCGAACGACATCAGCAGCCCGAGCAGGTTGAACGTCACGAAGGCCCAGGCGAGCTGCGCGTTCACCCCGCCGGCCGGCACCAGGAAGATGGCCACGAACACCGCGGCATAGGGCACCGAGGTGAACAGGATATAGGGGCGGGCGCGGCCCCAGCGGCTGCGCGTGCGATCGAGCAGCACGCCCACGCCCAGATCGACCACCGCGTCGAACAGCCGCGCGGTGAGGAAGATCGTGCCCACGGCGGCCGCGGGCAGCCGTAGCACCACCGTATAGTAATAGAGGAGGAAGGCCCCCACCATGTTGTAGGGAAGGCTGTAGCCGAAATCGCCGAACCCGTAGCTCAGCCGCTCGACCAGCCCCAGCCGCGGTTCGCGCGGGGGCGAGGCGACCAACATGCCGCCCTCAGAGCCCGAGCGCCGCACGGGTCGCGGCCAGCGACTCGGCGGGGGGCAGGGTGGGGCGGTACTCCAGTCCGATGGCGCCGGTGTAGCCGAGGTCGCGCAGCTTCTGCATTGCCCCATCCCAGTCGATGGTGCCGGTGCCAGGCTCGTTGCGGCCGGGCAGGTCGGCGACCTGGACATGGTGGACGAGATGGATGCGCCCGCGCAGCACCTCCGCCATATCCTCGCCCATCACCTGCGAGTGATAGACGTCGTAGAGCAGCCGCAGATGCGTGCTGCCCACGGCCTCGACCAGGTCGAGCCCCTTGGTCGTCGAGACCAGCCACATGCCGGGATGCTCGACGCGGTCGTTGAGCGGCTCGAGCACCAGCATCACGTCGGCTGCCTCCGCCAGTGCGGCAGCGCGCTTGAGCGCGGCGACGGCTGCGGCGAAATGTTCCTCCTCGCTGACGCCCTCGCGGGTGAAGCCGGAGGCAATGATCATCGGCGGCGAGCCGATCGTCTTCGCGGCGGCAAGGCTCTCCTCTACCGCCTGGGCAAATTCGTCCTGCTGTGCCGGATCGACCAGGCTGCGACGCGGATCGACGCAGGCCCCGGTCAGCGTGCTGCCGGTCTCGCGCAGCGCGGCCGCCACCGATTCCAGGTTCTTGTCGCGCCACAAATGAAACTCGCCGGCCGGATAACCCGCCGCAGCCGCGGCGCGGATGCGATCGCCCATATCGGCATGCGCATCGGCAAACATCCATTCGATGCAGGGGGACAGAAGCATGGCATCCTCTCCGGACCGGCACGTCTCCTTGGCTCGGACGTGCTCCCGCCGCCGCAAGGTGGCGACGTTTCCGTATTAGAACAATGATTCTTTTTGACCGTTGTCAATGCAATTTTACGGTATTGCGAACGGCCATTCGAATCCGCTTGACAAGGATCTGCAGACGCGATTTTTTAGAACGCATATTTTACTTCAGGTGGCACAAAGCCGCCGAGAGCGGGAGAGAGATCATGAACGGCAGGACCGTGCTCGTGCTGATGGCGAGCGCCAGTGCGCTGGCGGGCGGGGTGGCGCAGGCGCAGACGGCGCCCGCCGCACCGCAGGGCAATGCGCAGCTCACCGACGAGATCATCGTCACCGCGCAAAACCGCGCGCAGAGCGTCCAGAACGTGCCGATCGCGATCTCGGTGATCTCGGGCGATGCGCTGAAGGACAAGGGCGTTACCGACTTCACCTCGGTGCAGAAGGTCTCGCCCGCGCTGCAGGTGACCAACGACACCAACAATACCCGCGTCTCGGTGCGCGGCGTCGGCTCGCTGACCAACAACGAGGCGCAGGACCAGTCGATCGCGGTCAATATCGACGGCGAATATATCAACCGCCCGACCATCTTGAACGCCGCGATCTTCGACCTGGATCGCGTGGAGGTGCTGCGCGGGCCGCAGGGCACGCTGTACGGCCGCAACTCCACGGGCGGCGCGGTGAACTTCATCACCCGCAAGCCCGGCGACAGCTTCGCGGTCAACGGCACGGCCAGCTATGGCAATTTCAACCAGGTGCTGGTGGACGGCGGCGTCGATGTGCCGCTGGGCGATGTCGGCGGGGTCCGCGTCGCCGGCTTCTACCGCTCGCATGACGGCTACACCACGCATCCGAACACGCCGTTCAGCCCCACCTCGGCCTTCACGCCCAGCAAGACGGCAGAGAGCGATACCGACAATACCGGCGGCGGCCGCGTGAGCCTTCGCCTGAAGCCGGCGGCGGGCTTCACCGTCGACGCGGCGGTGGAGCATGTCGAGCAGACGCTGATCCCGGCCGCCCAGGCCTGGCAGGACATGGCCAGCGCTGCGAACAATCCGGGATCGAGCACCACCAGCTGCGCCAATGGCTGGGCGGTCGCCTATGCCGTGGCGGGCGGCGTCGGCTGCGTGCCGAAGAACACCAATACGCTGTCGAAGATCGATCGCAGCAACTATGCCTCGCCGCTGATCGGCGTGGGTTCGCTTCACCAGATCTCGACCGCGGCGCGCGCCCGTATCGCCTATGATTTCGGCCCGGCGACACTGACCTATACCGGCGGCTATCGCACCACCAAGAACAATGGCGCGAACACGCTGTCGCCCGCCTTCGTCTTCACGAATTTCGGCGGGCGGGTGAAGACCCAGAGCCACGAGCTGCGCCTGAACGGCAACGTCCACGGCATCGAGTGGCAGACCGGCGCCTTCTATTTCCGCGAGAAGCAGAACACCAATGGCGGCCTGTACAGCCCGTTCATCGGCCCCAACGGCTCCTATGTGAACTATTTCCGCCATCCGACGCTTAGCGAAAGCGTGTCGGGCTTCGCGCAGGTGGAAGTGCCGCTCACCACCCAGCTCACGGCCGTCGGCGGCGCGCGCTACACGCATGACGTGCGCAGCGCCACCTTCACCAACTATTTCTTCGCGTTCAATAGTGGTCCGATCGAGCTGACCAACCAGCCCTCCGCCAGCACCCCGCTGCACTATTCGGGGAGCAAGTTCACCTGGCTGGCGGGCCTCAACTACAAGCCCAATGCCGATACGCTGCTCTATGCGAAGGTCTCGACCGGCTACAAGGCGGGCGGCTTCGACGGTACCGGCAAGACGTTCAACCCGGAGAACAACACCGCGTATGAAGGCGGCGCCAAGCTGCGCTTCTCGGGCAACAACACGTTCAACGTCGCCGGCTTCTACTACGATTACAAGGACCTGCAGAACGACGTGCTGCTCAACCCGGCCGTGGGTGCGCAGACCTTCAACGCCGGGAGCGCGAAGATCTACGGCGTCGAGGCCGAGGCCAATCTCCACCCGTCGCGCGCGGACACCGTGTCGATCGCAGTGAACCTGATGCACGCCACCTATCGCAAGTTTCAGGCGAGCGTGGCGGCCTTCACCAACGGCGTCGTGCCGACGACACCGCAGACCTTGGAGCTGGGCGGCAACCGCCTGCCGCAGGCACCGAACGCGATCGTATCGGTCGGCTGGGACCATTTGTTCGATCTGGGCGGCGCCGGCACGATCACGGCCTCGGCCTATTCGCGCTACAAGGGCAACTATTATCTCGACTTCTACAACTACAATGACTCGAAGCAGATCGGGCACACCCAGAGCGACTTCAGCCTCGAGTACAAGCCGGCCAACAAGCATTACAGCGTGCAGGCGTTCGTGCGGAACATCGAGAATTATCGCCTGATCGCCTATGCCGGCAACACCGTGGTGCCGGGGGTGGCGAACATCTACAACTGGCAGTTCACGCCGCCGCGGACCTACGGCGTTCGTCTCGGCATCGATTTCTGATCGGGCGGGGCGGCACTGCGTGTCGCCCCGAACCCTGTACGCGCAAGAGAGGATCGAGGATGGCGGAGCGACAGGCGGCGGGGTGGAGCCGCCGCGATTTCTTCGGCGGCGCGGCGTTGCTCGCGCTTGCGGTGGGTGTGCCCACGGCGGTGGTCCGCTATTCCGATCTCGACCCCTCGGACGAGCCGAGCGACCGCCAGCGCGTGATGATCGCCGGCGTTTCGCAGCTGGTACTTCCCCGCACCGACACGGCCGGGGCGGGCGATATCCGCGTCGGCGATTTCGTTATCCTCGCGCTTGCCCATGGGCTGGAGGGATCCCGCACGCCCGCCGCCGCCGACGCGATGCCCAACCTCGCCAGCTACCGGCGGCGCGACGGTTCGCTGCGCCATCTCGACTGGCTGGAGACGCAGCTCGACCAGCGCGCCGCCGGCGATTTCCAGAAGGCCGACCCCGCCCGGCGGCTCGCGGCGCTCCAGGCGCTGGACGGTGAGGCCTATGCCGAGGGGGCGCGATCCCATCCCTGGCGAACGATCAAGGGCCTGATCCTTACCGGCTATTACACCTCCGAAGTCGGCGGATCGAAGGAACTCAACTACGAACTCGTGCCCGGCCGCTGGGATCCGGACCTGCCGCTCACACCGGCCATGCACGCCTGGTCCAGCGACTGGACCGCGGTGGATTTCGGCTGATGGCGGGGGAGGCGATGCAATTCGATGCGTTCGTGGTTGGCTCCGGCATCACCGGCGGCTGGGCGGCCAAGGAACTGACCGAGGCAGGCCTGCGCGTGCTGATGGTCGAGCGGGGCCGCAACATCCGCCACCAGCAGGACTACGAGACCGAGACAAAGGCGCCGTGGGAAATGCCGTTCCGCGGTATCGGCGACACGGCGCGGTACCGCCAGGACTATCCGGTGCAGATGCTCAACCGGCACTTCACCGAGTTCACCGAAGGCCATTTCGTCAACGACCGCGAGAACCCCTACGCCACCGCCGAGGGCACCGATTTCACCTGGTTCCGCAGCTATCAGCTCGGCGGACGGTCGCTCACCTGGGGGCGGCAATCCTATCGCTGGTCGGACTATGATTTCGGCGCCAACAAGCGCGACGGGCACGGCACCGACTGGCCGATCCGTTATGCCGATCTCGCGCCCTGGTATGATCATGTCGAGAGCTTCATCGGTGTCTCCGGCGCAGCGGAGGGGCTGAAGCAGCTGCCCGACGGCAAGTTCCAGCCGCCGATGGCGCTGAACGCGGTCGAACAGCATGTCCGCGGCGTGCTGGCGGAGAAATTCCCCGGCCGATGCCTGACGATCGGCCGCACCGCCAACCTCACCGAAGCAAAACCGGAGGAGGGCAGGGCCCACTGCCAGTATCGCAGCATCTGCGCGCGCGGCTGCTCCTACGGCGCCTATTTCTCCACCCAGTCCTCGACGCTGCCCGCCGCGCAGAAGACCGGCCGGCTGACGCTGGTCACCGACGCGGTCGTGGAGAAGATCGACTATGATCCCGTCACCCGGCGCGTCACCGGGGTGCGCTGGATCGATACCGCCTCGAACCGGCGGCGCTCGGCATCGGCACGGATCGTGTTCCTCAATGCCGGTGCGTTCAACTCGGTGCACCTCCTGCTCAACTCGGCGAGCGAGGCGATGCCGCACGGCCTGGCGAACGCAAGCGGCGTGCTCGGCACCCATATCATGGACCATGCCAATACGCTGTCGGCGATGGCGATCATGCCGGGGTTCGAGGCGCACACCAGCTTCGGCAATCGCCCGACCGGCGTCATCGTACCCCGCTACCGCAACATGGACGTGATGGACGGCACTGGCCACACGCGCGGCTTCTCCTTCCAGGGGGGCGCGCTGCAATCGACCTGGACGGCGGGCAAGCGCGAGGCCGGCATCGGCGCGGACTACAAGGCGAAGCTGCGCCAGGTCGGCCCGTGGAAGATGGTGCTGGTCGGCTTTGCCGATTGCGTGCCCCGCGCGACCAACCGGCTGACCCTCGATCCGGTCAAGACCGACGATCGCGGCATCCCCCAGCTCAACGTGGCCTTCGCCTTCGGCAAGGAGGAGCAGGCCGCCCTTGCCCAGGCGAAGGCCGATGCTTCCGAGATGCTCACCGCTGCCGGCGGCCATGTCATCCTCGGCTTCGACCGGCCGGGACCGGGCGGCACCGCGATCCACGAGATGGGCGGCGCGCGGATGGGCTGGGATCCGGCCACCTCGGTGCTCAACCGGTTCAGCCAGGCGCATGCCATTTCCAATCTCTTCGTCACCGATGGCGCGCAGATGAGTTCGTCGGCCTGCCAGAACCCGTCGCTCACCTATATGGCGCTCACCGCGCGGGCCTGTTCCTACGCCGTCGAGCAGCTGCGTGCCGGCAAGCTCTGATCCTGCCCATCTGAGCGATCGGCAGAAGAGCCTCGCTTTCTTCACGCTGATCATCGCATTGGTGCTGGAGATCGTCGACGTGACGATCGTCAACACCGCGCTCCCCTCGATCCAGGCTGAGTTCGGCGGGTCGGGCGCCTTCGCCCAGTGGGTGGTGGCGGGCTATGTGCTGCCCTATGCGCTGCTGCTGATGCTCTCCGGCCGGCTGGGCGACCTGTTCGGCAGTCGGACGCTCTTCCTGATCGGCGTGGGTGGCTTCACCGCCGCATCGATCGGCTGTGGCCTCGCGGCGAGCGGCACCCTGCTGATCGTCGCGCGGGTGCTGCAGGGGGCGGCGGGGGCGTTGATGGCGCCGCAGGTGCTGGCGGTGATCCAGCAGCTCTATACGCCGGTCGAGCGGATCGGGCGGCTTGCCTGGTTCGGCGTGATCGGCGGCCTCTCGTCGATCGCCGGGCCGATTCTGGGCGGTTTCCTGATCGCCGCGGACATTGGCGGGCTCGGCTGGCGCACGGTGTTCCTGATCAACGGGCCGATCGGCCTTGTCGCGCTGCTTGCCGGCTGGTGGCTGCTGCCGCGCAGCCGCGGCAATGCCGCGACCCGCATCGACCTGCTCGGCACGCTCGGCTTCGGCGCTGCCCTTCTGGCGTTGCTGTTCCCGCTGTTGCAGGCGGAGAAGGGGGGGCTGCAGGGGGCGTCGCTCGCGCTGTTGATCGCGGGTGTCCCGTTGCTGTTCGGGGCATGGCTGGGCCTGCGGCGGCGGGCGGCGCGGGGAGGCGCCGTGCTGTTTCCGCCGCATCTGCTTGCCAACCGCGTGTTTCGCGTCGGCATCCTGTTGCTCTTGCTGTTCTCGGCCGCAAACACAGGCTTCCTGTTCCTGTTCGCCTATGCGCTGCAGCGGATCGCGCACTTCTCGCCGTTCGAAACCGGGCTGATCCACATGCCGTTCAGCGTCGGGGTCATGCTCGGAATGGGCGTCATCGGCCGTCGCCTGGCGCGGCGCGCGGAAAAATGGATCCTGGTTGTCGGCTATGGCCTGCTGGCGCTCTGCGCGACGGCATCGCTCGCCTGGATCGAAGTCGGCGGCTTGCCGCTGGGCCTGTTGTTGCCGACGCTGCTGGCAGCAGGCGTCGGCATGGGAATGAGCAGCGGACCCGCCACGCCGCTGATCCTGGCGCGGGTCGACCGCGCCGATGCCGGCGCGGCCAGCGGGATCGTCAAGACCGTGCAGCAAATGGGCGGGGTGGCCGGCATCGCGCTGGTAGGCGCTGCCTTTTTCGGGCTGGCGGACTCCCGCAGCCTTGTCCCCTCCGCAGCGATTATCCTTGCATTGCTGGCTGCCGGGGCCGCGCTGGCAGCGCGACTGCCTGCCCGCATCTACTCCGCCTGAAGCGCTTCCTTGAGTTCGACGCGATTACCGTCGGGATCGCGAAGATACAGCGATCGCCCCGTGCCCTGCGCGCCATAACGCTGCGCAATCGGCGGCTCGGTGCGTACGCCTCGTTTCGCGAGGTGCGCGAGAAGCGCGGCCTCATTGAACGGCGCGATCTGCAGGCAGAAATGGTCGACATTGTCGCCAGCCGATGCGCCTCCTTCGTGGCGGACGAGATCGAGCATCGCCGTGCCCGCTCGCAGGTGCACGAGATCATATTCCGGACGTCGCCGATCGACCGTGCAGCCGATGACGTCGCAATAGAAGTTTATGCTCCGCTCGATGTCAGCGACCCGCAGCACGAGGTGATCAAGCGCCCGGAGGTGGAAGGGGGCGTCAGCTTCATCGGACATGGTGGCTCTCCAGTCTGGACAGGCTATGAGCCAGTGCTCCAGCGAACTAGTGTCTGTTGGGGAACGTTGCGCTCAGCTGTGAAACCGCAACCGGCAAGCGCGGGCGCCAAAGGCACGCCCCCTGCGCGACGAAGCCCTTGTGGACCCAGTGCCCGTAGAATGGATGGCAATCTCCGCTGTTCGGTAACTCGCGCGCGCGGCGAAAGCGTTGGGCACTCGGATCATAGGGAAGTTCGGCTTCTAACGCATTCGCGCCGACTCGCGTGCATCGTGTGCAGTCCTCTGAAGCCCGGATCAGCGTCGGGTGAGGGTGGACCAATCCAGCGCGAACCGCGCCAGATATTTTCGCAGCCGATCGGCATCATTGGCGGATGTTCTGCGTGTCCGGGATGCGGCGAACAACGTCCGCCCGGCCTCGGAGAGCGAGCGGCTCCGGCGGCAGGTATCCACCACCGCGGCGAGCTGCACGCGGTCGAAGGGGTCGATTTCTGCTAGCGCCGCCGGCGTCAGCACCTCTGCCAGAATGTCGTCTTCGTTCTGATCCCGCCCGGACCACAGGCGCCCGAGCCGGTGGAGCTCCGCTTGGACGGTGTCGGTGTCGATCCGCCCCTTGGGGCTGAGCGTGGCCATTCGGGTGACGCTTGCGGCAAGGTCGCGGAAATTGCCCGGCCAATGCGCATCCGGAGCGGTGGCGAAGCTTAGGTAGCGCTGGCGAGCTTCCTTGTTGAAACTCACCCGATTGCCCTCGCGCTCGGCGTGGCGATCGAGTTCATAATCGAGATTGGGTTCGATATCCTCCCGGCGGTCGGCGAGGCCCGGCAGCTGGAAGGTCCACAGGTTGAGGCGGGCATAGAGATCGTCGCGGAAGCCGCCCGTCGCCACCGCCGCGCCCAGATCTCGGTTGGTGCCGGCGATCAGCTGGAAGTCGGACGCCGCCTCGCGATCCGAGCCGACGGGGAGGAAGCGCTTGTCCTCAATCGCGCGCAGGATCATCGCCTGTTCGTCGACACCCAGTTCGCCGATCTCGTCGAGGAACAGCATGCCCTTGTCGGCGGCGCGGAGCAGCCCCGGCCGATCCGCGACGGCTCCGGTGAACGCGCCCTTGCGGTGCCCGAACAGCGCAGACATCGCGCTGTCGCCTTTCAACGTCGCGCAGTTCACCTCGACGAACGGACCGGCGATCTGGTGCTTCAGCCGCTTCAGTTCGTAGATGCGCCGCGCCAGCTGGCTCTTGCCCGCGCCGGTGGGGCCGGTGAGCAGGATCGGCGCCTTGGAGCGCGATGCCACCTGCTCGATCTCGTCGATCATCCGGTTGAAGGCGGGGTTGCGCGTGTCGATACCCGATTTGAGGAACGACGTGCTCTCCTGCGCGGCGACGGCGAAGCGCGTGGCGATGCTGTCGTAGCGCGACAGGTCGAGATCGATCGTGGTCCAGCGCCCCGGCGCGCCGCCATCCTCGCCGCGCCTGGCGGGCTGGGTCTGGAGCAGCCGGCCCGGGAGAGAGCGCGCTTCAGCGAGCAGGAAGAGGCAGACCTGCGCGCCGTGCGTGCCCGTGGTGATATGGACGAGATAGTCCTCCGCCTCGGGGTCGAACGGCTCGGCCCGCGCGAAGTCGAGCAGCTTGCCGTACACTTCCTCGAAATCCCACGCGTCGCGGAAATCGAGCACGCGCAGATCGACCGTCGTTTCGGGGGACACCGAGACCACATCTTCCGCGACATACTCCGCAAGCCGGCGATGCTGCGAGCCATGGATCAGGATCAGCCGGTCGATCCGCAGATCCTCGTGCATGGCCAGCGCAACGGTGGGGCGCCACTTGCTCCAGCGGGAGGGGCCGAACTTGCTCGCATCGAGCGTAGAGCCGAGAAAGCCGATAACAGTGAGCGGTTTCATGCGTATCCTATAGGATAAGATGCGATCCAACGCGATCGTGTTTTGCCGAGGTAGTCTTTCGCTGGCATTCTCGAAAAACTGATATCGCAGCAAGAAAAGCTGTGTAATCTCAGATCGATGTGAAATTCCTCTGCCCCGCTGGCACGACTTGGCACGCCTTCTGCAAAGTAGATGGCATCGGATCGGGCGCTTCCTGGATCCGATGGTGCGGAAGAACGGGGCGGCCGGAATGGGCTGGCCGCCCCAGGATCCGCAGGAAGGATCGAAGGCAATGGCAAACAAGGGTCTTTTCGCCTCGGCGATCGCGAAGCTGCTTCCGGCAGCCGATACGCGCAACCATGAAGGCGCCCCGGCCTATGCCTATGGCCCGCAGGCGAAGCTCGCCCAGTTTGCCGTGACCGGCACCCTCAGCGAAACCTTCTACGCAACCGCCGAGGCGCAGCTTTCCGACGTGATCGCCGCCGCCCAGGCGTGCGATCCGGGCTTCGTCGCCAAGGCGGCGGTCTATGCCCGCCGTTCGGGTGCGATGAAGGACATGCCGGCGCTGCTCGCGGCCTATCTCACCGTGGCCGATCCGGACCTGGCGGTGCGCGTCTTCGGGCGCGTCATCGACACCGGCCGGATGCTGCGCAGCTATGTCCAGATCCTGCGCTCCGGCCAGGTCGGGCGGACGTCGCTCGGTTCGCGGCCGAAGCGGCTGGTGCAGGGCTGGCTGGAACGCGCCTCGATCCGCGACCTGATGGCCGCGGCGACGGGCAAGGATCCCAGCCTGGCGGACATCGTCAGGATGGTGCACCCCAAGCCGGCGGACGCCGAACGGCGCGCCTTTTACGGCTGGCTGATCGGCAAGCCCTATGACGTGGCTGCGCTGCCGGCGGAGATCGCCGCGTTCGAGGCGTGGAAGGCGGATCGTTCGCGGCCACTGCCGCCGGTGCCGTTCGAATGGCTGACCGCCTTCGAGCTGTCGGCCGGACAATGGGCCGAGCTTGCCGCTTCGATGGGCTGGCAGGCGCTGCGGATGAACCTCAACACGCTGGCGCGCAAGGGGGCGTTCGACGTGGAAGGCGTGACGGCGCGGGTGGCCGAACGGCTGCGCGATCCGGCTGCGATCGCCCGGGCCAAGCCGATGCCGTACCAGCTCCAGATGGCGCTGGCGGCGGCGGACGAGACCGTGCCGCTCACTGTCCAGGCAGCGCTGGAAGATGCGCTCGAGCAATCGCTGGCCCGCGTGCCGGCGGTGGCGGGCCGGGTGGTCGTCTGCCCCGACGTGTCGGGGTCGATGGCCTCGCCGGCGACGGGTGTTCGCAAGGGTGCTTCGTCGAAGGTGCGCTGCATCGATGTCGCCGCCTTGGTCGCGGCGGCGATGCTGCGGACCAACCGCGATGCCCGGGTGCTGCCGTTCGAACAGGGCGTGGTGAAGCTCAAGCTCGATCCCAAGGCGCGCGTCACGGTGAATGCCGCGAAGCTCGCGGCGGTGGGCGGGGGCGGCACCAATGTCTCGGCGCCGCTCGCCTTGCTCAACATGCTCGGCGAGAAGGTCGATCTGGTCGTGATCGTCTCGGACAACCAGTCCTGGGTCGATGCGACGCGGAGTGGCGCCACGGCGACGCTGCGCGAATGGGATCGGCTGAAGCAGCGCTGCCCGGGCGCGAAGCTCGTCTGCATCGACATCGCGCCATACGGCACGACCCAGGCGCAAAGCCGGGCGGACATCCTCAACATCGGGGGCTTCTCCGATGCGGTGTTCGACGGGATCGCACGCTTCGCCGCCGGCGAGACGTGCGACTGGGTGAGCATCGTCGAGGCAGTGGAGGTGTAACGAACAGGGTCGTAGCGAATGCTGGCGGGACTACATGTCACCCAAGGAGGCCCGACGAGTAAAGCGCCCGCGCAAGCGGGAGACGCGGGTTCGAACCCCGCCGCCGACACGTAGCTTAAGGGCCGCGTCTCGCCGATCTCGTCGCCACGACTCAACACGAACAACACGGCGAATGCCGGAAAGGACTACATTGCGACTGCGGGTGTCGCGGGTTCGAATCCCGCCTGGGTCGCGAGGCGCAGTAGCTCAGCCAGGTAGAGCACCGGCCCTTCGGGGCAGTCCTTCCCACTTCTCGTCGCCGTGATCACAACCAAGCTGGCAAATGCCGGCGGGACTACATCGGTACAGGAGGTTCGAATCCTCCCCGGAGCACTCCGGAAGTCTCGCCAATCCTTGTTGCCAGCACCGAACACGAACAGCAGGCGAATGCCGGCGGGACTACAGGACAGAGCGCCCGCGGTAACGCGGGAGGTCGGCGGTCCGACTCCGCCTCCGGGAAACCGGATAGCTCAGGGAAATGTCTCGCCACGCCTCGTCGCCGGCACCAGAAGGAACCAAGGAGGTCAACATGACCACGACCTATGACTATCAGCATGTCGAAGGCGGCGTGCCGATCAAGATGTGGACGCGCGGCGTGCCGGTAGAAGATGGCGCCCGCGCCCAGCTCACCCGCGCGGCGCAGATGCCGTTCGTGTTTCGCCACGTGGCGGCGATGCCCGACGTGCATGTCGGCATCGGCGCGACCGTGGGTTCGGTGATCCCGACTAAGGGTGCGGTGATCCCGGCGGCGGTGGGTGTCGATATCGGCTGCGGCATGATGGCCGCGCGCACCTCGCTGATGGCCAGCGACCTGCCCGACAATCTGGAGGGCATCCGCGCGGCGATTGAGCAGGCGGTGCCGCACGGCCGCTCGGTCGGCCGCGGGCAGCGCGACCACGGTTCGTGGGGCGCGCCGCCGCCGGCGATCGTCGAGGCGTGGGCGACGCTTGCTGCTCGCTTCCAGCGGATCACCGACAAGTACCCGCGGCTGAAGAACACCAACAATGTCAGCCATCTGGGCACGCTCGGCACGGGCAACCACTTCATCGAGCTGTGTCTGGACCAGGAACAGCGGGTGTGGGTGATGCTCCATTCGGGCTCACGCGGCGTGGGCAATGCGATCGGCACGTTCTTCATCGAGCTGGCGAAGCAGGACATGCGCAAATGGCACATCAACCTGCCCGATCAGGATCTCGCCTATTTCCCGGAAGGGACCGACCATTTCGACGACTATGTCGAGGCGGTCGGCTGGGCGCAGGACTATGCCGCGCTCAACCGGCGGATGATGATGACCAACGTCATCGCCGCCCTGCGCGGGCAGATCGCCAAGCCGTTCGAGGCAGAGCTGGAGGCGGTGAACTGTCATCACAACTATGTGACGCGCGAGAACCATTTCGGCGAGAATGTGCTGGTCACCCGCAAGGGGGCGGTGCGCGCGGCGAAGGGGACAATGGGGATCATCCCGGGTTCGATG
>JAIYAA010000200.1 GCA_027489295.1 Sphingomonadales bacterium | reverse complement strand
GGCTCGACACCTTCATGGTGGCGCTGGCGACCGATGGGCTCACCCGGCTGTTCGGTATCCCCGGCGCGCTGCCCAATGCGGTGCGGCGCTTCGGCCTGTCGGCGGTGGACAAGATCCCGCCGCTCAAGTCCTGGTTCATGGGCGAGGCGCGCGGCGAGAGCGGCGACGTGCCCAAGCTGCTCCAGGGGATTACGGCGTAGGGCCACCGGCTTCGTCGACGATGGTGCGCGCGGCGGCGAGATCTTCGTCGTCGACCATCACCCGCACTGGGATCAGCAGATAGCTGCCGTCGGCGATGCTGGCGCCGGCGTCGAACACGAAGCTGGGGATGTCCTCATCCTCCAGCCGTCCCTGGACGATGAAGGCTTCCTGCCGGTTGAACCGGCCGAGTTCGACAAGGGCCATGGTGGCGTCTCCCGGCGTTGACGCGCATGGGGCATGCGCATAACTTGTCCGCATGAAGCACGATCCGATCGCGTCCGGCAAGCGCAAGGCGGTCAACCTGTCGCTGGACACGGGCGTGGTGGCGGCAGGGCGCGAAATGGGTCTGAATCTCTCCCAGGTCTGCGAAGCCGCAATCCGCGCGGCCGCCAAGGCAGAGCGCGACCGGCGTTGGCAGGAAGAGAATCGCGAATGGGCCGAAGCCCATAACCGCTGGGTCGAAGAGAACGGATTGCCGCTCGAGCGCTATCGCCTGTTCTGACGACGCAGTTCGACGTGCATCGGCTGGCGGGTGGCGGCTTGGTGATCGACTGCCAAGCCGATGATCTCGCAACGATCGGCACGCGCTTCGTCATCCCGCTTGCGAAGCCCGGCGAAAGCGCCCCGACCACGCCGCGATTGCATCCGCAATTCGACGTGAACGGCGAGACGTGGGTGCTGATGACGGAATTCGCCGCGGCCATCCGCACCGCCGAACTCCGCGAGCGGGTCGGATCGCTCGCCGGGGAGCGCTTCCGTATCCTTGGCGCGATCGACGTGCTTACCGGCAGCGGCTGATCACGCTGCCGTCCCGCCCACCGTCAGTCCTTCCACCAACAGCGTCGGCTGGCCGACGCCGGCGGGCACCGACTGGCCGCCCTTGCCGCACATGCCGATGCCTTCGTCGAGCGCGAAGTCGTTGCCGATGCCGGTCACGCGGTGGAGCACCGTCGGCCCATCGCCGATCAGCGTCGCGCCCTTGATCGGCGCGCCAAGCTTGCCGTTCTCGATCAGATAGGCCTCGGTGCACGAGAAGACGAACTTGCCCGAGACGATGTCGACCTGCCCCCCGCCGAAGCTCTTGGCATAGATGCCCTTCTTCACGCGGGCGAGCAGCTCGGCAGGATCGTCCTTGCCGCCCTTCATGAAGGTGTTGGTCATCCGCGGCATCGGTGCGTGCTGGAACGACTCACGACGGCCGTTGCCGGTCGGCTCGACGCCCATCAGCCGGGCATTGAGCCGGTCCTGCATATAGCCCTTGAGAATGCCGTCCTCGATCAGCACCGTCTCGCGGGTCGGGGTGCCCTCGTCGTCGATCGAAAGCGACCCGCGACGATCGTGGATCGAGCCGTCGTCAACCACGGTCACACCGGGCGCGGCGACGCGCTCGCCGATCCGGCCGGAAAAGGCGCTGGTGCCCTTGCGGTTGAAGTCGCCCTCTAGGCCATGGCCCACCGCTTCGTGGAGCAGCACCCCGGGCCAGCCGGGGCCGCACAGCACGGTCATGTCGCCGGCCGGCGCCGCAACCGCGTCGAGATTGACCAGCGCCTGGGCCAGCGCCTCGTCAATCGCGCGGTTCCAGGTCTCGGGCTGGAACAGCCGGTCATAGACCACGCGCCCGCCGGTGCCGAAGCTGCCCGTCTCGCGGCGGCCGTTCTGCTCGACCACGACCGAGACGTTGAGTCGCACCAGCGGCCGCACATCGGTAGCGACGAAGCCGTCGGCGCGCACCACCTCGACCACGCTCCACTGGCCGGTGAGGCTCACCGATACCTGCTTCACCCGCGGATCGCGGGCGCGGGCGGCGGCGTCGATCGTCTGGCACAGATTCACCTTGTCGGCGAAGGGCACGAGGTCGAGCGGATCGGCATCGGTATAAAGATGGCGGTTGTTGCCCTGGGGCGGGGGCGCCTTGCCCTGCTTGGCGGGATCGATCAGCGCCATCGTCTCGGCGGCGCGGCGGATCGCGGCGGCGCTGATCTCGTTGGCATGGGCGAACGCGGTCGTCTCGCCCGAGACCGCGCGCAGGCCGAAGCCCGACTGCGTGTCATAGGCGGCGGTCTTCAGCCGGCCGTCATCGAAGCCGAAAGCCTCAGACTTGCGATATTGCAGATAGAGCTCGCCATCCTCGGCCTGGCCCAGTGCATCGGCGGTCAGGCGAACGGCAGCGTCGGGATCGAGCCCGTCGCGATAAAGGAAGGCGCGGGGATCGGTGGGAATGCTCATCCTATCGATATAGGAGGCGCGTGCGCAGAGTCACGCGCTCCCGCGACGATCAGATGCTGGCGCCTGCCGGGTGATCGGGCAGCTGGCTCTGGTCGGCGCCGTCGGCGGGGCCGCCGATCAGCACGAAACGGCGGTCGCAATAACCGCAATCGACATAGCCGCTCTCGTCGATCTGCAGATAGACACGCGGGTGGCCGAGGGCGGCGGGCAGACCTTCGCCGGTGCCGTCGCAGGCGACGCGGGGCTGGGCGGTACGGAGGACTTCGGGCGGGGCGATCATGCCTGGAGCCTTAGCAAAGCGCGCGGGGGCTCGCAATCGGATGCGCAGGGTCTTAAAGCTGCGCCTCATGACCCAGGCTGCGATCGCGATCGACACTCTCTGCAAGACCTATCAGGGCGGCAAGCGCGCGCTGGACGGGGTGAGCTTCGAAGTGCCGCGGGGGCAGATCTTCGGGCTGCTGGGGCCGAACGGCGCGGGCAAGTCGACGCTGATCAACATCCTGGCCGGGCTGGTCAACAAGACCGACGGCAAGGTCTCGATCTGGGGCTTCGACATCGACGCGCACCCGCGCAACGCCAAGGCGAGCATCGGCATCGTCAACCAGGAGATCCTGTTCGATCCCTTCTTCACACCGAAGGAGACGCTGGAGATCCAGGCGGGCCTGTACGGCGTGGCCAAGGACAAGTTCGACGCG
>JAIYAA010000361.1 GCA_027489295.1 Sphingomonadales bacterium | reverse complement strand
GCCTCATGCTCCCGCAGCACCCCAATGATCTGATCCTCGGTAAATCGGCTTCGCCGCATCACTCGTCTCCATCTGACGAGCTAACTTACCAATGGCATGATTTCTGGGGAGCAGGTCACTGGTCTATCTGACGCTGACTGCAGCGGCCCAATCCGGTGTGGCGCGATTGAGCCTTGCTCAACTCGCTGAACGCACTGGGCTATCCAAGCGCAGTGTCCAAGACGCGGTGCTCCATCTTGCTGAACGAGGCCTACTGCGCGTCACGCGCGGGGGAATGACAGATGTCCCGAGCTACGAGCCTCTGGCGCCCTGGCGCCGGCCGGCGGCATCAAGCGCGACACCTTCAACTTAGCTTTGAGTCGGCTGCCAAAGCTCGATCTTGGTGCCGTCGGGATCCAGGATCCAAGCAAAGCGACCGAAAGCGTTCCGGTCGTCGCGCTTGAGGATTGCTACTCCGTGCGCAGTAATACGCCGCACGATTGCGTCTATGTCATCCACGGCGAAGCTGATCATGAACTCGCGGGCAGATGGGTTCATGTGGTCGGATGACGGGGGAAAGGCTGCCCAAGCAACCTTAGGAGGGTGACCGGGCGCGTCAAAGGGCATAGCTGCACCTCCCCATGGCTTTACTTCGAGACCAAGGACCTCTCGATACCAGTGAGCGAGTGCCGCTGGATCCTTACTCTTCACGAATATACCACCAATGCCGGTGACGTGGCCGCGCTCCTCAGCCATGGCTGGCGTCTGCCAAGTGTAGGCTGTGACTACCAATAAAGTTAAACACTTCAGCCTCATACATCCTCCGGCCCTCGAGCTATTATCCAGCAAATCGAATTGCTCACGTTTCAAACCACACCTCAACCCTGCGGGGAATGCTATAGCAATGAATGCCTGTGGCCGGCGGCCGATGCATGCTCAAGGTCCCACCACCCGCCAGACATTCCACCAAGCAGCGAAGTCCCTGCCCTCTGATGTTGATCAATAAAACGGTTAAAAGATCATCATCGAGCCCAAGCTCGAGCCGATTCTGTGGGTGCGATTGAAGGTGTTGGGCCCGCTCTCGGAGAGTAGGCGCGAGAGGCGTTATTATAGCTGCAGCAGATATTATCCCATCGCTCAAGCAGACTCGCGCAGCAAGTCACCCCCAAAATCAGCGTGGAGCAACCGAAATATTTCTAGGTTTAAGAAACCCGATCATTATGACAGGCATGCTTCAGAGGAGGTAACGTGACTACGGCGTTGCCTTCAAAGCGGTACGGCGAATCACTGTGTGATGGAGAGCAGCTATGCGCGAGTTTCTTTCTCCGGCCCGGCTATCCGAACTCGTGGGCTTGATCTACGACTGCGCCGTCGAACCGACGCGGTGGCCCCGCGCGATGGAGGCGATCCGTGCCGAGCTCGATTTTCACAACGCTACGCTCGACCTGATCCTGCTCCCGTCGGGCGTCGCGGTGAGCAGCGTCGTGTGCAACGTACCCGCAGAATATCAGGTGTTGATGGCTGACGCCGGGCCGGATGCGATTGACCAATGGGGCGGACCAGAGTTTGTGCAGAGCCTGCCGCTGGACCGGCCTGCGATCCTCTCGCGGGTCAATGTCGCCTTCGATGCAGCGACGTCGACGAACCCCTACTATGCGGCCTTCGGACGACCGCAGGGGATCGTCGATGTACTCGCGATCCCCTTAGCCCGTGATGCGCGGGCCATTGGGTCTCTCTCTTTTGGTCGGCACAAACGCGCCGGGCCTATCGGCGAGCGCGAGATCGCCATCGCGCAATTGCTGACGCCCCACGTCCAGCGTGCCGCGACCATCAACCGGTTCCTCGAAACCGCTGCGAATGCCGAAGCGGGGCTCGTTGCGACGCTCGACATTCTCGCTGTTCCCATCTTCCTGCTGGGCGAGAGCCTCGACATTCTGCACGCAAACCCTGCCGCGCAGCGCCTCCTTGCTCGCGAGACGCTGATCCGCGCGAGGAGCGGGAAGCTGGAGGTGATCACCGTAGGCGCTTCACGCGCCCTCACGACCGCTATTGCACAAGCAGCTCGTGACGAAAGCGCCATCGGACGCCAGGGCCTCGGCATCCCGGTTGCTGTGCCCGGCGGAAGCACCGGTGCGCTCCACATCCTCCCACTCCGCGCTCGGTCTCCGGGGCCGTATCAGGGCGCCATCGTCGCGCTCTTCGTCACCGATATCGATTCCCCGTTCGTAGCCCCGACGGGGATCGTGGCGGCACTGTTCGACCTGACGAATGCCGAAGCGCGGGTCTTCGACCATATCGTCGCCGGCCGCACGTCGGCGGCAGTCGCTGCCGCGCTCGGTGTCGAGCCCAGCACCGTCAAAACGCACCTCGCGCGGCTGTACGACAAGATCGGTGTTCGACGCCGGGCAGACCTTGTGCGCGTCGCGGCGTCCCTCGCCATTCCCGCCGAAGCGTAGCGCCAATCCGGACGGCGAAATCGTCCGTCGACCGGGAGATGCGGCATTTAGCTCAGCACGTCCGCCTTTTGGTGGATGCGGCATCTGGTGAAGCTGGATAGCTACGTCTGGTGTCGATCGATCGCCGGATCGGCAGAGGACGTGGTCGACGACGCGCGCGCGAATGCAGAAGGCCGGGCGCCAGTTCAGGCAGCCACGGTGCTGAAACTGGCTGCGACGGCCAAACCTCGTGCCAGGATCATTGGTGCGCAGACTTCGGAAAAGGAGGACAGTTCATGCTCAGGTTTCGCGGTACCGCCCCAATCGGCCAGAATGCCTTTCGCTCCCATCGAAAGGCGCGGCTGGCATTCGGCTTGGCAATCGCAGGTTCGATTATTCTCACGGCCCCAGTTCGTGCGCAAACCGAGCAATATTATACGGCGGGCGTCTCAGGCCTGCGCGTCGGGCTGGGCACCGATCAATTCGGCGTGTCGGACACCAAGTCCGTGCCTGTTTCTCAATCCCTGATGGGCACGGACTGGGCGGCCACTGCGTCCTCAAACACTCTTAATGGAGGCACCGTCACAGCGAGTACATTAATCGCGTCGCCGTCAACCTCGATCCCGACCTATATCGATACGCTCCAGGCGCATGCGCAACTCGTCTACTATTTCACGCTCGAGGGACCCACGACAACGGCTAAGGTTCCTATCCGCCTGCAGGGTTCGGGAACGATCTTCTCGGACATTAACTACGGCTTCGCCTCCGCCACGCTGCAATTCGGCTCAAGCGCCGCCCCCACCGCAACTTATACGATCGACAGCGTCACGCAGCACACCACCGCCAACGACCCCGTTCGCACGTTTTCCGTCGATGACATCTTCTACGTGACGCCGGGGGACAGGCTAGGGCTCGTGCTCGATGCATTCGCGCGGGTTCGGTATCCCGGAATAGCGAACGGGAAAATCTCCCAGTCGACCGCGTCGGTCGATCCAACGTTCACGATATTGGGTGGTGCCGCGAATCTCTATCATTTCGTGGGCCTTCCGGCGTCGGCGATTGGGCAGGGTTCGGCTGTCCCGGAGCCCGCCACCTGGTCAATGCTGATCGGCGGCTTCGGAATGGTCGGTGCCGTGATGCGTCGCCGGCAGCGGCGCCAGACAGCGGCGCCCATCCTCTGCTGACAGCCGGATCGACGTCGGCGACCCGAACAACGCCAACTGCCTGCGGCGTCCCATGGCGGACGGCAACATCATGCATAGGGTGCGGATCTGGTCGAGCGTCCAGGGGCAAGCTCCGTTGCGTATCCGGAACCTCTTCGGCAACGCGTGATTTTCACACTGTCCGCATTGCCGGGGCGTCTGGCTGGTCAGCCCGTGACGGGAACGGTCAGTGCTATCGCCAGACGCTGGAGCTCGGCGCGGTGCTTTACGCCGGTCTTGTCGTAGATACGGAGCAGGTGCGTCTTAATCGTGCTCAGTTCCACGCCCAGCGCGGCCGCAGCTTCGGCGACGGTCAGCCCGCCCGCGATGTGCTCGAATACCCGTGCTTCCGCCGGCGTCAGGTCGAACAGGGCCGCGACGATGTCGGTGGGAGGGGTAAATGGCGTACTGGTATGCGCCACAAAGATGGCGACCACCGCACACGAGAGCCGCGTCGCGCTTGGACGCAGCGGCAGAACGTGAAGCGCGCCGCGCCCGCCATCGTCACCGCGCATTGGGATTCCCGTTACCTCGCGGCCCAGCGTGCCAAGATCGTGCGCAGCATGCTCAACTGCAATTTCGAGCGCGCGGGTGACGGGCGTGCTCGCCGCACGTAATATCCCCGCCGTCTCGCGGATAAATTCCCCGTCGGCAAGCATCGCTCGCGCGGCGGGGTTGGCATGGACGATCCCCATGCGTTCATCCGTCAGCACCACCGACGCGTGCAGCGAATCGATCGCCGCTTCGAGCGGGGCTTTGCCGAAGGCGGAAGTGCCGAGCATCCGGTTGATCGTTGCAGCACGCTGGAGATGGGGGATCAGCAGGCGGACGAGTTCCTCCTCGCGTTCGCCGATCGCGCCGGCTTTGATGGGGCGGGCGAAGGCCACGAATCCGAACGCCTCGACGTAGCGGGCAACACCGATGGCGATCGCGTCGGACAGGCTCTGGGGCTTCGTCCATTCCGGCGTGCGGCGATTGGTTGACTGGTCGACCGCCGCCGCGGTCGGGCTGATCCGCGATAGGATCAGGGGTTCGCTGATCGGTACCGTCATTAGCGGCTCTGCACCTCCCGATAGTTCGAGTACATCCCCCAGAAAGTCCATCATCGGGTCCCGGTAATGTTGCGGGATATTCGTGGCGACGGTGGTCAGGAATTCGCCACCGTGCAGCTTTTGCAGCGTGAGCACCGAATTGGCGCAACCCAGTTCCAAACGGATCGCCTCGGCCGCGACCGGCCACCGCATCGAGTCGATCGCGGCGTCGTAGATGAGGCCAATCAAGGCGGAAAGTCGGGCTACATCGATCCGTGATGTAGTCATCGGACGCCCTTTCGTAATACGGGTGCCATCAGTGCAGAAAAACCTAACTATCTGTAACACCCCTTCGGCACATTGAAATCGCGAATGCGTGCCTCGCACTTCCTCATGAAAACCAAGCGGCACGTCTCGACCTAAATGGCGCTCCATGTTCTCGCTTATAACCTGACCCGCGCGCCCAGCATCACAAGGACCCGGAAGATTCTAGCCGCCATCGCCACTTGAGCGCGCGTCGCGCGTCGGGCTTGCGCGTCTTTGCGAGCATGCCCTTGATCGCGTCACGCCGTTTTCACACAGCCTGGGTCGTTAGCTGTCGGTCGGCCGCTGGGTCCGATCGGCCGACAGCTGCCGTGCGCATAGCCCTTGAGGCCGCCACGCCTGTGTGAGGGTCGTGGGGGGCTTTTCGGCATCATGAAAGATCAGCGCAAAGCCCCTCCGAGGAACCTTTCCAATTGCCATCAGCAGCATCGGGGGGCCGGCTTGGATCATCATGCTATTGCCAGGACCACGCCCAATCCGAACGCCGTCGGGCGTCTCGAGACAGGTATCCCCGTCCAACGCGTAGAAAGCTTCCGGTCCCGAATGGACATGGAGTGGAGCAGTTGTGCCGGGCTCAAAAACGGATCGAAGATATTCGGTAGCGTAGGTGGTCGCAGGCGTGATCGGAAGTGGCCCTACGGTCGACACGCGCTTCCCACCACGTGAACGCCATCCAGCTTCTGCGATCGTAAAGAGCCAAACCGATCCGAACGCCTCCGCGACCGCACTCGATTTCGTTGCAGCGTGCTCTGCTGCGCTCGTCGATGAGAAGCGATCGAGATGCCAGTAGACCTTGCCGGCGGGCAAAGAGGTAAACTCCTTCCGCGCGAGCAGACATGCGGGGCCCGGGCCTTTTGTTACCCCGCACGGGCGTGTTGTCGCTTGAGCTGACGCTATCGAAGGGCACGCGGTTGCGACAGCTATCGCGAAAGCACCAAGCATCTTCCGCATCGGGTCACTCCATATTGATCGTCCCCGCAGAGCATGACTCCGTTCGAACAAAACCACAAGTCGCAATGCTGTCAGCAGTTAGGAGGGAGCGGGCTGCAAATTCTGAAGATTGGCAAGGTGCGCATCAGACCTAGCCGGTCACCCGCCGGTTTTATGTTTGCCGTCTATCAGAACTGCCTGCTGCCATTTGCTTGGAGGCTTCTCCGTCCGGTGAATGCAACCTGCCCAGCAGCAAGGCCTTTTCTTTCCCTTCAATAACTCTTCGCGAGTTCGCTGAATGCGTTGCTCGCGCGTCGCAAGCTGTTTCGCGTCTTCAACCCAGCAGATGAATTCGTTACGCCCTAACGGCGTCAGCCCTTCCCACAGCGAGAATGTTGCAGGATCAGAGCGAAGCGCTGTTTGAAGATCAGCCGGCGCAGTGTGACCGGTACCCTGAGGAAATGAAGCTCCCACCTGACCCCCGATTTCCTTGACTTAGCCCGGCTAGGTTTATTCAGGTAACGGCAGTTGTTTGAAGTGCGAGCGCAATCAAGAATGTCAGATGATGGGCGGGAGCCGAGGGCCCCTATCGGCACTGCCAATGACCAGTTTTGGCGCATGCGGTCGTTCTCGCCAGCGTGTCGGAACGTCGTAACCTGGTCGACGCCTGCCGTCGCCTGCTCGAGCGCGCACAGTGGCAGAAAATGGGCCGGCAACGGACTGGCGGCTTTCGGGAATTGGATAAAGCGTAGCGGACCCGCAGTCGTCCAACCGCCTACAGCGCAAAACTGGCATGGAGACGCTCACAGTCTATTACCGATTCTCTCTTCCGAACAAATTCCGGCCAACCAGAAAAGACATATGCTCTATTAGTACGAAAAGTGATCGACAGCTAGCACCAGTGCGTTCAGGCGATGTCCAGAGACGACTGAGGCAGTTTGACGAGTGTCGCGGCACGAAAGTGGACGGAGTCGTTCATTTAGGCGCACGCTTCTTCGAAGGAGCTTTTTGGATACCTGGAAGTAGCGTCCGCTCCATCATGTCGAGATAGACACGTAATTTGGAGATATTATTGTCGACATCCTGCTCAAGCTTCACCACATCTTCGGTATCGGACGGCGTGGTATCGCGGTATAGCGATCCTTCCCGCATGCGAACTTCGCGCATGACTCGTTCGCACAATTTCGCCCATTGTTTGCGATCTTCACGCTCTCCATCGGTAAGCGGCAAATCGGGATCTTCCGGCCCGAGCGCAATTGCCTCGCGCTTGTAGATCAGCACCGCCGCTGCCGAGATTAGATAGGCCCAGTAATCGCGCAGCCCGCTGAGCACTTCGACGGCATTGCGGGGCGTGTCCGGCCGGTTCCACACACTCGGATCACTGACAAGTTGCTGGATGATGCGTGCAGCTAGCCCGGTCCGACGATCGACGCCGAGCGGTTCGGGGAGCGTGCCCCGCTGATTCCACAACGCCATGATCAGCGAATCATGTTCGGCAAGCGCGGCCTTGCGCGCCTCGCCCGTCGGCGCGTCCTCGACGGCAGCGCGCACCTCAGCGAGGCGGAAGGCCATCCAGCGCGTCAGGACATCGGCGCTCCGCCCCAGTCCCAGAGCGGCTTCGATCTCACGCCCAACGGCCGAGACCTCGCGTGCTCGCTTCGATTTTGCCGTCGTATCGGTAGAGGATGATCCGGTCATATTCGCGCTCGCGTTTTTTGTCTTTTTTGAGGGCATAGCTCGTTTCACCAATCCGCCGGTTGAAATTGATTTCGGTGATGAGATCCAGCCCGGAAGCCTCAAGAATTTGCGCGATCGCCGACCGTCGAAACAACAGCTCCTCGCCCTGGGCAAAATGCCGGGAAGCGCGATCTTCGGGTTGTTTCGGGTCGCTCCAGGCGACCCGCTGAACATTGACGATACCGTTCGGATCGCGCCAGACCGGCAACCCGGATGGATCGCGCACTAGCCCAAGCAAGGCGATGATCCGCGGGTGGGGCAACTGGCCCGAGACGGACACCTCGCCGCGCAAGGGGTCATGGATGTCGAGTTCGATATCGCCTTGGTAATCGGCGAGGAGCGGCTTCAGTACAAAGCGTCCCGACGCGATCTCGAGACTGTCATCGTCATTTACGGCTAGTCGATAATCGTGACTATTGTCGCTGGTTTCGAGCGCCAGCCGCAGTGACGTCGCCATCTCGCGCGATACCAGCGCGCTCTCGACTCGGGTCGACCCCGATCGCTCGCCATATTGCAGCCAGCGATGCCCACTGACGACCAACCAGCCAGGTCGATCCAGCCCAAGCGCGCCGCGAAACGCATTGACGTCCGGCGTCTTCAGCCAGCCGTCCAACGGCGGTGCCTGCCAGGCAAGCGCTTCGAGCGGCTTCGGCCCGCGCAGATCGCCGAGCCAAGCCGGTGCGAGCGTCGGACCCTGCCGAGAAAGCCAGTGGTCGAAATTGTCCCACGCATCTTCTTCCGCGTCGGCCGCCAAGGGCCAGGTCGCCAAGGCTTCCCCCCCCGCCAGATAGAGGGCGTGCCATTCCAGATGCGTGCGATAGCGCTCGATCGCCGGTAGCGAGCCATGGCTGTTCGAACTGTCCCGGCCCCGCCGATTGAAACGGGGGTTGCCGCGTAACTTGTCATAGCTCCAAATGTCGCCGGTAACGCCGAGGTCATCGACGATCCAGCGCTCGGCCCATTCAAGAAAAGCTTGCGTATCGGGGTCGGCAAAACCCCGCATGAGCGGTGTATACCAATACGGCAGCGTATCCAGGCTGTCGAAGCGAAATCTGCGCCCCTCCTCGCCCAACGGACGGTGGCGATCGAACCCCTTGTGCCAGCTCTCTGTAGTCGATTGTTGCGCAACCAGCTGGCTGGTGTTGATCGCCGCAATGCGTGCGCGCTCGGTGTCGCTGAAGCTATTCGGATTGGCATGTGCCAGCCCCTGCAAGGCCTGTTTTGCCGAGGCGCGTACCAGCAAATGCGGAAAAGCGATGCTTTCGGCCTCCTCGAACAGCCAGTCGCGAAAGCCATGGATACAGTCGGGGGTTTCCCACGCAGTGCGCGCGAGAGCCATCATGAACCAGAGTTTCGCTGCCCAAAAATAGAAAGGCGCTTCGGGGTGGCTGAACGCAGGCTCGGCGCGATGGCCGTAGCGCTGACGCACCTGCTCGAGCATATTGCTGTTCCCGAGGCGCGCGAGAATGCGCAAGCCATAGCCGGCTCGCCACCGCGGCGCGTGCGCGATATGTCCGAGTTCGGCATAGAGGTAGCGCGCGACCGATGATGCGGTATCACCAACGGTTTCGAAGCCCGGAAGATCGCGGTCTGCCGCTTCAAGGCGGACATGCAGCGCGCTCGCATGCTGATCTAGAATTCCATAGGCCTGTTCCGGAGTGAGATATTCGCTCAGCAACTGGATCAGGCGAAAGATACCCAGAGAATTCAACGCGGTGATGTGCTGCTCGATCGCTGATAGCAATCGGCTGACGATGACGTTCGGGTCGGCCTCGGTTCGTTTGAGCAACGCCGCGAGGTCAGGCGCACGATAGCCAATATACCAAACGAACTCGGGCAATCGCGTTTCGATTACCGATAGCAGACGATCTCGCGCCCATTGGCGCGCGGCAGGCTTATCGTGCCACCGATCCAGCTGCTCCAGCAGGAAATGAGCAATATCATAGACGACATTGTCCTCCTCCGGCACCGACATGAGCAAGTCGAGAAACTCGCCGATGCGATATGCGGGGACGTTGGCCAGCAAGCGGTTCGCGATGGAGGTGCGCGATGAGTATAGGCTCTTCTCAGCAGCGGCAATGGCATCGATCCGCGCCCTGAACGATGCGATGCCATCAATGCCGCTAACCGACAGCAGCGCTGGGTCGATCGGCCCGGAACCCGCCGCCGGGCTGGCCGGCGAATCGTACCGCGCATAGTCCGGCTGATGCTGGGGAATCGCCGCCTCGAAATGTGCGGCGGCGATAAAATCGCGGACGGCCGGACCAACCTTGGTCAATGGCAAGACCGCAGCGAGCTGACGCGCACGGTCGCCACAGGGTTCGCGCAATAACTGGTTCGCCACCACCTCGGCGAGGCTGCCGTCCCCGCTTGCACAGGCATGTTCGAACAGCCGCGTCGCGAGACGCCCGCCATCCTCGCCAAGGATCGGCAGGAAGGCCGCCAATACCGTATCGTCGAGCGTTTTGTCCGCAGCGCATTGTAAGAGCGTCTTGGCGAGCATCGAAGACCCGATGGTCAAATCGAGTTCGGCAAAGCGGGCTACCGCCGCTAGCGCGATATTGGGCGCGAGTGCAGACAGCGAAACCGCCACGTCCGTCCAGGGGAATTGATCAGCGCTGCCCAAGCGGATCGCGGCATCCTGATGCACCGCAGCGAGACGAAGCGCCACGCGTACGGCGTCATTATCGGGCATCGCCGGCCTGGCGCGCGTCGCGAGCGCTGCGGTCACCGACAGGGCATGCAGCGTGTCATAATCGACATCGCCGGCCACGGTCATCGCGGTGTCGAAGCAGTAGCGAGCAGCCGCAGGATCGATTGGGAGCAACAGCTTCGCCAACTCGACAAGATAGTCGATTTTCTCGTCTGCCGAGATTTTGATGACGCGCACATGATCGCAAGTCTCGATTGCCAGGTCCACGATTCCAGTACGAAACCCTGGAACGAGGGAGGCGTGTTTGAGGAAATCAAGCGTTCCGAAACGCATCAGCGAACCGATTTCGCCCAACGCCCCGCGGATCGCTGCAAACAATGCACTGGTATCGATACCAGCGATCAGGCCCAGCGGGAGCAGTGCGCGGATCGCAGCGTCATCGCGCGTGCGCCATTCGTCCTCCCGCGCATAATAGCGTCGGCCGGCACCGAGTCTCTTGAGCGCCTCGACCAGAGCTGGCAGCGCGTCACCCGGCGTGATGGTACCGACAAGCGCCATGGCCCGCGTCGCATGGAGATGCAGGATCGGCTCGAATAGCTCCTTAGCCTTGCGCAGGTCTGACTCGCGATCACGCGATGGCCGAGGCGGAGATGATTTCTTCCCACGGGCTTTCTTGGGCGGCTGCGGCGGTGGTGGCGGCTCGACAACAAACTGATCGAAGGTGACAGGCTCGCCCTTGAGCACATTCGCCAATGCGAAGGCCCGCGCCGCGACATCGCTTCTCCTGGGACCATAGCTCGCCAGCACGCCCGGTGTTCTCGCGCTCGTCGCCATCGCCGGAGCCAATGCTACGGCGAGACGCTCGGCATCACCACCCCGCATCGCGACAAGATCGCACGCGTCGAGACCGAAGCGCAGCACTTCGCTCGCCGCATCGTCCGGCATGTGGTCAGTGCCGACATCGCGTTCGCCAAACCCGCCGCGGGTCGCCATCATCTCGAGCCGGCGCAACATCGGTTCGGCAGCAAAATCCCCGCCGCACAAGCCGACCGCCAGCTCGACCATCGGGCGGCCAGGATGCCGGCGCGGTAATGCATCACGCATTTGCGTCAACAAGGCGAGGTCGCCTCGACGGGCCAGGCGCTTTATCAGGCAACGCAGCACTTCCAGCCTGAACGGTGCGGGCCGTGGGCGCCGGATCAGTGCCAGAACATCGCCCGCGCCCTCGGCATGCAACTGTCCCACCAGGAACGCGGCGACGTCATCCGCTTCCAGTTTCCATTCCCGTTCGAAGTCTTCCCTGGCGATATCGCGCTTGCGACGCCGCGCATCGGCGTCGGGATCTTCCTCCGCCCGATCCTCGCCATCCTCGCCCTCAAACGCTTGCCGGACATCCTGCCGTCCGTCCTGCCAAGCCAGAAAACTTCGGAAATGGGACTTCATGCCGATGCGATCGCCTGCAACACCATCAATCCCGGTGAGCTGCAGGAGCAAGGCGCCGTGCCCCGGGCGCTTCTCGCGGTTCCGCAGCAGCAGCGAGAAGATCGCATCACGAGAGAAATTGGCGGCAAGTTCGACATGCTTGAACAAGGTGTTTTGCACCGCATCGTCGGTCTTGAGCGCTTGCGCTCCCTCGAGCAGCAGCGCGGCTGCATCGATCACATTGCCGATTTCGCGACAGACATGCATTGCCGCGCGCAATCGTCGGCGATGGACCTCACCGCGCGCTGCCGGATCGGCAATCGGATAGTCGGCGACCGGCTCACGAACCAGGGCAATGACATCCTCGCGTCGCTGGGCGAGCAAGGCCAGATTGGCGACATGTTTCGCCGCATAGGCATCGTCCATGCGCCGGGACATCAAATGATCGGCCGCGCGTTCCCCAACAACGGACATCGCCGATGCACCGGCTTCTCGCAGGAAATGCTCGAAATCCTCATCGGCGAAACTCACCAGCTCGTCCATGAGAACGAGGCCGGGCGCGAGATCTGCAATCAGGTCACGAATATGCGCCGGATCAGCGTCAAGCACGCCGGCAAGCTGGCCGATCGGCACCGGCCGTGGCAGCAGTATCAACGCTGCACAGAAGCGCGTCAACTCGGCAGTGCTGCCCGACTTGGTCCGCGCTTCTTCGAACCTTGTCTTGAAGATCAGCTCGAGATTCTTGCCGTTCGGCTTGAGATACTCGAGCGCGGCATCCGCCGCGTCACCGGCAAATTCGATGGCATAACGTTGTACGCGTGGATTGCCGACGGAATGGAAATGGAATTCCTCATGCCAGTCCTCGGCCTGCGGCCCCAGCCTGGCTTCCGCGAAGAGAATGGATTCTTCCGGCACGAACGGCCCCAGCGGCACGGGCACGACATCGTCCGGAAGCTCGAGATCCGCGAGCCGGCCGGTTCGCGCGCTGAACATCAGCCGGACATTTGCCGGCAAGCTGCCAAGTCGCGCGAGATCATGCACAAAAGCGCGCTCGGGCGGGACGCACTGCGCCGCCGCAGTGACTGCGTTGTCCGCCGCGTCGACGGCGATGACGAGCAACGCATCAGGATGGCGCGAAGCCAAGGCGGCGGCCGTCGCATCTAATTTCCGCGCGAAGCGACGCGGATGATCGACGCCCGGTTCAGAGAATACGGGTGGCAGCAGCAACCGCGCAGCCGTGTCATTGGCGAGCTGCAAGAACGCGTCTTCAGCGCGATGGCGATAGCCGTTCGAATTGAGATAGGTGCCGCCGCCATAGCAGTCATAGACGATCAGCTCGGAACCCGCTGGAAGGCGCTGCGCGAGATCCTGCAGGACCGTAGTCTTGCCCTCCCCACCGGCGCCCGCCAGACAGACTTTTTGGGTGCCTTGCGCGAATAGCTTTTCGATCGCACCGGCCGCCGAGCGCGGAACCAGCTCCGAGACGGGGGTGATCTCCGTCGGACAAGGATAGAAAATCCGCTTGTCGGCATGACCAAATATTCCGAATACGCTTTCCGCGGTAATGGTCTCTCGGCTGCCTTCGGGGCGCATCCGCTTGCGGATAAACTCTCGCAATACTGCGAACTCGGCACGCACGTCGCCGTCGGAGAGGCCGGAGAGCGTCTGGATGACCCGCTCCTCAAGCGCGAACCGCGACTGGTCACCGCAATCGCTAAAGTCCAAGGCCGGGGCAAAGGCGGCAAATTCGGTGGGCGTCAGGCCACTCGCCTTTTGCAGCTTTGTTCGCATCGCATCGCTGGGTGCGGCGGCCAACGCATCGAGCACTTCCTGCGCAAGTGGCTGGTTGCTCGCGAGCTTAACAGCAATATTGTCCGCAGCATCAAGCTCGGGCCGCTGTTTGCGCAATCCCTTCCAGGCGCTGGCAAGGCGGGCGATCAGCGCGTTGGTCTTCGCCTTGTTTTTCGCATAAACGAGCCGCGCTACGGTCCAGGGTGTATGGGGATCGCTTCCTGAATATTTGAACTGGACGAGGTCAATGCCCTCGATCGTGTCCACGTCAGGGCCATAGTAGAAGGCTGCATCGACCCCATCCCACAAGGCTTCATCCATGCCCTCTGCGTCGTCGGCACGGACACCCTCGACCGTGAGTTCTATCAGCTCGGTTCCAGGCGTTATCAGCTCGAGTGCGCGGCGTGCAGCCCAGAGTTCATGATAATCGTCACCGGCATTGCTCCCACGCTTGCCGCTATAGTCGGTTCGCGCCACGCCCCAGTTTGCCTTTCGTCAACGTCAAAGTTACGGTGACTAGCTTCAGCCATTTCGGTCCTTTAGTCACCCACTACCTACCCATCCATCATTCAGCGAAATGAACCGCCCCAGGTCCGTCGGAGGCGTTTGGCTGTGAGTCACGCTGCATAGCGATGTTGTCCGCGGCAGCATAGTATTGCTCTTCGGCTTCGGCGATATGTTGGAGTGGAGGTCGTTCATGCTGACCGCCGTCTAAGATGAGCCTTTGGCAGTTTTCGGAACGGCAATCACGTGGCTGAACGGCGACAATTTCGGCGCACTGCTGCCGGACCGCTCAATGAAACGGGAATGGCCGGTTCCGGCAGGAGCCGCCAATCCCTCGCGAGCAAGGGAACGGCTTGAGTTGGTCGGCTGCGGCGGTACAGAACTGCGACACATCTCGTGCCGCAATGAAAACGCATTCCGGCTATCCTCCAGGAAGGTAATTTTCCGCGCTTGTGCTTCGAACCCGATTTACGAAAAGGGAATGGGGCCATGCCCTAGGGCCACATTTTTCGCTGCGGTGCAGCATTTGCTGCTGTTTCAATAGGTTGTAAGCGCGTTTCGATTCCCTTCACCGCTCCATTTTCCGATCTCACGAAATCCCATAGAGCTTTGTAAACCGCGGAAATCTGCGGTATTTTCGGGCTGTCCGGTTCGTGATCGCTCGTCTCATCTCATCAAATCGCAAGTGGAGATGGGGCCTTCTCAAAAATCGCGGGCCCCACTTTTTTGCACGAGGCCCCAAGGTGGTGGGTGACCTGCTCCCCAGAAATCATGCCATTGGTAAGTTAGCTCGTCAGATGGAGACGAGTGATGCGGCGAAGCCGATTTACCGAGGATCAGATCATTGGGGTGCTGCGGGAGCATGAGGC
>JAIYAA010000168.1 GCA_027489295.1 Sphingomonadales bacterium | reverse complement strand
CTGACAGCAAGGAGCGGAAGATGAGCTTGCGCCTTTTGCGACACCGGGCCCCCGACGGCACGCGCGACGGGCTGGAGCCTTGCATACGAATGCCGCCCAGATCAGCAACATGGGAGAGAAGGATGTTTCGAACGTTTCGCCGCACGGCACTGGCACTTTTGCTGTCGAGCACACCGCTGGCTGCCACGGCGCAGGTCGCACCCGCACCGGCGCCGGCCCCTTCCGCCGGCACGGCGCTGGTCGAGGTGCGTGCCGATCCCGCCGCGCCGATCTATGATCGCCGCATCTTCACGCAGTTCGCCGAACATCTCGGCAATGGTATCTATGGCGGTCTGTGGGTCGGCAGGAATTCCCGGATCCCCAACACGAACGGCTTCCGCAACGATGTGGTGGCGGCGCTGCGGGGTCTGGGGGTGCCGGTGATCCGCTGGCCCGGGGGCTGTTTCGCGGACGAATATCATTGGCGGGAAGGCATCGGGCCACAGAAGCAGCGCCCGGTGAAGGTGAACACCCATTGGGGCGGCGTGACCGAGCCCAACGAAGTGGGCACCCACGAGTTTTTCGAGCTGCTTCGCCAGGTCAACGCCGAAGCCTATATAGCGGGCAATGTCGGCAACGGTACGCCGCGCGAGATGGCGGAATGGGTCGAGTACATGACCGCGCCGGCCGGCTCGCTTGCCGAAGAGCGCGGCAGGAACGGCCACCCGGCGCCCTGGGCGGTGCCGTATTTCGGCGTCGGCAACGAATTGTGGGGCTGCGGCGGCAACATGCGGCCGGAGTTCGCGGCCGATGAAACGCGCCGCTACGCCACCTTCATCAAGGCACCGGCGGGCACCAAGATCCTCAAGATCGCCGCCGGCGCGAACGTCGACGACTATCGCTGGACCGAGACCATGATGCGGGAGGCGGCGCCGCTGCTCGACGCGCTTTCCCTTCATTATTACACGCTTCCGCAGGGCGGCTGGCCGCCCAAGGCCGACCCGGTCAATTTCGACGAGCGCGGCTGGGCCGATGCGCTGGCGGGCGCGTGGCACATGGACGAGCTGATCACCAAGCACAGCGCGATCATGGACAAATACGATCCGCAGAAGCGCGTCTTCCTCGCGGTGGACGAATGGGGGGCTTGGTATGCGCAGGATCCGGGTACCCATCCCGGTTTCCTGCGTCAGCAGAACACGCTTCGTGACGCGCTGATCGCCTCGGTCCATCTCGACATCTTCGCCAAACATGCCGATCGCGTTCGGATGAGTGCGATCGCGCAGATGGTGAACGTGCTCCAGGCGATGATCCTGACGGACGGCAACAAAATGGTACTGACGCCGACCTACCATGTGTTCGAGATGTACAAGCCCTGGCAGGACGCCAAGCTGTTGCCGATGACGATCAACGCGCCCTGGTATCACAAGGACTCGTTCGTGATGCCGGGCGTCAGCGGATCGGCCGTCCGCGACAAGAACGGAGGCGTGCATATCGCGCTATCCAACCTGGATCCGAACCAGCAGAACACGGTAACCGTGACGCTGGACGGCCTGACCGCCACCGGCGTCTCGGGGCGGGTACTGACCGCGCCGGCGATCAATGCGCACAACAGCTTCGATGCGCCGGACGTCGTGAAACCGGCGCCATTTGCCGGTGCGCAGGTGCGCGGCGGCACGCTGCGCGTCACCCTGCCGGCCAAATCGGTGGTGGTGCTCGACCTGCAATAGCCACCGTGCGGCGCCCCGGTGCATGCGCCGGGCGCCGCTGTCCCGTTTCTGGTTCCGGAGTGATGCGATGCGATCCTTAGGCCTGCTGTCCGCTGCAGCGGCGATGCTGCTGACAACCACCGTGCGCGCGCAGGTGCCCACGGCATCGGAGACCGGTCTCGCTGCGAGGCTCACCGGGGATCTTGTACCTACGCATGATCCGGTGATCGCCCGCGAGCGCGACACCTATTATGTGTTCTCCACCGGGCATGGCGAGCGTCTGGTGGAGACCAAGACCTCGAAGGATCTGGTCCATTGGATCGCGGGCGCGCCCGTTTTCACCAGGATGCCGGAATGGGCGCCCAAGGCCGTACCGGGGACCGGTGGCCTGTGGGCGCCGGACATCAGCTTCGTCAACGGGCGCTGGCGGCTATACTATTCGGTGTCGACCTTCGGCTCGAACCGCTCGGCGATCGGCTTGGCGACCAATGCTACCCTCGATCCCGCGTCGCCGGCGTTCGCGTGGCACGACGAGGGGCTGGTCGTGCAGTCCATGCCGTCCGATGACTTCAACGCGATCGATCCGAACTTCGTCATCGACGGACAAGGACGACACTGGCTCGCACTGGGCAGTTTCTGGACCGGCATCAAGCTTTTCGAGCTCGACCCGAAGACCGGGAAGCCGGCGAATCCGGGCGCGAAGCCGTATTCGATCGCGCGACGTCCGGCACCCGCCGGCGGCCCGGCTCCGATCGAGGCGCCATTCATCGTGCCGCATGGCGGCTTTTATTACCTGCTCGTATCGTATGACTATTGCTGCAAGGGCGTGAACAGCACCTATTACACGGTGATCGGACGATCCCAGGCCATTACCGGGCCCTATCTCGGCAAGGATGGGAGCAAGCTCTTGGAAGGCGGGGGTACAATCTTCCTGCGCGCCGACCTGCAGGAAAAGCAGCGCTTCCGCGGGCCCGGCCATGCCGGCTGGCTGCACGATGCGGATGGCCGCGATTATGTCGTCTACCACGCCTATGATCGGGAACAGAACGGGGCACCGACGCTGCGCATCGCAGCAGTGCGCTGGGGTGCGGACGGCTGGCCCATTGCAGACTAGCTGGAGAGCCATGGCGAATTCGCCGGTTCCGGCGCACCGATGCTGCCGCACGAATCGGCGATGGCGCTCAGTCTGGCTGGCGGCGATTGCGCATCTGGGCGCCCACGGCTGCAAGTTTGGCCGATAGTTCCTCTTCGCGAAGCGCTTTGGAGAAAAGGTACCCCTGGAGTTCGTTGCAGCCGGCGGTCCGTAGCAGCGAGCCTTGCTCACAGGTTTCCACACCTTCGGCGGTAACCGACAGGTTCATGGCATGGCCGAGAGCGATGACGGCCTGGACAATCGCAATCGCCTCCTGGTCCCGACCGACGCGCTTGATGAAACTCTTGTCGATCTTGATCCGGTCTACCTTGAACTGCTTGAGGTAGCTGAGGCTCGAATAGCCGGTTCCGAAGTCGTCGAGGGCGATCCGAAAGCCTGCGACGCGAAGTTCATCGAGGGCAGAACGCACCTCGCTGCAATCGTCGAGGAGAATTCGTTCCGTGACCTCGAGTTCGATATGCCTCGGATGCGCGCCGCAATTCTCCACGATGGATCGGACGGTTGCTGCAAAGCCATCGATCTTGAGCTGAACGGGCGACACGTTCACCGCCATGGTGAGCCCGGGCCAAGTCTTGGAGACGCGGCAGGCTTCCTCAAGCACCCACGCCCCAAGCGCATGGATCAGGCCCGATTCCTCCGCGATCGGGATGAAGAGGTCCGGCGTCAGCAGGCCTTTTGCGGGGTGGTCCCAGCGGACAAGCGCCTCGAACCCGACCACCGTTTTGCCACTGGCATCCATTTTCGGCTGATAGGCGACATACAGCTCCTGCTTATCCCCAAGTGCCTTCCGAAGATCGTCCTCCAGTTCCCGCTGATTGGCGAGGCTCTCGTCCATTTCCGCCGTGAAGAAGCAATAGCCGTCCCGACCGCTACCCTTGACGCTGTACATCGCGATGTCGGCCTTGCGCAGCAGCTCGGTTCGATCGAAGCCGCGGGGTGCACCGACGGCGATGCCGATGCTGCCGCCGATCTGAACCTCCGCTCCCAGGATCGGGAACGGCGTGCGCAACGCGGCGAGGCAGGCTTCGGCAAGGGCACCGAGCGCTTCCGCCTCCAACCCGTCGGTGAGGCAGATGGCGAACTCGTCTCCGCCAAGGCGTGCGAGCAGACCGCCCGTCGGCACGCGGGCCAGAAGGCGCCCGGCTACATCCTGTATGAGCTGGTCACCGGCCAGATGCCCCAGCGTGTCGTTGACATGCTTGAACTTGTCCAGGTCGATGAGCAGCACGCCGAGCGAGCCTTGGACCACATTGGCGGCGGCCTCATCGACGAAGCGGTTGAACGCTGCTCGGTTCGGCAATGAGGTGAGCACGTCATGGTTGGCGAGATATTGCGCGCGCGCCTCCTTGGCCTGAAGCTCGACGCGCGCAGCCTCCAGCTCTTCGATCGAGCGTGCATCCCTGAACATCAACCGTCCGACGATGAAGACGAGCGCGGCAAGCAGACCGAGAAGCGCGGCGGCCGCCGCGCCGCCGCGGCGGGCCACGGACCGGAGGATGTCGTGGCCGGGCATGTCTGGTCGCCAGCTCAGATGGCCTAGCGGCACGCCCTGTGACGAGCGCAGGGGCACGCTGTAGCGCCGCATGTCTTCTGCGACGGGTGCCGGCAAGACGCGCGCATCGGCAATTCCGCGGATGCGGCTGAAATCCCGCATCATGGTGCGATCCAGGAAACGGATGCTGATCAGCATAGGCTGGTGCGCTACCGCGCCGACCGTAGCTTTGGAGTCGGGTATCATCCGCATCACGCTGGCAGCCGCCGCCTGCCCGGAGATCTGAACGAGATCGGTGGCATGGAATGCTGCCGGAGAGGTGCGCACGGTGCTGTTTGGTGGAAGCTCCTGGCCTGGGAGCCGCTCATGGGTGTTCGGCGTGCGTCGGAGCGAGCCCCTTGCCGCTTGGATCAGGGGTAGCAGAGGCGGGCGAACGCTGGCGAAAATAGCGGGTGCAACGCGTTCGCCATTTCGCATGGCGTAGAGCGGTCGATCGTCGCCGTCGATGATGATGTCCAGTTCGTGATGGAAGACATAGTTGAGCCAACTTCCGACGTTCTGGTCGAGCCATGCGGCATCCGGTTTGGCCTTCTGAACCACCGCGTAGGCGGGATCCCAGATCGCAACGCCCGCCTGGCTTTGTGCCAGGTCATCCAGCACCCCGCTCAAGGCGAGGTGGACATCGTTCGCCTGACGCGCGCGAATGGACATATCAACCTGTCGCGCCGTGGCCCATAGATTCCAGGCGCCGAAAAGAACCAGCGACGCCGCGAGGCAAATCGCGGGAACTGCCACAAAGGCAGTAAACCGGAGAAGGGGACTGGAGTGGAGGGACTGTAGGCGCTGGGACATGCATCCGCACAAGCAGGAAGAACAGGATGCAAGTTCATCAGTCTGCACGGTTTATGACGAATGCAACCTGCGCGGCCTGCGTTCCAGACTAGGGCCAAATCCTTGTTTTTCAGTGAACTGGCGCGAAGTAAAGGGGCGCATCGGCGGCGCGTGAACGCCCAGTCTGTTTCGGGTTCATGCCGGGTCGTGATGCAACGCTGACCTGAAAGCGCTGGATGCAGGCTTGTGGAAAGCGACATTCGAAGGCTCGAACCGGCCCGACGGCCTGCCCTTTGTTCGCGAGGTTTTCGGGCGGCGATCGCCGGCATCGGCCATCCGCAGTCGCGCATGGAGGTGAGCAGGGCGCCAACGAGAATATTCCGACTCTGGAATGACGTCGCACGATTGCTTCGCCCGGGTGCTCGCGTGGTACAACAGGCGACGCGTATGTTCAGCATCGGCATGGCACCAATGGCCTCGGCCGTCGTTACCGTCAGGCAAGCCCTGCCATCGGAGGATCGGGATGTCGCTCATCGTGAATGGGGCGCGGGTGTCGGCACCCGCCGATCCTCGCACATCGTTACTCGACCTGCTGCGGGAAGAACTGCACCTCACCGGCACCAAGAAGGGTTGCAACCAGGGCGCCTGCGGCGCCTGCACGGTGTTGGTGGATGGCGAACGCGTCCTAGCGTGCCTGACGCTGGCGGTGCAGGTGGAGGGCCGCGAGGTCACGACGATCGAAGGACTGGCGGGCGCGGATGCGCTCCACCCGCTGCAGGTTGCGTTCATCGAACAGGACGGGTTCCAGTGCGGCTATTGCACGCCCGGGCAGATCTGTTCGGCGATCGGCATGGCGGCGGAGGCGGCGCGGGGTGCGCCGAGCCACGTGAGCGGCGACCTCTCCGCCGACGTGATGCTGACGCGCGAGGAAATCCAGGAGCGCATGAGCGGCAACCTGTGCCGCTGCGGCGCGCATAACGGGATCATCGATGCGATCCGCGCCACCCTCGCGGCGGAGACCCCGGCATGACCCCGTTCACCTATCTGCGCGCGACCGACGCGGGGGAGGCGCTGCGCCTGGGTGCGGGCCACGGCACTGCCTATCTCGGCGGGGGCACCAATCTGGTCGACCTGTTGCGCGAGACGGTGGCCCGTCCCGAGCGGCTGGTGGATGTGAGCATGCTTCCCGCGACGATTGCGGAAACGGAAGATGGCGGCCTCCTGATCGGAGCGGCGGTGCGCAACACGGCGCTTGCCGAGCATCGTGTGGTGCGGACCCGCTACCCGATGCTGGCGCGGGCGATCCTCGCCGGCGCATCGGCACAGATCCGCAACATGGCGACCGTGGGCGGGAACCTGCTGCAGCGGACCCGTTGCACCTATTTCTACGACACCGATGGATCGCGCTGCAACAAGCGCGTGCCCGGATCGGGATGCGATGCCCGCGAGGGCTTCAACAGGATCCACGCGGTGCTGGGCGCATCCGAGGCATGTGTGGCGACGCACCCGTCGGACATGTGCGTGGCGCTGTCGGCGCTGGATGCGATCGTGCACGTGACCGGGCCAGAGGGCGATCGCAGCATCGCGTTTGGCGATCTGCATCGTCTTCCCGGCGACGCGCCGGACCGGGACACGAGCCTGGCGCCGGGTGAACTGGTCGTGGCAGTCGAACTTCCGCCGCTCGCGTTCGGCGCGACTTCCACCTACCGCAAGGTTCGCGATCGGGCGAGCTATGCCTTCGCGCTGGTCTCCGTCGCGGCGGCGCTGCAGCTGGAGGGCGATCGCATCGCGGACGTGCGGATCGCGTTCGGCGGCGTCGCCCACAAGCCATGGCGCGCGGCGAGAGCGGAAGCCGCACTGCGCGGCGGGCCGGCCACGCATCAGGCATTTCTGGATGCCGCCGCGCTGGAATTTGCGGAGGCTCAGCCGCTCCGCGACAACGCGTTCAAGCCGGCGCTCGCCGGACGCGCCCTCGCGGCGGTGCTGCAGGCGCTCGCAACGGGAGAGACGGCGTGAGCATCATCGAGAACGCCAAGCAGGCCGCGCAGGGCCTGATGCAGAGCGCGATGGAGAAGCTGGTGCCGCTCGCGCCCGACAGCTGGATCCCGGGCGGCGTGCCCGACCCGCTGATCGCCCGCAAGCACGGCCTGATCGGCAAGCCGATCTCTCGACTGGACGGCGCGCTCAAGGTGACCGGTACCGCGCCCTTCGCGGCCGAGTTTCGCTTCGACGGCATGGTCTATGCCGCGCTGGCCTATGCCACGATCGCGCGCGGCCGCATCGCGGCGATCGACAGCGCCGAGGCGGAGGCGACGCCGGGCGTGGTACTGGTGATGACGCACCGGAACGCGCCGCGCATGGCGCCGCCGCCTGCGTTCGGTTCGTCGCCCACCGGCGTGGGTCCTGCGGACCTGCCGGTGCTGCAGGATGACCGCATCCATTGGAACGGTCAGCCGATCGCCTGCGTCCTCGCCGATACCCAGGAGCAGGCCGACCATGCGGTAACCTTGCTGCGAATCACGTACGAGGCGGAGGCGTCGACCACCGTGCTCGCAGATGCGAAGGCGAACGGCATCGAACAGGGGCTCTTCATGGGCCATCCGCTGTTGAACGAGGTCGGCGACGCGGAGGCGGCGTTCGCGGCCGCGCCCCGAAAGGTCGATCAGGTCTATCGTACGCCGCGGCACAACCACAATCCGATCGAGCCGCATGCCGCGACCATGGCGTGGATCGGGGACACGCTGACGATCCACGATGCCAGCCAGATGGTGTCGCAGCATGCACAGACCCTGGCCGACGTCTTCGGACTGAAAACGGAGCAGGTGCGGCTCACCTCTCCCTATGTCGGCGGCGGTTTCGGCTGCAAGGGGCTGTGGGATCACCAGATCATCGCCGCGGCGGCAGCGCGTCTTTCCGGCCGGCCGGTGCGCATCGCGCTCTCGCGCGAGGGGGTGTACCGCGTCGTCGGCGGACGGACGCTGACCGAGCAGCGGGTGGCGATCGGCGCGCGCGACGACGGAGGCTTCGAGGCGCTGATCCACACCGGCCTGTCGGTGATGACGCCGCACAACAACATGCCCGAGCCGTTCATCCTCGGCAGTCAGGCGGCCTATGCAGCGCCCAACATCCTGCTCAAGGTGGAGGTGACGCGAATGAACATGCTCGCCAACACCTTCATGCGCGCGCCCGGCGAAGCCGTGGGGACCTTCGCGCTCGAATCGGCCATCGACGAGCTTGCCGTCCAGCTCGGCGTCGATCCGGTGGAACTGCGGCTTCGCAACGAGCCGGACAGGGACCCGGTCAACGGCAAGCCCTTCTCCTCCCGCCACATCGCCGAGGCTTGGCGCATCGGCGCCGAACGGTTTGGCTGGGCCGATCGTCCGGCCCACGCCACGCGCCAGGAAGGCGAGTGGCGCATCGGCATGGGCTGCGCGACCGGCACCTATCCCTATTACCGGATGCCGGGCGCCGAAGCGCGCATCACCCTGTCGCGCGACGGCGAGGGCGTGCGGGCCAAGGTGGAGGTTGCCGCCGCCGAGATGGGCATGGGAACGGCCACGACGACCGCCCTGGTCACCGCGGAGCGGCTTGGTCTCGCCATCGAGCAGGTCGAGGTGGTCTATGGCGATTCCGCCATCCCCGGTGCGATCATGGCGGGCGGTTCGCAACAGACCGCGGCGATCGGTGCCGCCGTCATCGCCGCACAGGGCGAACTGGTCCGCGACCTGCTCAAGCTGGCCGGCAACGACTCGCCGCTTGCCGGCCTGTCGCCGAGCGAGGTCGGTTGCGACGACGGGGGTCTGGCCGCGCTGGCTGATCCCGCGCGGCGCGAGCGCTATGCCTCCATCCTCGCACGGGCGCAGCGCGACAGCATTGCCGTGATCAAGGCGGGGTCGATGCCGCTCGAGACGATGCATTGGTCGATGCACTCGTACAGCGCGCTGTTCTGCGAGGTGGGCGTCAACACCGTCACCGGCGAAACCCGGATACGCCGCTTCCTCGGTTCGTTCGACTGCGGCCGGATCCTCAACCCGAAGACCGCGGCCAGCCAGTTCCGCGGCGGTATCATCATGGGCCTCGGCATGGCGCTGATGGAGGAAACCCAGTTCGACGAGCGCAACGGGCGCATCATGAATCCCAGCCTGTCGGAATATCATGTGCCGGTGCATCTGGACGTGCCGGAGATCGACGTGATCTGGACGGACATCGCCGATCCGCACACCCCAATGGGCGCCCACGGCGTCGGCGAGATCGGCATCACCGGCGTCGCCGCGGCGGTGGCGAACGCGATCTACAATGCCACCGGCACGCGGGTTCGGGAGCTGCCGATCACGCTGGACAAACTGCTTTGATCCTAGTGCGGCTACCCGGAGAAGCGGTGCCTTCTGCTGCGCGTCCCGACGAAAGGGCCACATGAAGCAGCTGCTCGCCTTCGACCTCGACGGAACACTCGCCGAGAGCAAGCAGCCGCTACAGGATATCATGGCCGCGCGCCTGAAGGCCGTGCTGGACTTCGCTCTGGTCGCCATCATCTCCGGCGGCGATTGGAAGCAGTTCGAGGCGCAGGTCCTCTCCCGCCTGCCGGCCGACACGAAGGTGGAGCGGCTGTTCATCATGCCGACCACCGGTGCCAAGCTGTACCGGTTTGCCGATGGCCGCTGGCGGCAGATCTATGCGGACTCCTTCACCGCCGCCGAGCGCACGCAGATCCTGACGGCGCTGGACCAGGTGGTGGCCGATGCGGGCATCGCGCCGGACAGGCTGTGGGGGCCGCAAATCGAGGATCGTGGCACGCAGATAACCTTTTCGGCGCTGGGCCAGACGGCACCCGCGACAGCGAAAAAAGTCTGGGATCCCGACCAGGCCAAGCGCTCGGCGCTGCAAGTCAAGCTCGCGGCGCGGCTGCCGGGATTCTCGATCAGGATCGGTGGGACGACGTCGCTCGACATCACGCGGGAAGGCGTCGACAAGGCCTATGCCATCGACCGGCTGGTCGAGGTCGCCGCGGTCCCGCGCGCGGCGATCCTCTTCTTCGGCGACGCGATCTATCCCGGCGGCAATGACGATCCGGTGCGGGCCGCAGGCATCGAAAGCGTGCGGGTGCGGGACCCGGCGGAGACTACCGCGATCCTGGAAGCGCTTGTCGCGTGGAATCGGTAGGAACCGCGCGAACATGCACACCTCCAGGGTTCGCGCGCAACGTCGCTAGTCGATGCGTGCGCTGGAGAACCCATCGGAGGGTGGGAGGCAGAGCGCGTCGCCATCCGGCGCTGTAACGGCCGTGCCGCCCTATTGGACGTCGCCATGGCGTCGGATAGACAGCGACGATGCAGGGATTGAACATTGCGATCGCTGGCTGCGGGCCATGCGGATTGGCAGCCGCGCTATTGCTTCATCGAACCGGCCATCACGTCACCCTGTTCGAGCGGTTTGAGACGCCGCAGCCTATCGGTTCCGGATTGATGCTGCAGCCAACGGGCATGGCGGTTCTCGCCAGGCTCGGCCTGCTCGACGCGGCCTTGGCGCAGGGCGCGCGCGTACATCGGCTGTTTGGCAAAGCGGGCAAGCGGGTCGTACTCGATGTGCAGTATGCGGCCCTGCGCCGGCCGGGCACCTTCGGCATCGGCATTCATCGCGCCAGCCTGTTCGCGATTCTGCATGCGGAAGTCCTGCGATCGGGCATACCCATTCATTCCGGGCGCACGCTGGCTGGCAGTGCGCTCGTCGGAACGCAGCGCGCGCTGCGCTTTGCCGATGGTCAGACAAGCGATCCGTTCGATCTCGTTGTCGACGCGCTGGGCACGCGCACGCCGCTGGCCCCGCCCACCGGCCGGGAACTGACCTATGGCGCGCTCTGGGCCAGTCTCGACTGGCCTTCGGGTGCGATCTTCGATCCGCACAGCCTGGCGCAGCGTTATGCTCGGGCGAGCAAAATGGTGGGTGTGCTTCCGATCGGCATGCCACCGGGCGCCACGACGCCGAAGGCTGCCTTCTTCTGGTCGCTCCGCGCGGATCGGCTGGATGCGTGGCGCAAGGCCGGACTGGCGCCGTGGAAGGCCGAGGTGGCCGCGCTCTGGCCAGAATGTGCCGCGCTTCTCGACCAGATCGGCGATCCGGACCAGTTGACGTTTGCCCGCTACGCGCATCGAACGCTGGCCTCGCCAGCAGAGCCGGCACTGGCGCATATCGGCGATGCCTGGCACTCCGCGAGCCCCCAGCTGGGCCAGGGGGCCAACATGGCGTTGCTCGACGCCTGGGCGCTCGCCCGGGGGCTCGCCCAGCAGGACAGCGTCGATGAAGGCGTGCGGCAGGGCATCCGTCTGCGCCGCCGCCACGTCTTGACCTACCAGTGGCTCACGGCGTTGTTCACGCCGGTCTATCAGTCCGACAGCCGGATGCTGCCGCTGATACGGGACCGCGTGGTCGGCCCATTGTCGAAGCTATGGCCCGCCACCGCGATCCAAGCGGCGATGGTGAGCGGACTGGTCGGCAACCCGTTGGGGCCGCTAGGGCTGGAGGATGCCCTTCACGCCGCAGCACCCTGTGCGGATGCAGCATGACTACCCCGCGGCCGCGATAGCCGATGGGGCGGGGAGGTCGCGAACAGCTAGAGCCATGCCTGGGCACCGGGCACGAGACGCTCGAAGACATCGTGCCCGGCTTTGCAGGTAACGGGCTCAAGGCGATGCGTTGGCTACCACGCGACCTTTGCGGGCAGGAACTCGGCGAACAGGTCATCATAATAGGGCTTTAGTTCGGCCAGATCCGGCTTGGCATGCCCTTTCGAATATAGGTCGTATTTGTTGAATTCCAGCACCCACTTTAGCATGGCACGATCCTTGTCATTGCACAGGTGATCGTACGCGCCGTGCTTGTGCCAGGGATAGAAGGAATGGAAGCGCAGCATGTAGAGCGCTTCATCCGGCAGATACGGCTTCATCACCTCGGCAATATAGCCGTCGTGCCCGAACGACATGTGTACGTTCTCAAGGCCGCAATTGGGTTCGTAGATGCCGTATTTCGTCTGGTATTCCGCGATGTTGCGATCCGGGTTGCCGGCGAAATATTCGTGGAAGACGATGTGTTCCGACCAGGCGCAGCCTACGGGATAGGTATCCCCGACCACACCCCATTGCGGCTCCCCCCACAGGCACAGGCATTTGCCCAGATCGTGCAGAAAGCCGGTAAGGATCATCCAGCGCGGCTGTCCGTCCCGGCGCATGGCCTCCGACGTCTGCAGCAGATGATCGGTCTGCGACAAATCGGTGTCCGGATCGCTCTCATCGACCAGCGCATTCAGAAATTCGGCGGCCTGCCAGATCGACTTCTCGCCCCGCGTCAGGCCGAAATATTCGGCCTCCTTGCGCAGGACATAGTCGACGGTCATCTGCTCGTGATTGTTGCGGTAGAACTGGGCGACGCGCGGAACGACAGCGGCGTCATATTGACGAAATTCGTCCTCGGCCTTGCCTTCCTTGTACCGGCTTTCCTCGACAGTCTGCGTGGCGTTTGCACCCATCGTTCCGCATCCTCTGATCTTGGCCTGTTTGACCAACGTTATCGGTTACGTATTGAGATACCGCAAGTCGGCACCAAGCTCAACAACCGCTTTCATGCCCGTCGTCCGCTTGCCTTGACACGTCAAACGTTATGGGTAACGCTCGGTGGCTGCTCCAAACCTTCCCTGCGAGAGAAGGGCGAGCCAATGGGAATGAGGATGCGGATGAACCACCGGCACGCGACACGTGCGTCCATGATACGCGCAGTTTTGACGGATATTCAGTTCTGGATCCCGGCGCTGGTGCTTGCCGGCGGAGTCCTGCTTCTGGCGATCATCAACTAGAACACGCTTCCCGAAGCCGGTTACAATCCCAGGAAAGAAAGGACCGCCATCATGGCGTCTCCACAAAATACGGCTGCGGCGTCGGCCAACCCCCAACACATGCTGGGCGTGTTGTGCGGCCTGGCGGCCGGGGCCTGGCTTGGCGCAGCGGAAGCGCCGACCAAATTGGTGACGGCGGGCTTTTCGCCCTTCGCCATATCGCTGTGCATGGTGGCGGGCGTCTTCACCGCGCGCTGGACCTTCCCGACCCTGATGAAGGGCACGGGCTTCGTGTTTTCGGACATCGCGTCCAAACCGCACCTCGTCCTCTGGGGGCTTCTGGCTGGCGCGCTATGGGCGGTGGCCAACACGCTGACCGTCTTCGCCATCCGGGATGTCGGCCTCGCGACCGCCTTTCCGCTGTGGAACACCAATTCCCTGATCGGATTGCTATGGGGCTGGCTGCTGTTCCGGGAAATGCGCGGTGCGGGCGCGCGAACCACCGGCAAGGTGGTGCTCGGCACGCTGGCGATCATCGCCGCCGCCATCATGCTGGGCTTCAGCACGCTGCACGACGCGGGCGCATCCCCGCACGCCGCGCGTGGCCTTGCCGCGGCAGCAGGTGCCAGCCTGATGTGGGGCACCATGTATGTGCCCTACCGCAAGGCCTATCTGAGCGGGATGAGCCCGCTTTCGTTCGTCACCATCTTCACGGTCGGCGAGCTCGGCACGATGCTGGCCCTTACCTGGTGCTTCGATGGCGGCCCGCACTCCTCGGCGTTGCAGCTTCTGCACCATCGAGAGGTGCTGTTCTGGCTGTTCCTGGGCGGCTTCGTGTGGGTGATTGGGGACCTTTTCCAGCAATTCGCTACCAAGTATCTTGGCATCAGCCGGGGCATTCCGCTGTCCAACACCAACCAGCTATGGGGGCTGGCCTGGGGCGCGCTCGTGTTCGGCGAGCTGGCGTCGGCCGACCGGTCCCATCTCGGGTTGGTCGTCGGCGGTTCGCTGCTCATGATCCTGGGGGCGCTGGCGATCAGCACGGCGGCAGCGGGTGCGGACGAGATGGGCAGCCGCGATGCCGCCCTGCAGCGCGAATGCGACCGCTATGGCCTTGATTACAGGGAGGCACGCAACGCCCAACATGGCGAAGGCGCCAAGGGATCGGGCAAACGGCACTGGTGGGACTGGGCCATCGTGGCGGTCGCCGTCTCGCTGTTCGTCTGGCTGGGCGCGGATGCGGTCGTACCGCCGCTGGCGATGCATTGGGGCTGGGTAGCGGTCCTTTGTGCCATGCTGCTGGCGACGCTGGTGGCAGGCTGCTGGGCTTTGTGGACGCGCACGCGCTTCAACTAGGCGCCTGCCTCCTGTGTGGACGCCGTTGGGGGAGTAGGTGCATAGAGCACGCAACAGTTTCAACGCACGCGAAAAGCTCCCCCAATGGCGGTCACGCTCAAAGACATAGCCCGCGATCTCGGCGTCTCGACGGTTACCGTTTCAAAGGTGTTGCGCGGCCAGACCGACATTGGCCACAAAACCCGCGAGCGCGTGCTGCAGCGGATGCGCGAGCTGAACTACCAGCCCAACATGCTGGCGCGAGCGCTGGCGGGCGGCCGTTCCCATGCGGTCGGATTGGTCGTGCCGGATCTGATCCATCCCTTCTTTGGCGAATTCGCCCGGTCGCTGGCCGGGCCGCTGCGGTCGGAAGGGCTGGTCCTGGTTTTGGCCTCGTCTGAAGAAGATCCGGATATCGAAGAACAGGAAATCAAGACCCTTCTGGCGCGCGGCGTCGATGTCCTCCTCGTGGCATCCTGTCGCCCGGCAACGCATCCCCCCACGGCGCTGGCGGAAACCACCACGCCCGTGCTGCTCATCGATCGTCATTTTCCCGAAATGCCGATGGATTTCGTCGGCACCAACGACGTCATGGTGGGCGAACTGGCGGCGCGTCATCTGGTTGGCATCGGCCGCAGACGGATCGCCCATATCGGCGGGCGCGGTATCAGCCCGACGGCAGATCGGCTCAAAGGCTTCCAACGCGTCCTGGCCGCAGCGGGCATCGATCTTCCCGATGCCTATGTGGTGACGCGCGATGGCTTCGACGAAAGCGGCGACGCCACCGGCTACCATGCCATGCAGGAATTGCTGTCGCTGCGCGAGCCGCCGGACGCGGTGTTCTGCTACAACGATCTGTCCGCGATCGGCGCCATGGACGCCGCGATGCAGGCCGGTCTGCGCATTCCCCAGGATATTGCCTTTATCGGCTGCGGCAATCTGCGGTACGCCGAGTATCTGCGGGTGCCGCTGACCTCGGTCGACCAGAGCAGCCATCGGCTGGGGGATATGGCGGCGAAGCGCGTTCTCGATCTGAGCACAGGGTCCGGTACCGTTCCGCAAACCGTGCGCCTGGAGCCCCGGTTGATCGTCCGTAAGTCCACCGTCGCCTGAGGCGCCGTTCAGCGTTCACCCGTGCCAGCGGCAGAAGTCGCTTGCGACCGCGTTGTCGAGGATCTGGCGGTAGGCCCCGTAAGGGTCGTTTCCGGCTGCGAGGATCCCGAAGTGCGGGGTTTCGATCTGTTCGAGCGGGACCAGCGCGATCGGGCTGGCGACGGGCAGGAGCTGCGATCCCGGCCCGGCCTGCAGGGTGGAAAGCAGGCCGAACATCCGCCGCTCGCGCGTGCCGCGCCCCAGCAGGATCAGCCGGTATTGCCCTTCCTCGCTCGTCACCAGATAGATGTGACCGGACAGATTGGGCATCGAAACATAGCCGGCCTGGGTGAAGGTGCGGTCCGCCCGCTCGCTCTCGGTGAAGCAGAGATGCGCGCCCGCGCTGTTCCAGAAAATCTCGGTGCGATAGGCATAGAGCGCTCCGGGCTGGCTGAAGGCCGGACGCAGGGTGAGGTAGGCCCCTTCGATCCAGCGCACCGCCGGGCGACTGTAGGAGCCCATATGCGTGGGGGCGAGCAGCGCGTCCGCCGGGACCGACGGGGCAGTGGTGCCGGGGCGCAGCGCCGTGCCCAGCACGTCCTCGATCCGTACCACCGTCGCCAGCGAGAATGGCCGGCTGCCGGAAAGCGCCTTTTCCAGCGTGGAAAGGCTGATCCGCGCCATGTCGGCAAGCGCCTGGCGCGAGATGCGGCGCCGGGCCAGTTCCTCCCGCAGCCGCGCCGCGATCTGGTCGTGCTCGCCGCGCTGCAGTCCTTCGTCGCTCATCCTGCCCTCCAAGCCGGACAACCCGACACAAATCCGCACATTTCGTCAAGGCTTCGGCGGCAAATCGCCATTCGCTGCCGCCCCCGGCCAGGCCGTGGCCGAAGCTGGCGGACCTTGCGCGTGGCGGTGCGGCATCGCCGGCGTCTACCCGAAAGGCTCCACCCCGTCGGGAGCAATGCCATGGTGCCGCGTCGTCCTCTCAGTTCGTCGATCTCCACAGATACCCGCCGCCGTCTTGCCATCGGCGCGATCGGCCTTGCCGGGGTGGTGCTGAGCGCGCTGATCGCGGCACAGGCGCGCGCCGCGGACGCGGACGATCGCGCCGCCGGCGGCGCCCTGCTTCTCGAAGCGCGCGGCGGCGGCGCCGGCCAGGGCAGCGCGCTGCCCGCCATGCGGCTCGGCACCGACATGGACGTCACCGTCAGCGGTCCGATCATGCGCGTGCGCATGACCCAGGCGTTCCGCAACACCAGCAAGGGCTGGATGGAAGCGACCTATCTCTATCCGCTGCCCGAAGACGGCGCGGTGGACACGCTGAAGATGGTCGTCGGCCAGCGCGTGGTCATCGGCCATATCAAGCGCCGCGCCGAAGCGCGCGAGATCTACGAGCGTGCGAAGGCCGAGGGGCGGCGCAGCGGTCTCGTCGAAGCCGATCGGCCCAACCTGTTTCGCACAAATGTCGCCAATGTCGGCCCCGGCGAGACGGTGCTGATCTCGATCGAATATCAGGCCCCGGTGCGCCAGCTGGGCGGCGAGTACGCGATGCGCCTGCCGCTCGTGGTCGGTCCGCGCTATGTGCCGCCCAGCAGCCTGACGAGCGGCGCGGCGCTGGCCGATGCGGCGCGCGTGACGGCGCCGCTGGTCGGCCCCGCCGTGAAAGCCGGACTCAATCCGGTTTCGATCACGATCCATCTCGCGCCCGGCTTCGTTCCGGCCAACATCATCAGCCCATACCACCGCATCCATGTCGTGGACGCAGGACCGGCGGAGCGGACCATCACGCTCGCCGCCGGCGAGGAACCTGCCGACCGCGATTTCGAGCTGCGCTGGCGCTCGGCCAGCGCCGATCCGGTCGTCAGCCTGTTCGCCCAGATGCGGGATGGCCGGCACTATGTGATGGCGACGATCACGCCGCAGGCCCGGGCGGAACCCGGCAAGGTCGCCCCGCGCGAGATGATCTTCGTGATCGACAATAGCGGCTCGATGGGCGGCGGATCGATGGAGGCGGCGAAACAGAGCCTGCTCTACGCGCTCGGCACGCTGCGCCCCGAGGACAGCTTCAACATCATCCGCTTCGACGACACGATGACCCAGCTGTTCGACCGGCCCACCCCGGCCAGCGCCGAGCAGGTGGAGATCGCGCGCAAGTTTACCGCCGGGCTGAAGGCTGCGGGCGGCACCGAGATGCTGCCGGCGCTCAAGGCCGCGCTGGTCGATGCCCACCCGGCGGACAAGGGAGTGCGCCAGATCGTGTTCCTGACCGACGGGGACCTTTCGAACGAGCGGGACATGATGGCCGAGATCGCCGCGCATGGCGGGCGCAGCCGGGTGTTCATGGTCGGCATCGGCTCCGCGCCGAACAACTACCTCATGCACCGCATGGCCGAGGCCGGGCGCGGCACCTACACCAATATCGGCGATGGCAGCGAGGTCACGGCCAGGATGACCGCGCTGCTGGACCGGCTGAAGGCACCGGCGATGCACGACCTGTCGGTCCG
>JAIYAA010000233.1 GCA_027489295.1 Sphingomonadales bacterium | reverse complement strand
TAAGGTCTGGTCGGGCGCCTGGCCCTGCGCCAGCGCCGGCGCGGCGAAGGCGGACGCCGCGAGCAGGGCGGCGATGAAAAGCTTGGTACGCATGAATCTACTCCTCACTGAAACCGCACCGAAAGGGTGCGGCCTGACGCCAGCCGCAGGCCTTTCGACCTCGGCTGATGGCGGTATTCGGCAGGGGGCTCAGCCGACTCGATATGCCAGCTGCGACGCGTTGCCTTCCTCGATGCCGTTCCGCCTGCTCTGCGAGCGAAACGACCGATGCACCCCCGCCGCTGACGCTCGGATGAACGAATCTGGGCCAAATTGGGACATTGCGTTTCCCGCCGTTTCGGCAGACAGCCATGGCATGGCCAGCACAAGACAGGGCCGCGACTTCATCGCGCGGCACGGCGAGACGGTGTTCAACATTGCCCGGCGGATGCAGGGCGACCACCCGCACACGCCGCTGACCCGCGCCGGCTTTGCCCAGGCGGACGCGATGGGCGCGGCCCTGCGGAACCTCCTCGGGCCGAAGCCGGCGCTGACCCTGTGGTCGTCGAGCGCCGGTCGGGCGCTGCAGACGCTGGCGATCATCGCCGAGCATCTCGAACTCGACTGGCACCAGGTCCGCACCGACGATCGCCTGGTCGAGATCGGCATGGGCAGCTGGAGCGGCCGCTATTATGCCGATCTGGAAGGCGAGGTCGGACCCTTTCTCGATCGGGAGCACGGCCTCTACACCCGCGCTCCCGAAGGCGGGGAATGGTATGACGCGATTGCGGCGCGCGTGTCGGGCTGGCTTGCCGACACCAACGACGATCCGGGTGACCGGCTTGTGATCATGCACGGCATGTCCAGCCGGATCCTGCGCGGGGTGATGACCGGCCGCGACGTGCTGCCGCAGTTCGACGCGCCGGTCGCACCCGACCTGCCGCAGGGATCGGTGGTCAAGATCGAGGGGGGCGTGGAGACGATCGCGCATCTCGGCACCGGACGCGGCGCGGCACCGGCATGATCCTCGCGCTGGCGCTGCTCGCGCTGGGGGGGGCGCGCGAGACGATCGGCATCTACGCGCGCTGGGGCGCGTTTCGCGATACGGCGCCAACCCGGTGCTTCGCGGTCGCACGCCCCTCTGACACCGCGCGGCGCGGCGAGGCATCCGTCAGCATCACCAGCTGGCCGGCGCGCGGGGTGCGGCACCAGCTCCACGTTCGCCTGAGCCGGGCGCGGGCGGACCACGCCCGGGTAATGCTGGTAGCCGGCGAACGCCGCTTCGAGCTCACCGCCAGCCGCCGCGACGCCTGGGCACCCGACGCGCGCACCGACGCGGCGATCGTGGCCGCCATGCGCGACGGCCGGGCGCTGAGCGTGGAAAGCGTCGATACCGACGGCACGCCGTTCGTCGACGGCTATCCGCTGCAGGGCGCTGCCAGCGCGATCGACGCGGCGACGCTGGCGTGCCTGTAGGCCAGTAAGGCGGAAGGGGGACGCGAACCGGCGGGAACGACGGACATGGCCCCAAAACCACTGGCACGCGCAGCCGCAGCCACTATCTTGGCCGCGTGCGAACCCCGACCGTCTCCGCCCGCCTTGCCGATGGTGTCGCCTCGATCCCGGCGGCGCAGTGGGATGCCTGTGCCGGCACCGACAATCCGTTCCTCAGCCACGCCTTCCTGTCGATCCTTGAAGCCTCGGGCTCGGCAGCGCCGCAGACCGGCTGGCAGCCGCTGCCGATCGTGGTCGACGGGCCCGATGGCACCCCTGCCGCGATCGCGCCCGCCTATGCCAAGAGCCACAGCCAGGGCGAATATGTGTTCGACCATAGCTGGGCCGATGCCTGGGAACGTGCGGGCGGCCGCTATTACCCCAAGTTGCAGGTAGCGGTGCCGTTCACGCCCGTTCCCGGCCCCCGGCTGCTGCTGCGCGACCCCGCCCTTGCGCCGTCGCTGATCGCCGCGATCGAGGCGGTGGTGGACCAGCACAAGCTCTCCTCGGCCCATGTCACCTTCGTCGACGAAGCGCAGGTGCCGCTGTTCGAGGCGGCGGGCTGGCTGATCCGCACCGGCACCCAGTTCCACTGGCACAATGACGGCTATGCAAGCTTCGACGCGTTTCTCGGCGCGCTCGCCAGCCGCAAGCGCAAGGCGATCCGCAAGGAGCGCGCCGCTGCGGTGGAGGGCCTGACCATCCGCCACCTGAGCGGGGCCGAGATCACCGAGGCGCATTGGGACGCCTTCTGGGCCTTCTACCAGGATACCGGCAGCCGGAAATGGGGCCGCCCCTATCTCACCCGCCCCTTCTTCTCGATGCTGGGCGAGGCGCTGGGCGACAAGGTGCTGCTGATGCTGGCGGAGCGCGACGGCCGCCCGATCGCCGGCGCGCTCAACCTGATCGGCGGCGACGCGCTGTACGGTCGCTACTGGGGCTGCACGGAGGACGTGCCGTTCCTCCATTTCGAGCTCTGCTACTACCAGGCGATCGACGCCGCGATTCAGCGCGGCCTGCCCCGGGTCGAGGCTGGCGCGCAGGGCGAGCACAAGCTGGCGCGCGGTTATGTGCCGGTGACGACCTGGTCGGCCCATTACCTCCCCGACCCCGGCTTCCGCCGCGCCGTCGCCGACTTCCTGCTCCGCGAGCAGCAGGCGGTGGAACGCGAGCAGGAATATCTGGAAGAGCTGACGCCGTTCCGGAAGGCGGAGTAGGTTTGGCTTGCGGCCCTTCGCGCCAGGGGGTCCATCGCATCCGAACGACATGCCGCGTCCTTCCCGCGAAGGCGGGGACCCATTGGCGCTGATATCGAGCTTCTTCCCCCAACCGCACAGGCGAATGGATTCCCGCCTTCGCGGGAAGGACGGTCGTTCTCGACGCGCCTCAGGTTCTCAAGAGGGCGGCGCGGTGCCGTTGCCCGGCAGCTCGCCCGCGGCCTCGGCCTCGCGGATCAGCACGGCTTCGGGGCGCGGGATCGGCAGGTCGCCGGGGTTGAGGCCCGGGCCGGGGACATTGTGGTCCACCTTGTACAGCACGCTCGGCCCGTCGCGCCACACCGGGATCAGCCCCTGCTCGTAGCGCGGATCGAACGCCGGCGGGCGGATCAGCCAGACATAGTCGAACGCGTCGCGCGGGAAGAGCGCGAGGCTGCGCGCGATCGGCCGCCACCATTCGCGCGGGCACTGGACATTGGTCACCAGCTCCGACGGATCATGCGCAAAACGCTTGGCGGCGCGGTAGCGCACGGTCAGCAGCTGGCCGCCCGCCATCGACCATTGATCGTTGGTATAGGCCAGCCGCCGCTCCAGCGCGAGGCCGGGGACGTGCTGCAGGCGGGTCATCGCCCACTCGTTGTAGCAGGTCTCGCCGACGAAGCTGACCAGACGTGCG
>JAIYAA010000087.1 GCA_027489295.1 Sphingomonadales bacterium | reverse complement strand
CGGGGACTTCGGACGACCCCAGATGTTTTCGCCCATGCGGCGATCGAGCTTATGCTTGGCGCTGGAGCGCTTCGACATGTCAATTCCTTACCAATTGCTGTGACGTTGACCCGGGCGGCAAGCCGTCCTGATCGCGATCCCGGTTTCGCCTGCATGTTTCTCAGGAGAGAAAGACACAGGGCCACCGCTTCACCGGGGGTGCGGGGCCAATTGCGAAGGGGCGCGCCTAGCTGTCAGGGGCAGGCGAGTCAAGCCCGTCCCACTCCACACGAACCTGCGGATCGGCTTCCTGCGCGGCGCGGTCCGCACGCTCCGCCTGCCAGCGGGGCGGGTCCAGCCGCGCCAGCGCCCAGATCGCGGCGCCGCGCACCACCGGCGTGGGATCGTCGAGCAGCGCCCGTACCGGCGGCACCAGCCGCGCGCTGCCGCTGTTTCCGGCAGCGATCAGGCAGTTTCGCATCATCCGGTCGCGCCCGATGCGCTTGATCGGTGAGCCCGCGAAGACCGCTCGGAAGCTGGCATCGTCCAATGCCAGCAGATCGGCGAGATAGGGCACGGTCAGCTCGGCGCGGGGGTGGAAGGCAAGGTTGGCCTGCGCGGCGACGGCGAACTTGTTCCACGGACACACCGCCAGGCAATCGTCGCAGCCATAGATGCGGTTGCCGATCGCTTCGCGGAAGGCGAGCGGGATGGGCCCCTTGTTCTCGATCGTCAGGTAGGAGACGCAGCGCCGCGCATCGATGCGGTACGGCGCGGGGAAGGCGTCCGTGGGGCAGGCGGTCTGGCAAGCGTCGCAGCTGCCGCAACTTCCGCCGCTCGGGCCGTCGGATGCCAGTACCAGCGTGGTGTAGATCGCGCCGAGGAACAGCCAGCTACCATGGGCGCGGCTGACCAGATTGGTGTGCTTGCCCTGCCAGCCGAGCCCGGCGGCTTCGGACAGCGGCTTTTCCATCACCGGCGCGGTATCGACGAACACCTTCACGTCTGCACCCGGCGCCTCGGCCACCAGCCAGCGCGCGAGTTCCTTCAGCCGGCGCTTGACTACGTCGTGATAGTCGGCCCCCTGCGCATAGACCGAGATGCGGCCGACCTCGGCTTCGTCCGCCAGCGCCAGCGGATCGGTGGCGGGGGCGTAGCTCATGCCCAGCGCGATCACCGATCGCACCTCGGGCCACAGCCCCTTGGGGCTGCCGCGCTGCTCGGCGCGCTCCTCCATCCACAGCATGTCGCCATGCGCGCCCTCGGCCAGCCAGGCGCGCAGCCGTTCGGCAGTTTTCGGTGCCGCATCGGCATCCGCGATGCCGCAGGCCGCGAAGCCGATCTCGGCCGCCTTCGCTTTCAGCTTTTCTTCGAGGGACTTGTCTTGGCGCACGGCGACCCGCTACCACGTTGCGGACATTTGGGGGAGGCAAAGTGCAGGAACTGGCCGTCAGTGCCTCCGGGCTGGTCAAGCGCTTCGGCGACCGCCGCGCCGTCGACGGGGTCGGCATCGCCGTCCCCAAGGGCCTTATCTACGGCGTCCTCGGCCCCAACGGTGCCGGCAAGACCACGACGCTGCGCATGCTGCTCGGCATCATCGAACCCGACGAGGGCGAGCGCACCCTGCTCGGCAGCCGCCATCCGCGCGACGAGAGCGACCGCGTCGGCTATCTGCCCGAGGAGCGCGGCCTCTATCCCAACATGAAGTGTCGCGAGGCGATCGCGTTCATGGGTGCGCTGCGCGGGTTGCCGTGGAAAACCGGGCGCAAGCGCGCCGATGCGCTGCTGGAGGGTGCCGGTCTCGGCCACGCGGCAGACGACAAGATCCGCAAGCTCTCCAAGGGCATGGCGCAGCTGGTGCAGCTGCTGGGATCGGTGGTGCACGAACCCGACCTGCTGGTGCTCGACGAGCCATTTTCGGGGCTGGACCCGGTCAACCAGGAGCGGCTGGAACTGCTGATCCGCGGCCAGCGCGACCGCGGGGCGACCATTCTCTTCTCCACCCATGTGATGGCGCATGCCGAGCGGCTGTGCGAGCGCATCTCGGTGATCGCCGGCGGCAAGGTGCGGTTCGAGGGCACGGTGGACGATGCCCGCGCGCTGCTGCCGCTGCGGGTGCGCTACACGCCGCATCACGATTCCGATGCGATCGCGGCGATGCTGCCGGCCGATGCGGTGCGCGAGGACGGCAGCTGGCGCTTCATCGTGCCCGATGGCGGGGTCGAGGCGTTGCTCGTCCGGCTGATCGATGCCGGGCACGGCATTTCCGGCCTGTCGATCGAGCGGCCGGGCCTGCACGACGCCTTTGTCCGCATCGTCGGCGCCGATGCACTGGCCGAGCCGACGGAGACCGCAGCATGATGCCGCGTTTCCTGCGCCACGCGCTGGCCATCGCCCGCCGTGATCTCACCGCGACGGTGATGACGCCGACCTTCCTGCTGTTCCTCCTTAGCCCGCTGCTGATGATCGGCTTTGGCGTGATCGGCGGCCTGAGCGGCCAGGCGGCGAGCAGCGCCGGCGAAGCGCGACAGTGGATCGTGGCGATCGCGCCGGCCGCGCAGCACGAGCGCCTGCGCGCCGCCGATCGCGAGCTGCGCAGCGTGTTCACCCGCGATTCCGCGCGGCCGAAGCTGCGCCTGGATGCAGCGGAGGGCGATCCCGCCCGGCAGGCGCGCGCCCTTTTCGATTCGGATGCGATCGAGGCGGCGGCGGTGCTCTACGGCCCGCTCGATCATCCGACCGTGCTGCGACGTGCGGACGCCGAGGCGGAAGGGCGCTATCTCGCCGCGCTCGCCGCACAGACGCTCCGGGCGGAACGTGCCGGCGGTGTCAGCAGCACGCCGCGCTTCGAAACCGTCACCCGCGAGGCGCCGAGCGTCAGCGGCAAGGGGCAAGCGGCCTATTTCTCCACCTTCGCCATCTTCCTGGTAACGCTGATGCTCTCCGGCCAGGCGGTGGGCGCGATGGCCGAGGAACGCTCGAACAAGGTGATCGAGATCCTCGCCGCGGCGGTGCCGCTGGAAAGCGTGTTCTTCGGCAAGCTGCTCGGCGCGTTCGGATCGGCGCTGCTGTTCGTTGCCTTCTGGGGCACGCTGGTCGCCAATCTGCCGAGGTTGCTGCCGGCGGGCATGGCCGGCGCGCTGGGAGATCTGGGCGTGGCGGTGGGGCCGATCTTCCCGGTGCTGCTCGTCGGCTATTTCGTCATGGCCTATCTGCTGCAGAGCGCGGTGTTCCTGGGCGTGGGCGCGCTCGCCTCCACCCAGCGCGAGATCCAGATGCTGTCGCTGCCGATCACCATCTTCCAGTTCGCGATGTTCGGCATGGCGTCCTATGCCGCCGGAAACCCGGAGAGCTGGGTGGCCACGGCGGCGCAGATCGTGCCGTTCAGCTCCCCCATGGCGATGGCGGCGCGAGCGGCCAATGCGCCCGAACTCTGGCCGCACGCGCTCGCCTTTGTCTGGCAGGGGCTGTGGGTGGCGATCACGCTGACCATCGCGGCGCGGCTGTTCCGGCGCGGCGTGCTGAAGTCGGGGAGTCCGAAGCGGACGAAGCGAGCGGCGGCCTGATCAGGCGGCCCCTCCCCGCGAGCGGGGGGAGGGGGTGCAGGGTTCAGTGCGCCGCGTCGTCGATCGCGTTGCCGGTGCGGTCCACGCCGTTGGCCAGCGCATCGCCGGTATCGTCCGCGCCCTCCCGGATTGCCCTGCCGGCCTTGTCGAGACGGTTCTCGATCTGGGCGCCGATGCGGTCCGCTGCGTTGCTCGCCGAGTCGCTTGCCCGATCGAGCGAATTGTCGACGCGGTCCTCGGTGCTCGGCGAACAGGCGGCGAGGCCGAGTGCCAGCGCGGGAAACAGAACGGACAGAGTCTTCGGCATATGGTCTCCTGGGTGTCTAGCCAGCGGGCGCACACGCGCGTAGAGGGCGCGCCATGTCACATCGCATCGCCCTTGCGTCGGATCACGCCGCCTTCGCCATGAAGGCAGAACTCGTCGATTGGTTGCGTGGTCTCGGCCATGACGTGCTCGATCTGGGCACCAACGGACCCGAGAGCGTCGACTATCCCGACTATGGCTACCGCCTGGGCAAGGCGATCGAAGGCGGCGACGCACGCTTCGGTGTGGCGCTGTGCGGATCGGGGATCGGCATCTCGATCGCGGTCAACCGCAACCCGGCCGCGCGCTGCGCGCTCGTTTCCGAGCCGCTCTCGGCCAGCCTTGCGCGCCAGCACAACGATGCCAATGTCATCGCGCTCGGCGCGCGGCTGATCGGCATCGAGATGGCCAAGGCCTGCATCACCAGTTTCCTCGAAACGGCTTTCCTCGGCGATCGGCACGTCCGTCGCGTGGAGAAGCTGAGCAACCCCGAAAGGAGCCCCGCATGAGCACCAACCCCGTTATGGCAGGCCTTCAGCCGGACGGCTTCTTCACCAAATCGCTCGCCGAGGTCGACCCTGCGGTATTCGCCGGCGTCGAGCATGAAATGGCGCGCGAGCAGTATCAGATCGAGCTGATCGCCTCCGAGAACATCGTCTCCAAGGCGGTGCTCGAGGCGCAGGGCTCGGTGTTCACCAACAAGTACGCCGAGGGCTATCCCGGCAAGCGCTATTACCAGGGCTGCCACCCGTCCGACGAGGTGGAGCAGCTGGCGATCGATCGCGCCAAGCAGCTGTTCGGCTGCGGCTTCGCCAACGTCCAGCCGCATTCGGGCGCGCAGGCCAACGGCGCGGTGATGCTCGCGCTGACCAAGCCGGGCGACACCATCCTCGGCCTCAGCCTCGATGCCGGCGGCCACCTGACCCACGGCGCGCGCGCGGCGATGAGCGGCAAGTGGTTCAACGCGGTGCAGTACGGCGTGCGCCCCGACGATCACCTGATCGACTATGACCAGGTCGCAGCCCTCGCCCGTGAACACAAGCCACGCCTGATCATCACCGGCGGCTCGGCCTATCCGCGCCAGATCGATTTCGCCCGCTTCCGCGCGATCGCGGACGAGGTCGGCGCGACGTTCATGGTCGACATGGCGCACTTCGCCGGCCTGGTCGCGGGCGGCGTCCACCCGACCCCGTTCGGCCATGCCCATGTCGTCACCACCACCACGCACAAGACGCTGCGTGGGCCCCGCGGCGGCATGATCATGACCAACGACGAAGCGATCGCGAAGAAGATCAACTCGGCGGTGTTCCCGGGCCTGCAGGGCGGCCCGCTGATGCACGTGATCGCCGCAAAGGCGGTCGCGTTCGGCGAGGCGCTGCAGCCCGAGTTCAAGAGCTACGCGGCCGCGGTCGTCGCCAACGCCAAGGTCCTGGCCGAGACGCTGAAGGAACGCGGTGCGAACCTCGTCTCGGGCGGTACCGACACGCATCTGGCACTTGTCGATCTCACCCCGCTGGGCGTGACCGGCAAGGACGCTGACGAGGCGCTGGAGCGCGCCGCGATCACCTGCAACAAGAACGGCATCCCCAACGATCCGCTGCCGCCGATGAAGACCAGCGGCATCCGCGTCGGCTCGCCGGCGGGCACCACCCGCGG
>JAIYAA010000054.1 GCA_027489295.1 Sphingomonadales bacterium | reverse complement strand
TAGCCGAGCGTCTTGGTGCCGAAGCCGATCGCGAACAGCGTCGCCACATAGAAGAGTGCGAAGCAGGCGACCGTTCCCAGCGTCCCCGCCAGCGTCGCGCCCAGATGCTCGCGCAGCAGTACGCCCAGCGGCACCTGCGGCGGTGGAGCATGTTCGGCGGCCTCGACGAAGGCTGGCGTCTCCGCGATGCGCAGCCGCACCCACAGACCGAGCCCGACCAGCGCCGCGCTGGCGAGGAACGGCAGGCGCCAGCCCCAGTCGTGGAACGCGTCGTCGGTGAGGAAAGCGCCGAGCAGCAGGAACAGGCCGTTGGCGGCGATGAACCCCACCGGGGCCCCCAGCGGCGGGAAGCTGCCATAGCGATAGGCCCAGCCCTTGGGCGCATATTCCACCGCGAGCAGGCTCGCCCCGCCCCATTCGCCGCCCAGGCCCAGCCCCTGGCCGAAGCGGAGCAGGCAGAGCAGCAGCGGTGCGCCCCAGCCGATCACCGCATGGCCGGGCAGGCAGCCGATGAGCACGGTGGAAAGCCCCATCAGCATCAGCGACGCGACGAGCGTCGACTTGCGCCCCAGCCGATCGCCGAAATGGCCGAACACCAGCCCGCCCAGCGGCCGGGCGAAAAAGGCGACGCTGAAGCTGGCATAGGCGGCGACCTGCTGCAGCCACGGCTCCTGCGACGGGAAGAACAGCGGTCCGAACACCAGCGCCGTCGCGGTCGCGTAGATATAGAAATCGTAGAATTCGACCGACGTCCCCACCAGGCTCGCAAACAGGATGCGGCGGTGGGACGCAGGCGCGGCGGATATGGACATGCGTGCGGCTCCTCCCGGCGCCTCCCTCGGGCCAGCCGCGGCGCGGGTCAAGCCGCGTTCAGCGGAGCGACAGTTTCGGCAGGGTATCGAACCCGCATTGTCGCTGCACCGGAAGTAGGGAGTCGGGAAATGCGCGAATCGCCCATCAAGCGTTTGGTCTATGCGGCCTTTTTCAGCCTGCTCGCAGGCGTGCTGGTCGCGGCCTACAACCCCGTCGATCATGTGAAGGCGGATCTGCGCGCCGATACCAGCGGCGTGAAAACCAGCCTGCACCTGGCGGTCCACGATCTGCTGAAAGGCTGAATGAAAAAGGGCGGGGTCTGCGCCCCGCCCTGTTCGATCAATGCAGGCCGAAGACGCGCACCGCGCTAAGCATCAGCCAGTAAAGGCCGCCGGAAAGCAGCATCGCTGCCGGCAGCGTCATCAGCCAGGCCAGCGCCATGTTGCGGATCGTCCGTGCCTGCAGCCCGGCGCCGCTGCCCACCGACGCGCCCGCCACACCCGACGAAAGGATGTGCGTGGTCGAGACCGGAACGCCCAGATGATCGGCGCCCATGATCGTGGCGGCGGCGACGATCTCGGCCGCAGCCCCCATGCCATAGGTCATGTGCTGCTTGCCGATCTTCTCGCCGACGGTGACGACGATCCGCTTCCAACCGATCATCGTGCCCAGGCCCAGCGCGATCGCCACGACGATCTTCACCCAAACCGGAATGAAGCGCGTGCCGCGCTCCAGATCATCCTGATAGGCCTTGAGCGTCTTTAGCTCGGGTTCCGAGAAGGCCACCGGCTTCTTGATGGCGATCTTGCTCGAGTCGAGCACGAGATACATGTCATTGCGGACGTTGGAACTGGCGCGCGCCGGCACCTTGCTCAGCGAGCCATAGCCCGCCACTTCGTCGGTAAGGCTCTTGGAAATCGCCTCCATCGCCGCATAGGCCCTGGGCCCCTCCACCTTCCGGTGCTGGAGCGCGTCGGTCAGGATCACGCGGGCCTGGGCGGGGGTAACGGTCACGCCGCCGCTGCGCGCATCGAACACCGCATTGGCGGCCTGCGAGGTCTGGACGAAGGCGGCCGTCGCGCTCGAAGGCAGCGTGCGGTTGAGCGCATAGGCGGTGGGCGCACAGCCGATCAGGATCAGCATGATCAGCCCCATGCCCTTCTGGCCGTCGTTCGAGCCATGAAAGAACGAAACCGCGGTGCAGGTGCCGATCAGCAGCGCGCGGATGCCGCGCGGCGGGGGCGTGTTGCCCGAGGGGGCCTGAAACAGCTGCGGCTGCTTGCGGAACAGCATGCGCATGACCAGCAGCAGCAGCAGCGCACCGGCAAAGCCCAGCAGCGGGCTCCAGAACAACGCGGAGAACACCTTGGTCGCCTGGCTCCAGTCGACCCCGGCGGTACCCCCGCGCGACCCGCTGAGGATCAGCTGGTTGGCGAAGCCGACGCCGAGCACCGAGCCGATCAGCGCGTGGCTGGAGGAATTGGGCAGCCCCACATACCAGGTTGCCAGATTCCACAGTACCGCGGCGAGCAGCAGTGCGAAGATCATCGAGAAACCGGCCGCCGAGCCCACGTTCAGCAGCAGATCGACCGGCAGCAGCGTGATGATCGAATAGGCGACCGCGCCGCTCGACGCCATCACGCCCAGGAAGTTGAAGAAGCCCGACCAGATGACCGCGAGCTGGGCAGGCATCGAGTTGGTGTAGATCACCGTTGCAACCGCATTGGCGGTGTCGTGAAAGCCGTTCACGAACTCGAAGCCCAGCGCGATCAGCAGCGCGAGCCCCAGAAAGGCGAAGACGCCGAGTGCCAGCTGCTCCCCCGCCTCGCGGGTGTCGACAATGATGCTCCACCCTGCATAGGCGAGCGCTCCCATCAGGATCGTGGCGAACAGCAGCTTCGCGACGGGATGGGTTCTATCGTTGAATCGGGGACTTCGCGGCAATTCTGCCGAGGTAGCCTGTTCCACTGCGAGCGTCGCCATGATGGTTGTGCCTTTGGGGTTGGCTGATGACAGGATAATGACAGCGCCGGGACAATGCGGAATTCAGCGCAGGCATTCGGTGTGCGTGATGCGCACGAGCTTGCCGCCGGCATCGCGTTCCTCGTGCCGCCCGGCCGTGCACGCGGGCTTGCGGGGCACGGTCGCCGAGCGCCAGGCCACCACCGCCGCGATGATCGCGAAGGTAAGGACCACCGCGAGCCGCACCTTCAGGCGCCGGGAGGGGTTCGGGACTGTCATTGGTCGATCTCGGGCCGCCCTTAGGCGTCGGCGACGTCCGAGGCAATCCACGCGCCCGTCGTTTGCGACCGGATACCGTCCCGAACCGGGTATTACCGCCAAATCGAACAGCATCCCCCGTGTCGGAATGCTTGCGGGCAACGGCATCGTTCCCTAGTTGTTCGCCCATGTCGCTTGCCCCTTCCCCCCAGGACGCGCCCTATATCCAGGGCCTGAACGACCCCCAGCGCGAGGCCGTACTCACCACCGAAGGCCCGGTGCTGGTGCTCGCCGGCGCGGGGACGGGCAAGACGGCGGCGCTCACCGCGCGGTTGGCGCATCTGCTATGGACCCGGCGCGCCTATCCGTCCGAGATCCTTGCCGTCACCTTCACCAACAAGGCCGCGCGCGAGATGAAGGAACGCGTCGGCCGGCTGGTCGGCGATGCGGTGGAGGGCATGCCGTGGCTCGGCACCTTCCATGCGATCGGCGCCAAGATGCTCCGTCGCCATGCCGAGCTGGTCGGGTTGCAGAGCAACTTCACCATCCTCGATACCGACGACCAGATGCGCCTGCTCAAGCAGCTGATCATCGCCAACGATCTCGACGAGAAGCGCTGGCCTGCGCGCCAGCTCGCTGGATTGATCGATGGCTGGAAAAACCGGGGGCTTATCCCCGCCGATCTCGATGCGGGCGAGTCCGAGAGCTACGCCAATGGCCGCGGCCAGTCGCTCTACGCCCAGTATCAGGAGCGGCTGCGACTGCTCAACGCGTGCGACTTTGGCGACCTTCTCCTCCACATGCTCACAATACTTAAGACGGATCGTGAGGTTCTGGCGCAGTATCAGAAGCGTTTCCGCTACATCATGGTGGACGAGTATCAGGATACCAACGCGGTCCAGTATCTGTGGCTGCGGCTGCTCGCCCAGGAGCGGAAGAACATTTGCTGCGTCGGTGACGACGACCAGTCGATCTACAGCTGGCGCGGCGCACAGGTGGAAAATATCCTGAAGTTCGAGAAGGACTTCCCCGGCGCTGTTGTGATCAAGTTGGAACAGAATTACCGCTCGACGCCGCACATTCTCGGCGCCGCCTCGGGGGTGATCGCCAACAATGGCGGCCGGCTCGGCAAGACGCTGTGGACCGAGGTCGACGTCGGCGAGAAGGTGAAGGTGCTCGGCGTGTGGGACGGGCCCGAAGAGGCCCGCCGCGTCGGCGAGGAGATCGAGGGGCTGCAGCGCGGCGGCCTGAGCCTCGACGCCACCGCGATCCTCGTCCGCGCGCAGCACCAGACCCGCGAGTTCGAAGACCGGTTCATCGCGATCGGCCTGCCATATCGCATTATCGGCGGCTTCCGCTTCTACGAGCGCCAGGAAATCCGCGACGCGCTCGCCTATCTGCGCGTCGTCGCACAGCCGGCGGACGACCTCGCCTTCGAGCGTATCGTCAACGTGCCCAAGCGCGGGCTGGGCGACAAGGCGCTCTCCAAGGTCCATCAATATGCCCGCGCACAGGGCACCCCGCTGACCACCGCCGCCGCGCGAATCCTCGATACCGACGAACTCACCCCCCAGGCCCGCCGCGCGCTCGGCAATCTGGTGGGCGACATGGCGCGGTGGCGGAGCATGGGCGACGACCTGCAGCATCCGGACCTCGCCCGCATCATCCTCGACGAAAGCGGCTATACCGCGATGTGGCAGGCCGATCGCACCGCCGAGGCGGCAGGACGGCTGGAAAACCTCAACGAACTCGTCCGTGCGATGGAAGAGTATGAAAGCCTCTCGGCGTTCCTCGAGCATGTCAGCCTGGTGATGGACAACGAGGCCTCGGCCGAGGAGCCCAAGGTCACGATCATGACCATCCACGCCGCCAAGGGGCTGGAGTTCGACACCGTGTTCCTCGCCGGCTGGGAGGAGGGCATCTTCCCGTCGCAGCGCGCGCTCGATGAGGGCGGACTGGCCAGCCTGGAGGAGGAACGGCGACTCGCCTATGTCGCGATCACCCGCGCGCGCCGGCGGGCGATCATCCTCCACGCCGCCAATCGTCGCATCTACGGCCAGTGGACGTCGAGCCTGCCGAGCCGCTTCGTCGGGGAGCTGCCGCCCGAACATGTCGAGTCGGAAAGCTCGATGACCGGCGGCGAGAGCCTGTGGCGGGCCAACTGGAGCGAGCGGAGCGACCCCTTTGCCGATGTCGCGCGCGGCGCCGGGCGCGGACCCGGCTGGCAGCGTGCGGCGGGCGTCGATCCCAAGAATCCCGGCGGAGCCTTCACCGCGCGCACCTTCACGCGCGACCAGCCGCGCGTGCTGGAGAGCCGCGCCTCGGCCGTGAGCTTCGGCGCGAAGCCGCGCGGGGACCTTGCGATCGGCATGCGCGTGTTCCACCAGAAGTTCGGCTATGGCACGATCGCCGAGATCGAAGGCAACAAGCTCGAAATCGATTTCGAACAGGCCGGCCGCAAGCGGGTAATGGACAGCTTCGTCAGCGTGCCGGACTGAGCCGGTTGGCTCAGGCCGCTGCCTCGACCCGCATCAGCGTGACACCGTCATATTTGTCGAGCTCGTGGTCGAACATGTCGCTGATCTCGAACGCGCGATCGAGAACCGACACTTCCTTGAGGCCGTCCACCTTGAACGTGGCGATCTTCGGCTCACGCGGGAGCATGCCTTCGCGCGAAACGATGAACGCATCGGTATAGAGCGATTCGTTCCGGGTGTAGAGGATGTGCGGCGCCACGATCATGCGCGTGCGGTTATAGGTCACCTGCAGGCAGCGCAGGCGCACGATGCCTTCCAGGACGAAGGGGGTGTTGTTGACGGGGGCTTCGGTCACGGCAGCGCTAACGTTCATGGGACAAATATGATACCAATGCTGCACAGCAGCAAGGGCAAAGCGCATAGCCCATGGAGCGTTCCTCTCCCAGCATTGTTTCGCCTGCAGCTTCGTTCAGCCGCGCTTCACGCGCAAGTCTGGAAGAAGGATCGGTTTCCGGCAATAGCTGGCAGTATCAAAGAAGGAGATAAGCATGAAGCACGTCCTCGCCCTTGCAGCCCTTGCGGCGGCCGGGCTGTCGGTCGCCGCGCCGGCTTCGGCGCAGAGCGATCCCCGCTATTCGTCGCCGGACCAGGAGCGCGCCCGCTTCGAGGCCGCGCGCGATCGCTTCGACCGCGAATACCGCCTGTTCCAGCAGGCGTCGGAGCGCTACGCCAATTACAGCGACTGGCTCGCCCATGCCCCGCCGCCGCGCGTCGAGATCCGCGACGAGGGCGATTGGGAACCCTCGCGCTATTATCGCCCCGGCAACAACGAACGCGTGCTGAGCGCCGATGACCGCGTGTATCGCGGGCAGGACGGCCGCTATTATTGCAAGCGTCCGGATGGAACGACCGGCCTGATCGTCGGCGCAGCCGCCGGCGGCCTGTTCGGCAACGTCATCTCCAGCCGCCATTCCAGCACGGTCGGCACGCTGCTGGGCGCGATTGCGGGCGGCGCGATTGGCGCGTCGGTCGACAAGAATAACCAGATGAACAACCAGGACGTGCGCTGCCGCTGATGCGCGCAGCCGGGCCCCGCGCGAAATCGCGTGGGGCCCCCTTGTCGGCAACCGACATGCGCTTATGTTGAATGTGCGGGACCGGGCCCCTCTGGCGGCGGCTTCACCTGAAGCCCCGTGATGTCGGACCGCATCGAGCGTGCTCGGTGCAGGATCGGCGGTGTTCCCACTCCCTGGCACCAACCCTCCCATCGGGCCGCTCGATCGATGCAAAACCATCGATTGGAGCCTTGACGATGACGATTGTAGAACGGCTTGTCGCCACCCACCGGATGCTCGAACGCGAGATCCGCAGGGAATTGCGCAGCGTGTTGCCGGATCGATTCCGGCTTACCCAGCTCAAGAAACACAAGTTGGCGGTGAAGGACCGGCTGCATCTGCACCTGCCGGGTCCCGCTGCGCGCCTGGCGCTGGCGCCGAGTCGGCGCTGAGAGGCTGGTGCGGGTCCGCGGCGTGCGCTGCGGACCCGGCCGGCTCAATGCCAGAAGATCAGCAGCAAAATGATGACGGGGATCGGAATCCCCAACAGCCACAACAAGATACCCTTACCCATGCGAGCCTCCTCAAAGCGTCGTTTCGCTTAGTGACTAAACCATGGGTCGGGTCGGTGGTTCCGGGGTGGGAACTGCGGGCGCGCTGATGCACTAAGCGGCGATGCAAACCGACGGCCTTCCCCTGCCCCGCCGCCTGACTGCCATTGCCGCCGTGTCCTTCGGGACCGCGCTGGTGGTCATCGATGGCGCGATCGCCACCGTGGCGCTGCCCACCATCGCCCGCGACCTGCACGTCGATTCCGCTGCCGCCGTGGCGGTGGTGACGGTCTATCAGCTGGTACTGGTGATGCTGCTCCTGCCCTTTTCGGGGCTTGGCAATCGCGTCGGGCTCAAGCGGCTCTACCAGATCGGCCAGATCGTCTTCACCGTCGCGACGATCCTCTGCTTCTTCGCCAAGAGCCTGCCCTTCCTGCTGATCGTCCGCGCGGCGCAGGCGGCGGGCGCGGCGGCGGCGCTCAGCGTATCCTCGGCGCTGGTGCGGCAGATCTATCCTGCAAAGCAGCTCGGCCGCGGCCTTGGGGTCAATTCGGTGGTGGTGTCGGTCTCTTCGGCGATCGCGCCGACACTGGGGGGACTAGTGCTGGCGGTCGGCCCCTGGCCCTGGGTGTTCGCTTCCGCCGTGCCCTTCGCGATCGCCAGCCTGTTGCTGGGCCGCTCGCTGCCGGACATTCCCCGCTCCAAGGCGCCGTTCGACGTGCTCGGCGCAGTGCTGTGCGCGGCGATGTTCGGGTTGGTGATCGGCGGCCTGGAAAGCGCGGTGCACGGCGACAGCCCGGTCGTCTCCGCCGCGGTGGTGCTGGCGGGCATCGCAATCGGCATCGTATTCGTTCGACGCGAGCAGGGCGAGGCCGAGCCGATCCTGCCGGTGGACCTGCTGGCGCGGCCGGTGCTGGCGCTTTCGACCATCGGCGCCTTCACCGCCTTCGTCGCGACCATGACACTGCTGCTGTCGCTGCCCTTCCGGCTGCAGCACGGCTATGGCTTCGCGCCGTCCGAGGTCGGGGCGGTGATCGCGCCGTGGCCGCTGACGACGATGTTCGTGGCGCCACTCGCGGGCTCGCTGTCCGACCGCTATCCGGCGGGTGCATTGGGCGGCATCGGCATGGTGATCGCGATCGCCGGGCTGGTCGCCCTCGCCTTCCTGCCGCACGACCCGAGCTATTTCGACATTGCCTGGCGGATGTCGCTGACCGGCGCGGGGTTCGGCATGTTCCTGTCCCCCAACGCCCGGCTGATCATCGGTTCCGCCCCGGTGGAGCGCGCAGCGGCCGCGGGTGGCCTGATCTCGACGACACGAATGGTGGGGCAGACTACCGGCGCGACGCTGGTCGCGGCGCTGCTGGCGATGGGTGTGGGCGGCGGCAGCACGCCGGCGCTGGTCGCGGCAGGCCTTGCACTGATCGCGGGCGTGTGCAGCCTCGCCCGTCTGCGGCCCTCGGTCCGCAACCCCGGCAAGGCCGAGGCGGACGAGGCCCAGCCGGCGCAGATGGGATAAAGCTTTAGCGGCCCCAATCTACGCAGGCATTGCGTGGGCGGCGGCTGCGCGCCAAGAGCGTCCCCATGGCCCAACATCCCTTCGCCATCGGCAATTTTCGCGCCTATTTCGTCGCCCGCCTCGCCGCCACGCTCGGCCAGATGGCGATGGTGATCGTGATCGGCTGGCAGGTCTATGACATCGCCCGGCGGTCGATGGGCATCAAGGAAGCTGCCTTCCAGCTTGGCATGATCGGCGTGGCGCAGTTCCTGCCGCTGCTGTTCCTGTCGCTGTTCGCCGGCTGGGTGGCGGACCGGATCGACCGGCGCTGGATCGCGCGGGGCGCGGTGGCGCTGGAGGCGGGCTGCGCGCTCGCCCTTGCCTGGCTGACCTGGCGGCACACCATCACCCTGCCGCATCTGTTCGCGATCGCCGCGCTGCTCGGCGTTGCCCGCGCGTTCGTGAGCCCTGCGCTCGGCGCGCTGGCGCCCAACCTGGTGCCCAAGGGCATCCTGCCGACGGCGATCGCGCTCAGTTCGCTCGCCTGGCAGAGCGGCACCGTGATCGGCCCGGCGATGGGCGGCTATCTCTACGCCGCCGCCTCCTGGGCGGCCTATGCCGTGTCCGGCGGGCTGTTCCTCGTCTCGCTGCTGATGCTGTTCCTGATCGGCCCGGTGCCCACCGCCGCGCGCAAGTTCACCGGCAGCCCCTGGTCGCAGATGGTTGACGGCCTGCATTATGTCCGCCGCAACCGGCTGGTGCTCGGCGCGATCTCGCTCGATCTGTTCGCGGTGCTGCTCGGCGGCGCGACGGCGATGCTACCCGTCTACGCGCGTGATATCCTGCAAGTGGGATCCGAGGGCCTCGGGCACCTTCGCGCTGCCCCTGCGTTGGGTGCGGTGGTGACGGCTCTGTTCTTCTCGTGGCGCCCGCTCAAGACCAATGTGGGCGTGAAGATGCTGGTCGCGGTCGCGCTGTTCGGCCTGGCGACGGTGGTGTTCGGCGCGGCCGCCCCGCTGCTGGTGCCGGTGCTCGGCCCCAAGGCGATCGGCACCGACCTCTCGCCGGCCGTGCTGCTCTCGCTCGCCGCTTTGTTCGTACTGGGCGCGGCCGACATGGTCTCGGTCTATGTCCGCCAGTCGCTGATCCAGCTCTACACGCCGGACGAGATGCGCGGGCGCGTCGGCGCGGTCTCGACGCTGTTCATTTCCGGTTCGAACGAGCTGGGCGAGGCCGAAAGCGGCTTCCTCGCCGCGCTAATCGGCCCCGTCGCGGCGGTGATCGGCGGGGGCATCGGCGCGATCCTTGTCACGGCCCTGTGGGCGAAGCTATTCCCCGAACTCAAGCGGGCTCGAACCTTCGATCCCCCGGCCACCCTCGAAGTTCCTCCCAAGGAGATGACGACATGAAGGCCCATACGATCCTGGAGACGATCGGCAATACGCCGCACGTCCGCGTGCAGAAGCTGTTCCCCGGCGCCGAGGTGTGGATCAAGTCCGAACGCTCGAACCCGGGCGGTTCGATCAAGGACCGCATCGCGCTGGCGATGATCGAGGCGGCGGAGGCGGACGGCAGCCTCAAGCCCGGCGGCACGATCGTCGAGCCGACCAGCGGCAACACCGGCGTCGGCCTGGCGATGGTCGCGGCGGTGAAGGGCTACAAGCTGATCTTGGTGATGCCGGAGAGCATGTCGCTCGAACGCCGCCGGCTAATGCTCGCCTATGGCGCCAGCTTCGACCTCACCCCGCGCGAAAAGGGCATGAAGGGCGCGATCGAGCGTGCGCTCGAAATCGTCGAGAGCACCCCCGGTGCGTGGATGCCGCAGCAGTTCGAAAACGCTGCGAACGTCGCCGTGCATGTACGCACCACGGCGCAGGAAATCCTGAACGACTTCCGCGACACGCCGATCGACGTGATCATCACCGGCGTCGGCACCGGCGGCCACATTACCGGCGTTGCCGAGGCGCTGAAGAAGGAATGGCCGGCGCTCAAGGTCTATGCCGTCGAGCCGGAGCTTTCGCCGGTGATCTCGGGCGGCCAGCCGGGCCCGCACCCGATCCAGGGCATCGGCGCGGGGTTCGTGCCGAAGAACCTGCATACCGACGCGATCGACGGCGTGATCAAGGTCGATGCCGCCGTCGCCAAGGACATGGCGCGCCGCTCGGCCGCCGAAGAGGGCATGCTGGTGGGCATTTCCTCGGGCGCGACGCTGGCGGGCATCCTCCAGAAGCTGCCCGACCTGCCCGACGGCGTGCGCGTGCTCGGCTTCAACTACGATACCGGCGAGCGCTATCTGAGCGTGCCCGACTTCCTGCCCGAGAGCTGATCGGGGATGGGAGGGGTGTCCCCCCGCCCGCGTCATCCCGGCGAAAGCCGGGATACGTTCGCCCCTCGCTCCCAGCAAGAGCCGCACCGTTAAGTCCATGTTATCCCGACTTTCACCGGGATAACATGGACTTATTTTCTATCACTGTTTCTTGGAATCAACGGCCGAAGTCTCTGCCATTCCATTCTCCGGCGCGGCCCGTAGCGACGCCGCAGCTCCTGGAAGCGTCACCTGGACCTCCACCCGGCGGTTTTTCGCCCGCGCCTCGGGATCGTCGCTGCCATCCGGCTTGGCATTGGGCACCAAAGCGCGGGTCTCGCCAAGCGCGACCACCGTCATCCGATCCGCCGCGACGCCTTTCGACAGCAGATAGTCGCGCACCGCCTCGGCCCGCTTGCGCGAGGCGAGGAGGTTGTCGCGGTCGTTGCCGCGCGTGTCGGTGTGGCCGCTGATCGTGATCGCGCCGCCAGCCGCGGTCGTAGCATTGGCCAGCATTTCGTCGATCAGGGCGCGGCCGGAATCGTCGAGCTTGAGACCCGAGGCACCGAACGGCACGACCAGATCGATCGGCTTGGGAGCCGGCTTCACCACTTCGTCGGGCATAACGTCCGGGCGCAGGATCGACTTGGGTGCTTCGACCGCGCCGTCGTTCGCCACCGCGTTATCGGCGAGAATGCTTTTGTTCTCCGCCACCACATTGTCGCGCGGGGCCTCGCGGGCCTCGCACCCTCCCAAAACACCCAAGAGCGCCAGCATCGCCCATCTGCTCATGCAACCTCCTCCTGAAGCCGTCGCGCCGCCGGCACGGGGGGCACGTACGAGATGATCGTGTCGCCAGGCTGCGGCGTCGGCCGGCTGGCGTGCGAGAAGAAGCGGAGCAGCCCGCCCTTGCGCACCAGCAGCAGCATGTCCGCGGCATCGGGCAGGTCGGCCTTGGCGGCATCGAAGTCGAACTGTTCGGTCAGCCGGGTCTTGCGGAAGCTCCAGCCGTCGCGATCGCGCTCGACGATCTCCTCGACGCCGTGGCCGCTGGTGAACAGCGCGCGGCCGCGGAGCGACTCGGGCAGCGCCCGCGCATCCTCGTCGCCGCCACCGCTGCCGAGCTGGTAGACATTGTCGCGGCCGATTTCTGGGGCGAATTCGTTGCAGACCAGCGCATTGTATGCCTCGTTGTCGCTGGTCGCGGCAAGCACCTGGAACTGCGACAGGTCCAGCCGATCCTCGGTCGCCTCGGCGAGGATCTCGCCATGATAGGTGGGGATGCCGGCAGAGCGCGCGGGCCGCAGCCGCTGCCAACTGGTGTCGCAGATCGTAACCGGCACCTCCAGCTGACGGAGCTGCTCGGCCAGTGCCAGGCTCCACGGCGTGCCGCCAACAATGAGCAGGCCGCGCTCGGTGGCGCCGGTCACCTTCAACAGCCGGGCGACGGGCCCGATAGAGAAACCATGCGCGACGATCGTCGCCACCACCACGGCGAAGGACAGCGTTACCAGAATCGAGCCGTCGCTATACCCCAGCTTGTCGAGCCGCAGCGCGAACAGCCCCGAGATCGCCACCGCGACGATGCCCCGCGGTGCGATCCAGGCGACGAGTAGCCGCTCGTTCCACGGCACCTTGGTGAAGGCGAGACTCAGCAGCACGGTGATCGGACGCACCAGGAAGAGCAACGCGGCGAGGAAGGCGAGAAATCGCCACTCGAAATGCCGCAGCACCTCGAGATCGAGCGAGGCCGAGAGCAGCACGAACACGCCCGAGATGAGGAGGACGGTGACGTTTTCCTTGAACGGGTGGATATCCCGCAGCGAATCGAGCCGCATATTGGCCAACGCCACGCCCATCACCGTCACCGTGATCAGCCCGGTTTCCTGCTGGATCACATTGGACCCGACGAACACGCCGATGACGGCGACGAGCAGCACCGGCGCCTTGAGATATTCCGGCACATGCCCGCGCTGGAACGCCCAGCCGAGCGCCCTGGCGACCCCATAGCCGATCAGGCCCGCCACAAGGCTGGCGGCGAGCAGCGAACCCAGCACGCTGAGCAGCGTGCCGCCGTCGCCGGAGCGGCGCAGATATTCGTAGGTTACCAACCCGCACAGCGCGCCGATCGGATCGTTAACGATCGCTTCCCATTTCAGGATCGCGCGCGGCCGCTGCGCGACGTTGCTCTGGCGGAGCAGCGGCAGCACCACGGTGGGGCCCGTGACGACGAGAATGCCCGCGAACAGCGTCGCCACCGGCCAGACGAGCCCGGCGGCATAATAGAGTGCCAGCGTGCCCAGCCCCCAGCCGATCGGAACGCCCAGAAGTACGAGCCGGGTCACGGCACCGTCGGTGCGACGCAGCTCGCGGAAGTTGAGGCTCAGCCCCCCTTCGAACAGGATAAGCGCCACCGCAATCGAGACGATTGGTTCGAGCAGGTCGCCGAACACGGCGTGGGGAACGATGACGCCCGTTACCGGTCCGGCCAGCACACCGGCAACCAGCATCAGCGCGATCGCCGGCCAGCCGGTCCGCCACGCGATCCACTGCGCGCCGATCCCGAGTGCCCCGATCAGCGCGATGACGAGCGCGGGTTGATGCATGTGGAGAAGCTACCTTGGTTGAAGCTGCGATAGGATGGTGCCCATCTGCAATACGGTTCCCATCCATGTCGGTTCCGGTCCGGATCGACCGGGCCCAGGGCGGTTCCCACGCCGGATGCTTTGGGATAAGGCCAGCCACCTTCGATCGAGAACACCGCAACCGCCTGTGACGCCACGTCTTCCCTCCGCTTCCGTTCCCGCCTGGCTGCGCCTGGTCCTGGGCCTCGTTGCGCTCGCCGCGCTGGTGGTGCCGGCATTGCTGGTGCTCAACGCGCCCCGGCTGCCGCATCGGCCGCACCGGGTTCCGCCCGTGGCCCTGCCCAACCGCGTCGTGCCGAAGGAAGAGCTGCCGCCCGTCGAGCCCGTCGCGATCGCCGATCTGTCGCCCGACGACGCCCGCGCCTTCAACGCCGGTATCCCCTTCTCGACCGATCCGAACCCGGCCGCGCGCCCGTTCCGCCTGATCGGCTCGGTCGACAGTCAGGCGCGGGCGCTGGATTGCCTGGCGGCCGCCGGAATCTACGAAGCGGGCGACGACGCGCTCGGCGAGCGCGCAGTGGCGCAGGTGATCCTCAACCGCGTCCGTCACCCGGCCTTCCCCAAGACGGTGTGCGGCGTGGTGTTCCAGGGGTCGGAGCGCAGCACCGGCTGCCAGTTCACCTTCAGCTGCGACGGCGCGCTGCTGCGCTGGTCGCCCACGCCGGTCGCCTGGGCACGGGCGCGGGAGATCGCGAAGATGGCGCTGCACGGCGCGGTGTTCCGCCCCGTGGGCCACGCGACCCATTATCACACCGATTGGGTGGTGCCCTATTGGAGCGCCAGCCTCGACAAGATCGTCGCGCTGCACACCCATCTGTTCTTCCGCTGGGCCGGCTGGTGGGGCACGCCGCCCGCCTTCAACCGCGCCTATGTCGCGGACGAGCCCAACATCGCGCAGCTTGCGAAGCTCTCGCCCGCACATCTGGGCGGCACGACGGACGGTGCCGGGCCGGCAGGCGATCCCGGCGCCACCGGGCTGCTGTTCGACGTCAACAAGGCCGCCGGCGCGATCCCGGCGAGCGCGGTGCCCGCCGCGGTCGCCGGCGACCAGAACGTGTTCCTGGTAACGCTGCCCGACGACATGTTGGCGGATCTCTATCCCGCGCTGGCGCTGCGCACCTGCGGCGATCGGCCCTATTGCAAGTTCATGGCCTGGCTGGATGCGTTCAAGAAGCCGGCGCGCCTGCCGCCCACCGGCGAGCAGGCGGCGGCCATGTCGTTCAGCTATCTGCGCGACGAGAAGGTCCAGTATGTGAAGGCGCTGTGGAACTGCGAGCAGTTCCGCCGCCCGAGCCCGGCCCAGTGCATGCGCCGCCAGGTGCCGCCCGCACCCGTGGCGACACCCACGCCCATGCCCACCGCGGAGCCCGCGCCGCTCGACGGGGTTCGCCGCAAGGCACCGCCGCAAAACAAGGCCGGCGCAGCGGCTCCCGCTACGCCGGCCTCGTCACCGTCCGGCAGCGATTAGGCTGCCTTGAACATTTCGGGATCGAGCGCCATCACCGCCTCGCTGCCCGCCTCGATCTTGCGGCGCAGGCCGCTCGCATCCGGCAGGAACCGCTCGGCATAGAAGCGCGCGGTGACCAACTTGGCCTCGAGGAAGGCGACGTCCTCGGCACCCTGCTCCAGCGCCTCGGCGGCGGCCTTCGCCATGCGCAGCCACATCAGGCCCAACGCCACCGTGCCGGTGAGCTGCATGTACGAATAGGCGCCAGCGCCAACCTCGTTCGGGTTCTTGAAGCCATTCTGCGCCAGCCACATCGTTGCGCCCTGCAGATGGCCGAGGGCCTTCTCGAGCGCCTCGGCGAAGCCCGCGAGCTTTTCATGACCCTTGGCGACGGCGATTTCCTCGCTCACCACGCGGAACAGGGCCTGCACCGCCCGGCCGCCGTTCAGCGCCAGCTTGCGGCCGACCAGGTCCATCGCTTGCACGCCGTTGGTGCCTTCGTAGATCATCGCGATGCGGGCATCGCGGACATACTGCTCCATGCCCCATTCGGCGATATAGCCATGACCGCCATAGACCTGCTGGCAATCGGTCGCGACCTTGTAGCCGATATCGGTGCCGACGCCCTTGATCACCGGGGTGAGCAACCCGATCAGGTCGCCGGCGAGCTGGCGCTCTTCCTCGGTCGCGGCGGCATGCTCCATGTCGACCTGGAGCGCCCCCCACAGGCAGAGCGCGCGCAGACCCTCGATCTGCGCCTTGGCCTCCATCAGCATGCGGCGCACGTCGGGGTGGACGAACAGCGTGTCGGCCTTCTCGGTCGGCTCCGCCGGACCGGTCAGCGCGCGGCCCTGCCGGCGGTCGCCGGCGTACTGGACGGCGTTCTGCATCGCGACTTCGGCGATGCCGAGTCCCTGCAGGCCGACGCCGAGGCGCGCGGCGTTCATCATGATGAACATGGCCGCCAGGCCCTTCATCTCGTCGCCGACCAGCCAGCCCTTGGCGCCGTCATAGTTCATCACGCAGGTCGAATTGGCGTGGATGCCCATCTTGTGCTCGATCGAGCCGCACGACACGGGATTGCGCTCGCCGAGCGAACCGTCGTCGTTCACCAGAAACTTCGGCACCACGAACAGCGAGATGCCCTTGGTGCTGTCCGGCGCGCCGGGCGTCTTGGCCAGCACCAGATGGATGATGTTGCTGGTCAGGTCATGCTCGCCCGACGAGATGAAGATCTTGGTGCCGGTGATGCTGTACGAGCCGTCGGCATTAGGCTCGGCCTTGGTCTTGATCAGGCCCAGATCGGTGCCGCACTGGGGCTCCGTCAGGTTCATCGTGCCGCCCCATTCGCCCGAGACCATCTTGGGGACGTACTTGGCCTTCTGCTCGTCCGAGCCCTTGACCAGAAGGGCTGCGATCGCGCCGTGGGTGAGGCCCGGATACATGGCAAAGGCCATGTTCGAGGCGATCATATATTCCTCGAACGCGGTAGCGACGACGTGCGGCATGCCCTGCCCGCCGAACTCGGCCGGCGCGCTCAGCGTACCCCAGCCGCTCTCGACGAACTGCTTATAGGCTTCCTTGAAGCCTTCCGGCGTCGTCACGCTGCCATCGGCATGGCGGGCGCAGCCCTGCTGGTCGCCGCTATGGTTGATCGGAAACAGCACTTCGGCGACGAACTTGCCGCCTTCCTCCAGCACCGCGTCGACCACATCGGGGGTCGCCGCCTGGAAGTGCGGCAGGTTGGTGTAGCGATCGAGCCCGATGACCCGATCGAGGACGAAGCGCGTGTCGCGCACGGGGGGCGTAAACTGCGGCATTTCAGGTTCCTCAGTGCT
>JAIYAA010000178.1 GCA_027489295.1 Sphingomonadales bacterium | reverse complement strand
TCAGCGCGCGATTTCGCCCGCTGCCAGCACCGCCAGCGTCACCAGCTCGCTCGCGGTCGCCGTCATCGGCGCGATCTGCACCGGCTTTTCCATGCCGATCAGCATCGGGCCGATCATCGAATCGCCGCCCAGTTCGCGCAGCAGCTTGGCCGAGATATTGGCCGACTGCAGGCCTGGCATGATCAGCACGTTGGCCGGGCCGGACAGGCGCGCAAACGGATAGTTGGCGAGCAGCTTCGGGTTCAGCGCGACGTCGGGCGCCATGTCGCCCTCATATTCGAACTGCACCCCGCGTGCGTCGAGCACCTTCACCGCATCGCGGATATTGTCGACCCACTTGCCCTCAGGATTGCCGAAGGTGGAGTAGCTGAGCAGCGCGACGCGCGGTTCGTGGCCCATGCGGCGGGCGACCTGCACGGTGCGCTCGGCGATGTCCGCCAGTTCCTCGGCGTTCGGGCGCTCGTTCACCGTGGTGTCGGCGATGAACACAGTGTGCGACTGGCCGACCAGCACGTGGATGCCGAACGGGGTGCGACCCTCGACCGGATCGATCACGCGGCGCACCTGGCGCATCGTCTCGGCATAGGTCCGCGTCACGCCGGTGATCATCGCATCGGCATGGCCGAGGCGCAGCAGCAGCGAGCCGAAGATGTTGCGGTCCCGGTTGACCATCCGCTCGCAGTCGCGGCGCAGATAGCCGCGGCGCTGGAGCCGCTTGTAGAGCGTCTCGACCATCTCGTCGACCAGCGGCGAGTTGACGCTGTTGTGCAGCTCGAAATGATCGGGGTTGGCGCCGAGTGCGCGAAGGCGATCCTGCACCGATTCGCGGCCGACCAGCACCGGCGTGCCATAGCCGCCCTCCTGGAAGGCGATCGCGGCGCGCAGCACCACTTCTTCCTCGCCCTCGGCGAAGATCACGCGCTTCGGCTGGGCGCGGGCGCCCTCATAGGCCATGCTGAGCACCGAGGTGGTCGGGTTCATCCGCGCGCGCAGCTGCTGGCGGTATGCGGTCATGTCGATGATCGGCCGCGTCGCCACGCCCGAATCCATCGCCGCCTGCGCCACCGCCGAGGGAATGATCTCGATCAGGCGCGGGTCGAACGGCGTCGGGATGATATAGTCGGGGCCGAAGCTGTGCGACGTGCCATAGGCGCTCGCCACTTCCTCGGGCACCTGCTGGCGGGCCAGTTCGGCCAGCGCGCGCGCGGCGGCGACCTTCATCGCGTCGTTGATGCCCGTCGCGCGCACGTCGAGCGCGCCGCGGAAGATGAACGGGAAGCACAGCACGTTGTTGACCTGGTTCGGATAGTCCGAACGACCGGTGGCAATGATCACGTCCGGACGCACGCGCTTCGCCTCGGGCGGGGTGATCTCGGGATCCGGATTGGCCATCGCGAAGATGATCGGCTTGGGCGCCATCTTGGCGAGCAGTTCGGCCGGCAGCGCGTTCGCGGCGGACAGCCCCAGAAACACGTCGGCGCCGTCCAGCGCCTCGGCCAGCGTGCGGCGATCGGTCTTGGCGGCGTGCGCCGACTGCCACTGGTTGATGCCCTCGCGGCCCTGGTAGATCACGCCGGTGCGATCGCACATCAGCAGATTGTCCTGCGGCAGGCCCATCGCCTTGATCAGCTCGGTGCAGGCGATCGCCGCGGCGCCGGCGCCGTTGACCACGATCTTGGTCGTCTTGATGTCGCGCCCGGTCAGGTACAGCGCGTTGATCAGGCCGGCGGCGGCGATGATCGCGGTGCCGTGCTGGTCGTCATGGAACACCGGAATGTTCATGCGCTCGCGCAGCGTCTGCTCGATCACGAAGCATTCGGGGGCCTTGATGTCCTCGAGGTTGATGCCGCCGAAGCTCGGCTCCATCAGCTCGACCGCGTCGATGAAGCGATCGACGTCCTCGGTCTTGAGCTCGAGATCGATCGAGTCGACATCGGCGAAGCGCTTGAACAGCACCGCCTTGCCTTCCATCACCGGCTTCGACGCCAGCGCGCCGAGATTGCCGAGGCCCAGAATGGCGGTGCCGTTGGAGATCACCGCAACCAGGTTGCCCTTGGCGGTATAATCATAGGCGAGCGCAGGGTTTTCGGCGATCGCCAGCACCGGCACGGCGACGCCGGGCGAATAGGCCAGCGCCAGATCGCGCTGGGTCGCCATCGGCTTGGAGGCGACGATCTCGATCTTACCCGGACGGCCTTCGGCGTGATACCGCAGCGCCTCGCGATCGGAAAACTGCACGTTGCTCTCTTCGGCCATCCGCTCGGCTCCTAATTTCTCGGACTGTTTGCGCTCCTAAAGCAGCACGGGGCAGCGATTGCAAACCGCAGAGAGGGGATTCCGTGCTTTCCCCTACGTCGCTTTAATATGATGAATGGCGTAGAGCGTACTCGCACCGGACCGCCAGATCAGCACCAGACGCGGATCGCGCTGGCCCGTCGGCAGCGGCACATCGATGAGCCACAGATAGTCGACCTGGTCTAGCGGCAGGATCGGCAACACTTGCGCGATCCCGCGCCGCCGGTTGCCCGTACCGGTGGTCCCCTGGCAGCCATCGGCATAGACGATCTGCGAGGGATCCATGGCGAACCCGGGGGGCGCATAGCGGACCTGAAGCAGATGCACCGCCTTCACCGCCCAATGCACGTTCACCCACGCACCGCGCTCCGCGGTGGCGAGCGCGGCGAGATGCGTCGTGCGGGGCTGGCGCCAGCCGCGGGCACCGCAATCGCTCAGCGTCAGGTTCAGTACCCGACTGCCCGACGCGATATGATCGAGCGCCGCCAGCTGGCGGGCATAGTCGCGGCCATAGCCGACGAAGCTGCCGGTGGTGACGGCAAAGCGCAGGATCAGGAGCGCCGTCCCCGCCAACCGGACGCCGCGACGCAGGCGGGGGCCCGTGCCGCGCCAGTCCTGCAGCACCAGCGCCAGCATCATCGCATGGGCGAGCAGCCGCGCATCGACATTGGCAGTGCCGGAAAGCTGGTAGGGTGCAAGCAGGAACAGCGCGAAGCTGCCCAACACCGCCCACCCACCGGGGCGCACCAGCCGCGCGCCGCACAGCCGACCGACGATCAGCACCGCGATCATCGCGAGCGCGGCAGCAACATCGAACGCCAGATTCTGGTCGCGGACGAGGTTGAACAACGCATCGGCCTTGCTCGCCCAGTCCCACCTGGTCACCCCGCCCACCTCGCCACCGCGGGCCAGCAGCACCGGCACGATAGCGGAGCCCAGCGGCCAGAGTCGCCGGGCAAGCAACGCGGGGCGCCGCACGCCCAGGCGCTCGGCCTCCAATGCCGCGATCCAGAGCACGAGCAGCGCGCCGCCCTCGCCATGCGCGACGAACAGCGCGGGCGTGAACAGCGCGAAGCAAAGTGCGCGCAGCCGCGGCCGCGCCTCCCAGGCCATCCACAGCGCAAAGCCGCACAGGGCCAGGGCGGCACTCAGGGCGAAGTTGACGAAGCCCCACAGGAAGCTGTCGTTATACACGAGGATCAGTGCCCAGGGCAGCGCCGCGGCGCCCTGCGGGTTCAGCCGACGCGCGACGGCGAGCAGCCCCAGCACGGTCAGCACCGGCACCGCCGCGCAGACCAGCCACATCGCCGCCACCGGTCCCAGCACAGGGTGCAGCGCCTGCACGATCAGGTCGCTGCCAAGGTTGAGCGTCGGCCGCCAGGCGAAGGCGAAATAGCGGTGCACCGGGCTGTCCGCCGGCGCCAGCTGCACCGCGAAGCGGCCGATATGACCGGGCACGTCGACCAGCGGCGGCACCGCCACGAACAGGAACGGCAGCGCCGAGACAAGCGCCAGCGCCACGATCCAGCGCCACTGGAGCACGCGGGCAGCCCGCGAAGACGGGAAGGTCTGCATCGCCCGCGCCTTATCCCCAGTTTCCACCAGCGTCACCCCATGGCGGCGGTTGTGCCGCCCCCCGTGCTTCCGGTAGCGAGGCGCGATGTCCTCCGCCGCTCCCACTCCGATGATGGCCCAGTATCTCGCGCTCAAGGAAGAGGCGGGGGATTGCCTGCTGTTCTACCGCATGGGCGATTTCTTCGAACTGTTCTTCGAGGATGCGAAGATCGCCAGCGGCGCGCTCGACATCGCGCTCACCTCGCGCGGCGAGCATGAGGGCGACAAGATCCCGATGTGCGGCGTGCCGGTGCACGCGATGGAGGGCTATCTCGCACGGCTGATCAAGGCAGGCCACCGCGTCGCGATCGCCAACCAGACCGAGACGCCCGAGGAAGCGAAGAAGCGCGCCGGATCGAAGGCGCTGGTGGCGCGCGCGATCGTCCGCGTCGTTACCGCCGGCACGTTGACCGAGGAAGCGCTGCTCGACAGCCGCACCGCCAACTGGTGCGTGGCGGTGGGCGAAGCCGGCGGCGGCGTCGCGATCGCCTGCGCCGATATTTCCACCGGCCGGTTCGAGCTGATCGAGACCGATGCCGCGCGGCTGGAGGCCGAACTCGCCCGCCTCAATCCCGCCGAGACGATCGCCTGCGACGCCACCGAGTTCGCCGAACTGGCGACCGCGCTCCGCCCCAAAGTCGATTTCGACAGCGCCGGCGGCGAGGCACGGCTCAAGCGGCTGTTCGGCGTGGCGACGCTGGACGGCTTCGGCCAGTTTTCGCGCGCGGGGCTCGCCGCGGCGGGCGGGCTGGTCGCCTATCTGGAGCATACCGCCAAGGGCTCGCTGCCCTTCCTCCGCCCGCCGCGCGTGAGCCGGGCCGGGGCCGCGATGGCGATCGACGCGGCGACGCGCGAGAGCCTAGAACTCACCGTCAGCGCCGCCGGCACCCGCAAGGGCAGCCTGCTCGATGCGGCCGACCGCACGGTAACCGGCGCGGGCGCGCGGCTGCTCGGCGCCGATATCGCCGCCCCGCTGATGGACCGCGCCGCGATCGACGCGCGGCTCGATCTCGTCACGCTGTTCCACGACGATGCCGGCCTGCGCGACGGCATCCGCGCGACGCTCCGCGCGCTGCCGGACATCGGCCGCGCGCTGGGCCGCCTCGCGGCCGGACGCGGCTCCCCGCGCGACCTTGGTCAGCTCCGCGATGGCCTCGACGGCGCCTGGCGGCTCGGCGAGCGGCTCGATCGGATCGCCGACGCCCCCGCTTTGCTGCGCGAACTCGCGCCGCAGCTGCGCGGCCACGGCGCGCTGATCGACCTGCTTACCCGCGCGCTGGTACCCGAACCGCCGGTCGACGCCGCGCATGGCGGCTATATCGCCGAGGGTTATGACGCAGCGCTCGACGACCTGCGCGACGCGGGCGCCGGCGGCCGCCGCGCCATCGCCGCGCTGGAGGCCGAGTATCGCGCCCGCACCGGCATCACCGCGCTCAAGATCCGCCACAACGGCGTGCTCGGCTATCATATCGAGGTGCCCGCCCGCTCGGCCGATGCGCTGATGAAGCCAGACAGTGGCTTCACCCATCGCCAGACGCTGGCCGGTGTCGTCCGTTTCAACGCACCCGAGCTGCACGACGTGGCGGTGAAGGTGACGCAGGCCGGCGCCCATGCGCTTTCGGCCGAAGCCGCGCATCTCGAGGACCTGACCGCGCAGGCGCTCGCCCGGCGCGAACCCATTGCGGCGACGGCGGATGCGCTCGCCCGCGTCGACGTCTCCGCGGGCCTCGCCGAACGCGCCGCCGAAGGGGGCTGGGCGCGACCCGAGCTGGTCGAGCACAGCTGCTTCGAGATCGAGGGCGGGCGGCACCCGGTGGTGGAAGCCGCCGTCGCCCGCGCCGGCGGCCGCTTCGTGGCGAACGACTGCCGGCTGTCCGAAGACTCGCGCCTGTGGCTGGTCACCGGCCCGAACATGGGCGGCAAGTCGACCTTCCTGCGTCAGAACGCGCTGATCGCCGTCCTTGCCCAGGCCGGGAGCTACGTGCCTGCCACCCGCGTGACGCTGGGGCTGGTCGACCGGCTGTTCAGCCGCGTCGGCGCCTCGGACAATCTCGCGCGCGGCCGCTCGACCTTCATGGTCGAGATGGTCGAGACCGCCGCGATCCTGGCGCAGGCTACGCCGCGCAGCTTCGTTATCCTCGACGAGGTCGGGCGCGGCACCTCCACCTATGACGGCCTCGCCATCGCCTGGGCGGTGGTGGAGGCGATCCACGAGGACAATCGCTGCCGCTGCCTGTTCGCGACGCACTATCACGAACTGACGAGGCTCGCCGAACGCTGCGATGCGCTCACCCTCCACCATGTCCGCGCGCGCGAATGGAAGGGCGAGCTGGTGCTCCTGCACGAACTGGCCGACGGCCCGGCGGATCGCAGCTACGGCATCGCCGTCGCGCGGCTGGCCGGCATGTCGCCGGCCACGGTCAAGCGCGCCAAGGCGGTGCTCGACAAGCTCGAAGCCGGCCGCGCCAAGACTGGCGGGCTGGCGGCAGGCCTGGACGACCTGCCCCTGTTCGCCGCCGCCGCGCAGGCCGAGGAAGAGAAGGTCGACGCGCTGCGCCATGAACTGGAGTCGATCGACGTCGACGCGCTCAGCCCGCGCGACGCGCTGGACGTGCTGTACCGGTTGAAGGGGCTGGCGAAGGAGACCTGACCCTTAGGCTGCCTCGCGCGCGGCGTGCGATTCCAGGAACGCCGCGGCATCGCCGGCGGGCAGCGGCCGCGAGAACAGATAGCCCTGGAATTCGTGGCAACCAAAGGCGCGCAGGAACAGCTGCTGCGTTTCGTCCTCCACGCCTTCCGCCGTCACACCGATGCCGAGCGACTGGCCGATGCCGAGCACCGCCTGGATGATCGCCCGCGCATCCTGCGAGCTGCCAAGGTCGCGGACGAAGCTCTGGTCGATCTTCACCCGGTCGATCGCCAGCTTGTGGAGGTGCGACAGGCTGGAATAGCCGGTGCCGAAATCGTCGAGCACCAGCTGCACCCCCGCTTCGCGGAGCCGCAGCAGGCCCTGCTCCACCCCGGCATCCATCGCCAGCATCGCGCTTTCGGTGACCTCGAGCTGCAACTGCCGGGGGTTCATGCCGTGCCGCGTCAGGATCGTGAGGATGCGCGCGTCGATCTGCGGGCTGCGCAGCTGGATCGGCGAGAGGTTCACGGCCAGCGAAATCTCCGGGAACCGCACCATCATCGCGGCGGCGCGGTCGAGCACCCATTCGCCCAGCGGCACGATCAGCCCGCTCGCCTCGGCGATCGGGATGAAGCTGGCGGGCGGAATCATGCCCTGCTGCGGATGGTGCCAGCGCACCAGCGCCTCTACGCCGACGACCCGGTGGCCGCTGGCATCGATCACCGGCTGGTAATGCACGTCGAGCTGGTCGCCCGCCGCGAGCGCCTTGCGCAGGTCCGCCTCCAGCGCGCGGCGCGCCTGCACCTCGGCGGCCAGGGCTGCGTCGAATAGCCGGAATTCGTTGACGGCAAGCTGCTTGGCTTCATACAGCGCGAACTCGGCGCGCCGGTGCAGTTCGCCCGCGCCCATGCCCGCCTTTGCCGAGGCGCAGCCGATCGACAGGCCGAGCGACACCGCCCCCGCAGGGCCCGCGATCGGAGCGTCGGCCAGCGCCAGCAATCGGCGGCATTCGGCCTCGGCGGCCGCCCCGTCCGGGCAATCGGCGATCAGCAGCGCGAAGGTGTCACCCCCCGTCCGCGCCACCCGGTCCGACCCGCGGGCAGCGCCCGCGAGTCGGTTGGCAAAAGCGCGCAGCAGGGCATCGCCGGTGCATTCGCCGAATGCGTCGTTGATGTCCTTGAACTGGTAGAGATCGATCAGCAGCAGGGCCGGCTGCGCAGGCGGACAGGTGGCAAGCGCTTCTGTCAGCTGCTCGTTGAGCGCGGTTCGATTGGGCAGCCCGGTCAGCGCGTCATGGAACGCCAGGTGCCGGACCCGTGCCTCGGCCTCGCGCAGCGCGGTGATGTCGGTGAGGATCGTCAGCACCAGCGCTTCGCCGTCGAGTTCGATCCGGCGGCGCCGGGTCACGACATGCCGGGGCAGCCCGTCATGGCCGTCGATCGTCTCTTCGGTCTCCAGATCCTCGCCGGTGGCAAGCACCTGGGCGTGTTCCGCGACATAGCGCTCGATCTGCGCAGGCGAGAGATAGGCGTAGATCGGGGTGGACAGCCAATAGTCGCGATCATGACCGGCCAGGGCGCAGAACGCGGCGTTGACGTCGACGAGGCGATCGTCGCGATTGATCAGCATGACCGGCGACGGCAGCGCTTCGAGCATGGCGCGCTGGGATGCACCGCCCGCCGAGCGCCCTTCACCCTGTCCTGTCTGCGCCATGTGGCACCCCGCCGCCCTGTTCGACCGACCGGGAGTCCTGCCCACCCGACTCGCCTGCGGCCAAGCCGGGGCAAGTCCATATCGACGGCGTAACGTTTTGCTAACTATCCCACGCGATCTGCGCGATCGGTGCGGCCCCAAAATGAAAGAGGTCGCCGGGCCCCTATCCAGGGTACCCGGCGACCCCCGACATGGTCAGCGGCCGGAGAGCTCCAGCCCGGGAGACCATGCGGACCGCTTTACCTGCAGCTGCCGACGTTGATTGGAGGAGAATACCTCCCGGCGGCGATACGGATGGAAGGCTTCCATCCGTGCGGCAGGATCAGCGGCGCGTCTCCCGAACGAACTGAACCGACCTCACTGCTGAACCATGAGACATCGGATCACCTCCTTTCGCTTGTTGAAGAGCCTGTGCCTCTCGACACACTTGACATGTAGGACGACCCTGAGTCGCAGAACAAGTCTTGTAAAAGAATTTTATCGGTGCGATTCTGAAAGTCTGGGCCGAACGGTTGCGTCGCGCCGGATCACTTCCGGCAGTCCTCCACCACCCGCAGGATCTCCGGCCAGGCCGGGATGACCAGCGTCGGCAGCCCCCCGCCCTCCATCACGAATCTGCTGCGGCTGTAGCCGATCGCGTCGAGCATGCTGTCGTTCGCGGCGAAGCTGATAGCGAGCATGCCCGGCCCGCGCAGATCCGGCGTGGCAGGCACCGCCCGGACGATGCTGGTGGTGCGCAGCGTGAGCGTCGCCGCCATGGTGCCGGGCCGCACGAGCATCACGCGGCGCGCCGCAAGGTCGCAGCGCAGGCTCGCCACCGGCATCGCCCCCGCCACGCCGAAGGTGGCGACACCGCCGCCGGGCGCCGCACGATACTGCCAGTTGCCCGGCGTCAACGGCCAGTCGCGCCAGTCTGCGCTCAAGGCAGGCGCCGGCCGCGGCGCCACCGCTGGGGCCGCGGGCATCGGTCTGGGCGCCGGCGCCGGGGGCGGCGTGGAGGGGGCGGGAACGCAACCGGCGACGAGAAGAAGGCCGGCACCGGCGAACAGGAAAGGCAAACGCATCGGCTGCTTATGGGCGCGCCGGCCCCATGGCTCAACCACCACCCCCCGCAACCCAGCGCCAGCCGGTCGCACCACGGCGTTATTGAAGCGTCGTCGTGGTGCGGATCGCCTCGATCATGCCCGGCAGCCAGGCGCTGCCGTCGCGCAGCTTGAAGGTGTTGGTGTAGGCCCAGGCACAGCTCTGCACGCCGATGGATGCATAGGCCGAAGACAGCGTGCCGTAATAGAGGATGCGCTGCGCCAGCGGGATCGCCGGATCGTCGTTCGCGCCATATTCGCCGACGAACACCTGCCGGCCGGTGGTACGCATATAGGTGCGCACCGTGTCCAGATTGGCGTCCAGCTCGCGGTAATCGGCGGTGCTGCCGAACACCCGGCCGAGCGGCGGGGTCGGCGTGATCCAGGTCGCCCCCTGGTGGGTGAAGTTGAACGGGTCATAGGTGTGGATGGTGACGACCAGATGCGCGTCGTCCGGCAGCTGCAGCGTCGCCAGGCTGGGCACGCCGCTCCACTTCTGGCCGCCGATGATCACGGGCCGGGTGGGATTGGTGGCGCGCACCTGCGCCAGCGCGGGCACGAGAATGCCCTTGAGGTTGCTGTCATCGAGCGCGCCGTTGGGCTCGTTCATCAGCTCGAACCACACCGTCGCCGTCGGTTCGTCGGCAAAGGCGGCGGCGATCTGCTTCCACAGGCCGGCAAAGCGCTCGGCATGCGCGGCGGGCACCGTCGCCATCTCCTCATAGTGATGGAGGTTGAGGATGACGTTGAGCCCGGCAGCGCGCGCCGTATCCACCACATGCCGCACCCGCGCGAGGAAGGCCGCATCGATCGTGTACGGCGCGCTCGCCAGCGCATGGTTCGACCAGCGCACCGGCAGGCGAATGGTATCGAACCCGGCCGCCTTGATGACCGTGAAGTCGGCATCGACGATCGCGCGGCCCCAGTCCCCCTCGTTCGGCGCCTCGAGATGGTTGCCCATGTTGACGCACTTGCCGACCGGAATGGTGGCGCCCGTCGTCGCCCGGAAGGCGGCGGCGGGGGTGTAGCTCACGGCCGAAGGGCTCGGCGTTGGGGTTGGGGTTGGCGTCGGCGTGGGGGTAGGGCTCGGCGCCGGAGCGGGCGCCGCCAAGGTGCCCCCGGCAGATCCGCCGCCGCCACACGCCGCCAATATGGCGAGTGCGGCGCCTGCGACCATGGCGCGCGTCTTCATTATGCCTCTCCCCTCGCCCGCCGGTTACTCCAGCTGCTATGGACAAAGTGTCGCCGAACAGCGGCGAACAATCAATGGCTTGCCGCCTTGCTACCCTCGCCGCGGTCCGCCGAACTTGGTCTTGGTCTGCTTGCCGTACCGCGTCTTGCGCGTGCCCGGCTTGCCCTCGTTGCTGCGGCCCATCACCGGCGCCTTTCGCTCGCCCTCGGGCAGCCCGAGTTCCTCGGCCTCGAGCGACCGGATCTCGTCGCGCAGGCGGCCGGCCTCCTCGAACTCGAGGTTCGCGGCGGCGTCGCGCATCTTCTTCTCGAGTTCGTCGATATAGGCGCGCAGATTGTGGCCGACCATGTGCGGGCGATCGGCATCGATCTCCACCGTCACCTGGTCCTTGCTCGACACATGCGCGATGATGTCGCCGATGTTCTTCTTCACCGTCGCCGGCGTGATGCCGTGTTCGAGATTATACGCCATCTGCTTCTCGCGGCGGCGGCCGGTCTCGGCGAGCGCGCGTTCCATGCTGCCGGTCATGCGATCGGCATAGAGGATCACCCGCCCCTCGACGTTGCGCGCGGCGCGGCCGATCGTCTGGATCAGCGAGGTCTCGGACCGCAGGAACCCTTCCTTGTCGGCATCGAGGATCGCGACCAGCCCGCATTCGGGAATGTCGAGCCCCTCGCGCAGCAGGTTGATGCCGATCAGCACGTCATACACGCCCATCCGCAGGTCGCGGATCAGCTCGATGCGCTCCAGCGTCTCGGTATCCGAGTGCATGTACCGGACCTTCACGCCCGCCTCGTGCATATATTCGGTCAGGTCCTCGGCCATCCGCTTGGTGAGCGTGGTCACCAGCGTGCGGTAGCCCTTGGCGGCGGTCGCCTTGCACTCCTGGATCAG
>JAIYAA010000349.1 GCA_027489295.1 Sphingomonadales bacterium | reverse complement strand
TCCACCGTCACGGTTTCGCCCACCAGATAATCCCCGGCCCTGCTGGCGAGGAAGATCGCCGCGCCCGCCATATCCTCGGCGACGCCGATGCGTCGGGCGGGGATCGCCTGCGCGACGGTGCCGCCATGGTCGCGCGCGGCCTTGTTCATGTCGCTGGGGAACGCGCCCGGGGCGATCGAGGTGACGTGGATCTGGTCGCGCACCAGCCGCGCCGCCATCCGCCGGGTGAGATGGATCAGCGCCGCCTTGGACGCCTGGTAGCTATAGGTCTCCCACGCGTTCAGCCGCTGGCCGTCGATCGAGGTGATGTTGATCACCTTGGCCGGGCGATCCGTGCTGCCGCCGGCCTTGAGCAGGCCGTGGAGTGCTTGCGTCAGGAAGAAGGGCGACTTGACGTTCAGGTCCATCACCTTGTCCCAGCCCTTTTCGGGGAAGCTCTCGAACGGCTCGCCCCAGGCGGCGCCGGCATTGTTGACGAGGATGTCGAGCCGCGGCTCGCGCTCCGCCAGTTCGGCGGCAAGCGCGCGGCAGCCGTCGACGGTGGAGACATCATGCGGCAGCGGGATCGCGTTCGGCCCCAGCGCTGCGGCGGTCGCCTCGCAGGCATCGGCCCGGCGCGACGACACATAGACCTTCGCCCCCGAGGCAACGAAGCCCTCGGCGATCATCCGGCCGATGCCGCGCGATCCGCCGGTGACCAGGGCCACGCGGCCATCCAGGCGAAACAGCGAAGATACGTCCATGCCTAACTCCCTCTCCCAGCCCTTCCCCAATGGGGCGCGGGCATTTTACCCGCCGCGCTTCAGCGTCTCGCGGGCGATGATCAGCTGCTGGATCTGGCTGGTGCCTTCGTAGATCCGGAACAGGCGCACGTCTCGGTACAGCCGCTCGATCCCGTAATCGGCGATGTAGCCGGCGCCGCCGAAGATCTGCACCGCGCGATCGGCGACGCGGCCGACCATCTCGCTGGCGAAATACTTGGCGGCGGCGGCCTCCATCGTCGTGTTGCCACCGGCGTCCTTGGCCGTTGCCGTTTCCAGCACCAGCGCGCGGGCGGCGAGCGCCTCGGTCTTCGAATCGGCCAGCATCGCCTGGATCAGCTGGTGCTCGGCAATCGGCTTGCCGAACTGCTTGCGCTCGCTGGCATAGGCGACGCAGTCGGCGATCAGCCGTTCCGCCACGCCGACGCACACCGCCGCGATGTGCAGCCGCCCGCGATCGAGCACCTGCATCGCGATGCGGAAGCCTTCGCCCTCCGCGCCCAACCGGTTCTCGACGGGTACGGGTACGTCGTCGAAGCGGACGTCGGCGACACGCGCGCCCTTCTGGCCCATCTTGTTCTCGGGCTCGCCGATCGAGACGCCCGGCAGGTCGCGCGGCACCAGGAAGGCGGAGACGCCCCGGCCGCCGGCCTCGGGCCCCGTGCGAGCCATCACGGTGAACAGCTGTGCCTTGTCGGCATTGGTGATGTAGCGCTTGGTGCCGCTCAGCCGATAGACGTCGCCATCGCGCACCGCGCGGGTCTGCACCGATCCCGAATCGGAGCCGACGTCCGGTTCGGTCAGGGCGAAGCTGGTGATGATCGCCCCCCGGGCGATGCGCGGCAGCCAGTGCGCCTTCTGCTCGGGGGTGCCGGCGATCACCAGCCCCTGGCTGCCGATCCCGACATTGGTGCCGAACGCCGAGCGGAAGGCGGGCGTGGTGCGCCCCAGCTCGATCGCGACGCGGCATTCCTCCGCCATCGTGAGGCCAAGCCCGCCATGCTCCTCGTCGATCGACAGGCCGAACAGCCCGAGCGCCTTCATCTCCTCGACAATGGCCTCCGGAATCGCATCGGCTGCCTCCACCTCCGCCTCCAGTGGGCGGAGCCGCTCGGCGACGAAGCGGCGTACGGTGTCGATTAGCGCGTCGAACAGCTCGGGTTCGAGGGCCATTGCCATCCTCTCGGTTCTAATTGCCGGCAGGTATAGCGGTTGGATAGCGGGCTGCAAGCCGTACCCGATCTTCCAAAGTGTTTCGTTTGCCGGGGGCTGACGGTGCCTGTATCGGGAGTGCAAGGGTCCACAAAGGAGAACCGTTCATGGCTGGTCGCGCAGCCGACACCCCGCCCGTGCCGCCACCCCGGCGCGTGGCGACCCCGACGATGCTCGCCTATGGATTCGGTGCGGCGGCGTACGGGGTGAAGGACTTCTGCTTCGTCACCTTCCTGCTGCTGTTCTACAACCAGGTGGTAGGGCTGCCCGCCGCGCAGGTCGGTTTCGTGATCATGTGCGCGCTGCTGTTCGATGCGTTCGTCGATCCGGCGATCGGCATGCTCTCGGATCGCACCCGCAGCCGCTGGGGGCGGCGGCATCCCTGGATGTACGCCGCCGCGCTGCCGATCGCGCTCGGCTGGCTGCTCCTGTGGAACCCGCCCGCCTGGTCGCATGCCGGGCTGCTCGGCTGGCTGTTCGTGAGCGCGGTGGTGGTGCGCACCGCCGTTTCCGCCTTCGAGGTGCCGTCGCAGGCGCTGAGCCCCGAGCTTTCCTCCGACTATGAGGAGCGGACGCGGATCATGGCGTATCGCTTCCTGTTCGGCTGGGGCGGGGGGATGGCGATGCTGATGCTTTCCTATGGCTGGTTCCTCGCCGAGCGTGCCGGCCAGCCGCACGGCCAGTTCGACCGCGCCGGCTATCCCGGATTCGCCATCGGCGGCGCCGCGCTGATGGTGGTGGCGATCCTCGGCTCGGCGCTGGGCACCCACCGCGAGATCAAGAACCTGCCGCCGGTGGAGATCGAACCCCAGCCGCTCCGCCAGAGCATCGCGGAGCTGTTCGCCACGCTGCGCAACCCCGCGTTCCTGGTGCTGATGACCGCGGCGCTCGCCTATTTCGTCGCGCAGGGCATCAGCTTCTCGATGTCCAACTATCTCTACGCCCATGTCTGGCGCTTCGGTAACCTTGCCTTCCAGCTGCTGGGCGCGACGCTGTTCCTCGGCGTCGTCTTCGCCTTCCTGCTCGCGCCGAGGCTGGCGCGGCGGATGGGCAAGCCGCGCGCGGCGACGATGGCGATGGTGTTCGCGGTGCTGCTTCTCGTCGCGCCCTATCTCCTCCGCCTGGCCGGGCTGTTCCCGGCGCCCGGGAGCCCGCTGCTGCTGCCCGTGCTGTTCGCCATCTTCACCGTCAACGCGACCTTCGCGGTCTCCTCGACCATGCTCGGTGCCTCGATGCTGGCCGACGTGGTCGAGCACAGCGAGGTCGAGACCGGGCGGCGTTCCGAGGGGGTGTTCTTCGCCGGCTTCTTCTTTGTCCAGAAATGCTCCAGCGGGCTCGGCATCTTCGCGACCGGGCTGATCCTCAGCGTCTCCGGCTTCCCCGACGGCGCCAAGCCGGGGACGGTGCCGGAGGCGGTGATCGACCGGTTCACCTTGATCTTCTGCGCGGTCTACTTGGCGCTCGGCGCCACCGCCGCGTTCTTCTACCGCCGCTTCCCCTTCGGCAAGGCGGAGCATGCCGCCCGGCTGGCGCAGCTGGGCGCGCGGGCCGACTGACACGGGAAATGCCCGCCGGGTACGCGACCTGGCGGGCATCCTTTCCTCCCCAGGAAAGTCGTCAGGCCACGCGGCCCAAACGGTGGTAGAGGTTGGAGAACTTCACCGATTCCGGCTTGTCCTTCACCGCCTGCAGATGGGCCCCGACGGCCTCGCGGAGCAGGCGGAAATCCTCGGTGGAAAAGACGGCGCGGCTGCGCTGCGGTTCGGTCGACATGACATGCTCTCCTGATTACGCGGCTTGTGCATTGAACTGGGCGGCTTCGGTGCTCTCGGCGAGCGCGGTGGTGGAGCTGGCGCCCCCCGCCACCGTCTGGGCAATGGCGTCGAAATAGCCGGTGCCGACCTCGCGCTGGTGGCGCGTCGCGGTGTAGCCTTCGGCCTCCGCCGCGAACTCGGCCTGCTGCAGCTCCGAATAGGCCGCCATGCCGCGGTCCCGATATCCGCGCGCCAGCTCGTACATGCCGTAGTTGAGGCTGTGGAAGCCGGCGAGGGTGACGAACTGGAACTTGTACCCCATCGCGCCGATTTCGCGCTGGAAGCGGGCGATGTCGTCCTTTTCCAGGTTTTTCTCCCAGTTGAAGCTGGGCGAGCAGTTGTACGCCAGCATCTTGTTGGGATGCTGCTTCTTGATGGCCTCGGCGAAGCGGCGGGCGTCGTCGAGATTGGGCTTCGACGTCTCCCACCACAGCAGGTCGGCATGGGGTGCGAAGGCCAGCCCGCGCTGGATGCAGTGGTCGACGCCCGTCCCTTCCTTCAGGCGGAAGAACCCTTCGGGGGTCCGCTCGCCGGTGAGGAACTGGTGGTCCCGCTCATCGACATCCGAGGTGATCAGCTTCGCCGACTCCGCATCGGTGCGGGCGCAGATCACCGTCGGTACGCCGCACACATCCGCCGCCAGTCGCGCCGCATCGAGGTTGCGGATATGCGCCTGGGTGGGGATCAGCACCTTGCCGCCCAAGTGGCCGCACTTCTTCTCGCTGGCGAGCTGGTCCTCGTAATGCACGCCCGCCGCACCTGCCGCGATGTACGCCTTCATGATCTCGAAGCAGTTGAGCGGCCCACCGAACCCGGCCTCGGCATCCGCCACGATGGGCGCGAACCAGTCCCGCGTCGCGCCGCCTTCCATATGCTCGATCTGGTCGGCGCGCTGGAGCGTCGCGTTGATCCGCCGCGCCAGCTCCGGCCCGGCATTGGCCGGGTAGAGCGACTGATCGGGGTACATCTGCCCGGCGGTGTTGGCATCCGCCGCGACCTGCCAGCCCGACAGGTAGATCGCCTTGAGCCCGGCGCGGACCATCTGCATCGCCTGGTTGCCCGACAGCGCGCCAAGGGCATGGACATAGTCCTCGGTGTGCAGCAGCTCCCACAGCTTGAGCGCGCCGCGGCGGGCCAGCGTGTGCTCCACCGGCAGCGAGCCGCGCAGCTTTGCGACATCGGCGGCGGTGTAGGGGCGCTGGATGCCCTCGAACCGCCCGGTGGGGGCGGGGACCAGATCCTCGAAACCAAGCGGCTGGGACATTGTGAATTCCTTGACTGACTG
>JAIYAA010000012.1 GCA_027489295.1 Sphingomonadales bacterium | reverse complement strand
GCCGAGCCGTCGCTGCCGGTGCTGGTCGACCAGATCGAGGCGCTCGACAAGCCGGTGATCGCCGCCGTGCACGGCACCGCGCTGGGCGGCGGGTGCGAGGTGGCACTTGCCTCGCACTATCGCATCGCCGTGCCCTCGGCGAAGTTCGGCCTGCCCGAGGTGAAGCTCGGCATCCTTCCCGGCGCCGGCGGCACCCAGCGCATGCCGCGCGTCGCGGGTGTCGAAGTGGCACTCGAGCTGGCGACCAAGGGGGATCCGATCTCGGCCACCCAGGCGAAGGACGCGGGGCTCGTCGATCGCCTTGCGGGCGAGGACAGCCTGCTCGCCGATGCGGTGGCCTTTGCCAACGAGGTGATCGGCAAGCCGGTCTCGCGCTCCAGCGAGCGTCCGGTCACCGTCGATGCGGAAACCTTCGCCAAGTTCCGCGCCGCCAATGCCAGGCGCTTCCGCGGGCTCGACGCGCCGAACACGATCGTCGACCTGATCGAGCAGACCGCCGGCAAGCCCTATGCCGAAGGCGTCCAGGCCGAGCGGATGGGCTTCATGAAGCTGATCATGGGTCAGCAGTCGGCGGCACTGCGCCACATCTTCTTCGCCGAGCGCAAGGCGGCGAAGATCGACGGCATCGCCGACGACATCCAGCTGCGCGACATCAAGCGCGTCGGCGTGATCGGTGCCGGCACGATGGGCGGCGGGATCAGCATGAACTTCCTGTCCGCCGGTGTGGCGGTCACCATCGTCGAGATGGCGCAGGAGGCGCTGGACCGCGGCACCGGCGTGATGCGCAAGAACTACGAGGCGACCGCCGCCAAGGGCCGGATGACCGCCGAGCAGGTCGAGAAGGCGATGGGCCTGCTCAAGCCCACGCTCAATTTCGACGATCTCGCCGAGTGCGACCTGATCATCGAGGCCGTCTATGAGAGCATGGACGTGAAGAAGGACGTGTTCGGCCGGCTCGACAAGATCGCCAAGCCGGGCGCGATCCTTGCGTCGAACACCAGCTATCTCAACATCGACGAGATCGCCGCCGCCACCAGCCGCCCGCAGGACGTGGTGGGGCTGCACTTCTTCTCCCCGGCCAATGTGATGAAGCTGCTGGAGATCGTCCGTGGCGCCAAGACCGCGGATGACGTGCTGGCGACTGCCATGGCGCTGAGCAAGAAGATTAAGAAGGTCGCGGTGATCGCGGGGGTCTGCTACGGCTTTATCGGCAACCGCATGCTGATGCCGCGCCAGATCGAGGCGAACACGATGCTGCTCGAAGGCGCGACGCCGGAGCAGATCGACAAGGTCCATGTCTCCTTCGGCATGCCGATGGGGCCGTTCCAGATGGCCGATCTCGCCGGCGTCGACATCGGCTGGCACCGCGATCCGACCCGCATCGAGAATATCCGCGACGCGCTCGCCGCCGAAGGCCGCTGGGGCCAGAAGAAGGGCGCCGGCTTCTACGATTATGACGAGAAGCGCCAGCCCTCGAACAGCCCGCGCGTCGCCGAGCTGATCGAGGAATGGCGCGGCAAGCTGAACGTGCCGAGCCATGAGATCACCGAGGAGGAGATCGTCGTCCGCACGCTCTACACCATGGTCAACGAAGGCGCGCTGATCCTCGCGGAAGGCATGGCCCAGCGGGCGAGCGATATCGATGTGGTGTGGGTCTATGGCTATGGCTGGCCCCCGTACCGGGGCGGGCCGATGTTCTGGGCCGACACCGAGGGCCTGAAGAAGATCGTCGAGGGCCTGGAAAAGTACGGCTTCGAGGTCGCCCCGCTGCTCCGCGAGAAGGCGGAGAAGGGCGAGAAGTTCAACCGCTAAACAGCGCCGTCAGGCGCGGGCGGGGACAAGACGAGCAAATCGTCACCCCGCCCGCCCTCTCCTCCACGGAGAGGGTGCAAGGAGAGGATGATGACCGAGCAGCTTGAGCAATTCCGCACGGAAACCCGCACCTGGCTGGAGGCGAACTGTCCTCCCGCGATGCGCGAACCGATCCGGTCCGAGAAGGACATTGTCTGGGGCGGGCGCAATCCCGACTGGGCGCATCCGGACCAGAAGGTCTGGATGGACCGCATGGCCGCGCGCGGCTGGACGGTGCCCGATTGGCCCACGCAATATGGCGGCGGCGGGCTTTCCCCGGCCGAGACCAAGATCCTGCGCGAGGAAATGAAGCGGATGGGGGCGCGCAGCCCGCTCAACAGCTTCGGCATTTCGATGCTCGGGCCGGCGCTGCTCAAATACGGCACCGAGGACCAGAAGCTCGAGCACCTGCCCAAGATCGCCCGCGGCGAGATTCGCTGGTGCCAGGGCTATTCGGAACCCAATGCCGGCTCCGACCTCGCGGGGCTCCAGGCCTGGGCCGAGGATGGGGGTGACCATTACATCGTCAACGGCCAGAAGGTGTGGACCAGCTATGCCGACAAGGCCGACTGGATCTTCTGCCTGGTCCGCACCTCCAAGGAGACCAAGCAGGGCGGGATCAGCTTCGTGCTGTTCGACATGGCCTCGCCCGGCGTCTCGACCAAGCCGATCCTGCTGATCTCGGGCTACTCCCCCTTCTGCGAAACCTTCTTCGACAATGTGAAGGTGCCCAAGTCGCAGCGGGTGCATGAGGAGAACAAGGGCTGGGACGTCGCCAAATACCTGCTCGGCCATGAGCGCGAGATGATCTCGGGCATGGGGCTCGACCGGGCGGGCGGCAATCCGCTGATCGAAGGCGCGATCGCGACGATCGGGCTCGACGATCAGGGCCGGCTCGCCGATCCGATCCTGCGCGCGCAGATCGCGCTGTTCGAGGTGCGGATGCGCGCCTTCTCGGCGATGTCCGAGCGCTTCCTCGACGAACTCAAGGCCGGCCGCGCCCACCCGGCCCAGCCGAGCATGATGAAATATGTCGGCACCGAGCTGAACAAGCAGCGCCACGAGCTGATCATGGCTGCGGGCGGATCGGACGCGCTGGAATGGGAAAGCGAGGCCTCGGCCAAGGGCGCCAAGCCCCGCGCCTGGCTGCGCACCAAGGCCAATTCGATCGAGGGCGGGACCAGCGAGATCCAGCTCAACATCGTCGCCAAACGGATCCTGGAATTGCCGGGCTGAGCATCGCTTGCCTCGGCTGATGCCGGGGCCGCGTACCGTGTGCTCGTGACACCAACGATCGGGATCTGCCCATGCCGCTCTACCTCAACGACGAACAGACGATGCTCCGCGATACCGCCCGGGAGTTCGTCGCCGAACATGCCCCCGTCCGCCACCTCCGGTCCTTGCGCGACGCCAAGGACCCCACCGGCTTCAGCCGCGACCTGTGGAAGCAGTTCGCCGAGATGGGCCTCACCGGCATCCTGATCCCCGAAACATCGGGCGGCCTTGGCCTCGGCCATGTCGAGGCGGGCGTGGTGCTGGAGGAGATCGGCCGCAACCTCACCCCCTCCCCCTTCCTCTCCACCGCCGTCGCCGCGGTCGAGGCGCTGAAGGGCACGGCGCACGCCGAGCGCTGGTTCCCCGGCATCGCGGCCGGCAAGGCGGTGATCGCGATCGCGCATGACGAAAAGCCCAAGTTCGGCCGCGCCGTCGCGCTCAAGGCCGAACGCGCGGGCAACGGCTTCCGACTGACCGGCGCCAAGCGCTTCGCCCATCACGCCCATGCCGCCGACCTGATCCTCGTCACTGCGCGCACCGCCGGCAGCGACACGGACACGAACGGCATCACCCTGTTCGCCATCGACCCCAAGGCCGCAGGGCTCGACCTCCGCCCCGAACGCCTTGCCGATTCCAGCCTTGCCGCGCACGCGACCTTTGACGGGGTCGAAGTCACCGCCGATGCGGTGGTCGGCGAGATCGACGCCGGTGCCGATCCCCTCGGCCGGCTGCTCCGCGCCGCCGGGGCGGGCGCTTCGGCCGAGCTGCTCGGCGTGGGGGCGGGCGCGAGCGACATGACGCTCGGCTATCTCAAGGAACGCAAGCAGTTCGGCACGCTGATCGGCAGCTTTCAGGCGCTCCAGCACCGTGCCGCGCATCTCTACAGCGAGCTGGAAGTCGCCCGCGCCGCCACGCTCAAGGCCCAGCAGTTGCTCGATGCCGGCGAGCCCGCCGACGAGGCCGTCGCCATCGCCAAGGCGATGACCGGGCTTGCCACCACGCTTGCGGTGCAGGAGGGTATCCAGATGCATGGCGGCATCGGCATGACCGACGAATATGACATCGGCTTCTACATGAAGCGCGCCCGCGTGCTCGCCGAGATGTTCGGCGATTCCAACTATCACGCCAATGCGCTTGCGGAGGCCGCCGGCTACTGATGACCGATCCCAACTCCGCGCAAGACCTCGTCGCCGGCCTCACCGCGCTGCTCGACGTCGAGACGCTCGACACCGATCTCTATCGCGGCGCCCGCCAGCCGGGCGGGGTCGGGCGGGTGTTCGGGGGGCAGGTGATCGCGCAGGCACTGCAGGCGGCGCAGCGCTCGGTGGACGACGGCAAGGTCGCGCATTCGCTCCATGCCTATTTCATGCGCGCGGGCGACGAGGATTACCCAATCCTCTACCGGGTGGTGCGCGACTTCGAGGGGCGCAGCTTCGCCAATCGCCGCGTCATCGCGATGCAGAAGGGCAAGCCGATCCTCAACATGGCGGCATCCTTTCACCTCCCCGACGACGGGCTGCACCACCAGGACATGATGCCCGATGTGCCGCCGCCCGAGGAATTGCGGTCCGAGGCGGAGCTGCGCGAGCAGATCCGCGATCAGATTCCGGAGAAGTTCAAGCGCTTCTTCCTGCGCGCCCGCCCGATCGAGATCCGCCCGGTCAACCCGCGCAACTGGTTCCAGCCGGAACCGCGCGAACCGCGGCAATATAGCTGGTTCCGCGTCGTCGCCCCCCTGCCCGACGATCCCGCGCTACACCGGGCGATGCTCGCTTATGCCAGCGACATGACGCTGCTCGGCACCTGCATGCTGCCCCACGGGGTCAGCTGGATGAGCGGTCAGGTCCAGACCGCCAGCCTCGACCATGCGCTTTGGATGCACGAGCCGTTCCGCTTCGACGAATGGCTGCTCTATGCCACCGACAGCCCCTGGGCGGGGCATGCCCGCGGCTTCAACCGCGGCAGCATCTATGCGCGCGATGGCCGGCTGGTGGCGAGCGTCGCGCAGGAGGGGCTGATCCGTTCCGCACGCCGGCCCGAATAGCCCCGATTTGGATCAAATTCCTTCCACGCCCGAAATGATTGCGCTTGATACTTCAAGATTCGTGAAGCTATTCTCCAGCCTCCAGGCTCGGGGAACAGTCCAATGCGATTTCGCGCACGTGCGATTTCCGCGCTTTCTTGCGCGTGGCTGTTCGCCGCGGGCGGGCTTCATGCGCAGACGCTGGAGGATACCATCCTCCAGCAGATCAACGCCGTTCGTGCCAATCCAAAGGCATATGCCGAGCACCTACGAAGCTATCGCAGCTATTTCGACGGCGAGATCGTCTACATGCCCGGCGACTATAACGGCATCCTGACCAAGGAAGGGGTCGCGGTGGTGGACGAGACCATCGCCTTCCTCGAGCGACAAGCCCCGCTGCCGCCGCTCGCCCCGGCGCAGATCCTCACCCTGACGGCAGCCGACTATTCGCGCGACCAGGGTGCACTGGGGGCGCGAGGCCATGTCGGCGCCGATGGCAGCGCGCCGGGCGACCGGGTGAAGCGCCATGGCGGCGGCATCTATGTCGGCGAAGCGATCGCCTATGGCACGAACGACGCCGAAGAAGTCGTGCGGCAGATGGTCGTAGACGATGGCGTGCCCGACCGCGGCCATCGCAAGCTGCTGTTCGACAAGGCTTTCCGCTTCGCCGGCATCGGCTGCGGCCCGCACGCCCGGATGGACCATATCTGCGTGGTCGACCTGAGCGCGACGCCCGATGGCCGGCCGGTCCGCGTCCGCTACGCGCAGCAGCGATGAACGGTCGGCCGGTTACTTCCGGCCGAACAGCTTCTCGATGTCGCCATGCGCCAGCTTCACCCAGGTGGGGCGACCATGGTTGCACTGGCCGGAATGCGGGGTGACCTCCATCTCGCGGAGCAACGCGTTCATCTCCGCGACCGAGAGGATACGGCCGGCGCGGACCGACCCGTGGCACGCCATGGTCGCGGCGACATGGTCGAGCCGCTCCTTCAGGCTCAGCGCCTCGTCGAAGCTGCCGAGTTCGTCGGCGAGATCGGTGACCAGGCCGTGGATGTCGCCGGTACCGAGCGCGGCGGGTACCGCGCGGACCAGCATCGCGCGCGGGCCGAAGCGTTCGAGTTCGAGGCCGAAGGCGCGAAGCTCCTCGATCCGGGCGTCGAGCCGGTCGCAGCCGGGCTCGTCCAGTTCCACCACTTCGGCGAGCAGCAGCGCCTGGGACGGCACGGTGCCGCCGGCCATGGCGCGGCGCATCCGCTCCAGCACCAGCCGCTCGTGCGCGGCATGCTGGTCGACCAGGACCAGGCCATCCTCGGCTTCGGCGACGATATAAGTCTTGGCGACCTGCCCGCGCGCGACGCCGAGCGGGAAGTCGGTGGCGAGCGGCGCCTCGTGGCGCGCGGGTTCGGCGCGGGCCTGCGGTGCGGCGGCGAAGAAGGTGCCGGAATCGCGCACGGCGCCGGTATACCTTCTAAGCCCCTCCTCCTCGGAGGAGGGGTTGGGGTGGAGGGATTCCAGACCAGAAGTTAGTCTCGGTGAGACACTGCCCCACCCCAACCCCTCCTCCAAGGAGGAGGGGCTAGAAGAAGGAACGCCCCCCTGCTGCCAAAGCCCGAGCGCCGCCTCGCTCGGCCGCTGCACGCTGCGGTGACCGGCGGCATCCAGCGCTCGCCGCAGCCCGCTGACGATCAGCCCGCGCGCCAGTGCAGGATCGCGGAAACGTACCTCGGTCTTGGCCGGGTGGACGTTCACGTCGACCACCTCGGGTGGCACGTCGAGGAACAGCGCCACCACCGGGTGCCGGTCGCGCGCGAGCATCTCGGCATAGGCGCCGCGCACCGCGCCGACGAGCAGCCGGTCCTTCACCGGCCGGCCGTTGACGAACAGATATTGGTGGTCCGCCACGCCGCGGTTGAAGGTGGGAATGCTGGCGACCCCGCCGAGCACCAGCCCCTCGCGTTCGAAGTCGATCGCGACGCTGTTCTCCTGCAGCGCCCGGTCGGTGAGCGCGGCCACCCGCGCCGGCCGGCTCTCGCCGCCCTGCACGCTCAGCACCCGCCGGCCGTCATGCTCGACCGAGAAGGCGATGTCCGGCCGCGCCATCGCCAGCCGCTTCATCCCGTCGAGGCAGGCGGCATATTCGGCGCGGGTCGAGCGCAGGAACTTGCGCCGCGCCGGCACGCGCCCGAACAGCGCCTCCACCCGCACCCGCGTTCCCGGCGGCAGCGCGGCCGGGCCTTCGGCGATGCGCGCGCCGTTATCCACCGTCAGCGACCAGCCTTCCGCACCCCGTACACGGCTCTCCAGGGTAAGCTGCGCGACGCTCGCGATCGAGGGCAGCGCCTCGCCGCGAAAACCCAACGTCGCGACGTGCTCGATATCGTCGGTCGGCAGCTTGGAGGTGGCGTGCCGCTCCAGCGCGAGCGCCATTTCGGCGGGCGCCATGCCGCAGCCATCGTCGATCACCTCGATCAATTCGATGCCGCCGCCGGCCAGCTTCACGGCGATCCGTGTAGCGCCTGCGTCGATTGCGTTTTCGACCAGTTCCTTCAGCGCGCTGGCGGGGCGTTCGACCACCTCGCCGGCTGCAATACGATTGACAAGATGTTCGGGCAGGCGGCGTATTGACATGGCATTCGCTGTAGCCCAAGCGACGGCCTCCCGCGACCCGCATCCGCATGACACCAGGCCGGATTTTCCTCCGTCCCGGAAAGCGTACGGGCGAAACACAATGTGCGAGCAGCCGGACGGGGGGCGCCCGACCCGGCAGGACGGATCAATCAATGGCTTTCTCCCGCATTTTCAAATTCATGTCCCACGACATGGCGATCGATCTGGGTACTGCGAACACCGTCGTATATCTGCGCGGCCGTGGCATCGTGCTGAACGAGCCGTCCGTGGTGGCGGTCGAGACGCTGAATGGCGTGAAGCGGGTCAAGGCGGTCGGTGACGACGCCAAGCTGATGATGGGCAAGACCCCGGGCTCGATCGAGGCGATTCGCCCGCTGCGCGATGGGGTTATCGCCGACATCGATGTCGCCGAAGAGATGATCAAGCACTTCATCCGCAAGGTGCACGGGCAGCGCCGCTTCATGCGCTGGCCGGAAATCGTGATCTGCGTGCCGTCGGGCTCCACCTCGGTCGAGCGCCGCGCGATCCGCGACGCCGCCTCCAACGCCGGCGCCAGCCAGGTGTGGCTGATCGAGGAGCCGATGGCCGCCGCGATCGGCGCCGACATGCCGGTGACCGAGCCGATCGGCTCGATGGTCGTCGACATCGGCGGCGGCACCACCGAGGTTGCGGTGCTCAGCCTGCGCGGCCTGGCCTATTCCACGAGCGTGCGCGTCGGCGGCGACAAGATGGACGAAGCGATCGTCTCCTATGTCCGCCGCAACCACAACCTGCTGATCGGCGAGGCCACCGCCGAGCGGATCAAGCAGGAAGTCGGTGTCGCCAAGCCGCCGGCCGACGGCATCGGCAAGACGATCCACATCAAGGGTCGCGACCTGGTGAACGGCGTGCCCAAGGAAATCCAGATCAACCAGGGCCAGATCGCCGAGGCGCTGTCCGAGCCGGTCAACACGATCGTCGAGGGCGTTCGCATCGCGCTGGAAAACACCGCGCCCGAGCTGGCCGCCGACATCGTCGACCAGGGCATCGTCCTCACCGGCGGCGGCGCGCTGCTGCACGGTCTGGACGAAGTGCTGCGCGACGAGACCGGCCTGCCCGTCACCGTTGCCGACGATCCGCTGACCTGCGTGGCGCTCGGCACCGGCCGCGCGCTCGAGGATCCGATGTTCCGCGGCGTTCTCCTCCAGGTCTGACGAAAGGCCTACGGCGATGGCGCCGCCACGGAATCGGCGCCCGGGGTTCTCGCGACGGGCGCAATATGGGCTGTTCTTCAGCTATGTGGCGGCGATCAGCCTGTTGCTGGTCGGCGGCGGGCTCGTGCTGATCTCGCGCTACAACCCGCATCTGTTCGCCGCACTGCGCAGCACCGTGGCCGAGGTGACCACCCCGGTCTCCTCGGGCCTCGACACGGTGCGGCGCGGCATCGGCAGCGTGCCGGACGCGATCGGCAGCTATTTCGGCGTGCGCGGCGAGAATGCCCGCCTGAAGCGGCAGATCGACGCCGAGCATGCTGCACTCCAACGCGCGCTGGGGCTGGAGCGCGAGAACCAGCGGCTCCGCCTGCTGCTCAAGGCGCGCGATGCCACGCCGGAGACGATCGTCGTCGCCCGGCTGGTCAATTCCTCCGCCTCCAGCACGCGCCGCTATGCCACGCTCAACGCCGGCAGCTGGCAGCGCGTCGGCCAGGGGCAGCCGGTGCGCGACGGCGCCGGACTGATCGGCCAAGTGGTCGAGGCCGGGCCGAACGCCGCGCGCGTGCTGCTGATCACCGATCCGGACAGCACCATCCCGGTGCGCCGGGCGAGCGACGGGCTGCCAGCGATCGTTACCGGCCGCGGCGACGGCACGCTCGACGTGCGCGCCGCCAATGCCGCCGCCAACCCATTCCGCACCGGCGACCTGCTCGTCACCTCGGGCACCGGCGGCGTCTTCCCGCCCAATATCCCGCTGGCACACGTCACGACGGTGGGGCGCGACAGCGCCACCGCCGCACCGGCAAGCAACCCGGACATGGCCGATTTCGTGATGGTGCTGCGGGTGTTCCTGCCCGAGCCGGCTCCGCCACCCCAGCCCTTCCCCACCGCCACGCCCAAGCCCAAGGGCAAGTGATGGCGCTGGAGCTGCAGCCGCTGGGTTCGGAGCCGCCGCGCCCGCGCGCGCGCTGGCTGGCGCCGCTGTCGATCACGCTTGCCTCGCTGATCACGATCCTGCCGGTGGTGGCGACGGTGCCGTTCCTGCCGCCCTTCGGCCTTTTGATGCTGCTCGCCTGGCGGTTGCTGCGCCCCGATGCGCTGCGCGTCTGGGCCGCCGCGCCGCTGGGGCTGTTCGACGATCTGCTCAGCGGCCAGCCCTTCGGGTCGGCAATGTTCCTGTGGATGGCATGCATGTTGATCATCGACGTGCTAGAGACGCGCATCGTGTGGCGAAACTTCTGGCAGGACTGGCTGATTGCCGCGGGCGCGACCGCCTTCGTGCTGATCGCGGGTCGCCTGATTGCGTCCCCCCTTTCGGCCAAGGTCGATGCCGCGCTGCTGCTCCAGGCCGGTGCCTCGGCGATGCTGTTCCCGCTGGCATCGCGGCTGTGCGCCTGGCTCGACCGTGACGTGGTGAAGGCCTGAGCCATGGTGCGCGTCACCGAAGCCGCCCAGACCTACAGCTTCTCGCGCCGCGCGGTGGTGCTCGGCGCCGGACAGGGCGCCGTCGGCATGGTGCTGGCCGGCCGCATGGCGTGGCTGTCGGTCGTCGAGAACGAGCAGTACAAGCTCAAGGCGGAGAGCAACCGGGTCAACAACACGCTGATCCCGCCGCGGCGCGGCTGGCTGCTGGATCGCACCGGCAAGCCGCTCGCCAGCAACCGCACCGATTTCCGCGTCGACCTGATTCCCGATCGCATCGTCGACAAGGACAAGCTGCTCGCCGAGCTGACCCGCCTGCTCAACCTCGCGCCCGAGGATCTCGCCCGGATCGAGACCGATCTCAAGCGCGCCGGCGGCTTCCGTCCGGTGCAGGTGGCGGAGAATCTCGACTGGGATCGCTTCGCCGCGGTGCTGGTGCGCCAGCCCGAGCTTCCCGGCGTGGCCCCCACCCGCGGCTATGCCCGGCATTATCCGCTCGGCGCGGGCGTCGGCCACCTGATCGGCTATGTCGGCACCGCGTCGGCGGAGCAGTACAAGCTCGACAAGGATCCGCTGCTCGTCACCCCCGGCTTCAAGCTGGGCAAGGACGGGCTGGAAAAAACGCTCGACCACCGGCTGCGGGGCAAGCCCGGTGCCAAGCGCGTCGAGGTGACCGCCCATGGCCGGCCGGTACGCGAGCTCGAGACCCGCGCCGACCAGCCCGGCGAAAGCATCAAGCTCACCATCGATGCCGGGCTCCAGGAATATGTCGCGCGGCGGCTGGGCACCAATTCGGGCTCGGCGATCGTGATCGACGTGGCAAGCGGCGACATCCTCGCAATGGCGTCGATGCCCGCCTACGACCCCAACAGCTTCTCCGACGGCATCAGCCAGACCGAATGGAAGATGCTGTCCGAGGACGATCACGTCCCCTTGATGAACAAGGTGCTGCAGGGGCTCTACCCGCCCGGCTCCACCGTCAAGCCGATGAACGGCCTGGCGCTGATGGCGGCGGGGGTGAGCCCGCACGATCGCGTCGTCTGCTCGGGCGCGATGCGGGTCGGCAACGGCGTGTTCCACTGCCACAAGAAGGGTGGGCACGGGCCGCTCGACCTCAAGAACGCGATCATGCAGAGCTGCGACATCTATTTCTACGAGATGGTCCGCCGCGTCGGCTATGATGCGATCGCCCCGATGGCGCGGATGCTCGGCCTCGGCCAGAAGTTCGACATGCCGTTCACCACCCAGCGCTACGGCACCGTGCCGGACGCCGCGTGGAAGCTGAAGAAATACCACCATCCCTGGACGGTGGCGGATTCGCTCAACGCCTCGATCGGCCAGGGCTATGTGCTGGCGAACCCCTTGCAGCTGGCGGTGATGGCCAGCCGGCTCGCCTCGGGTCGCATCCTGGTGCCGCGCCTGCTCGCCAACGGGCCGGGCGGCGGCGCACCGTTGCCGGTGAGCGCCGAGGATCTCGCGATCGTGCGCGAGGCGATGTACGGCGTGGTCAATGCCGGCGGTACCGGTGGCGCGGCGCGGATGTACGTCCCCGGCGTCGCCATCGCCGCCAAGACCGGCACCGCGCAGGTGCGCCGCATCACCATGGCCGAGCGCAAGACCGGGGTGCTCAAGAATGCCGCGCTGCCGTTCAAGATGCGCGACCACGCGCTGTTCGTGTGCTTCGCGCCGCACGACAATCCGAAATATGCCGCCGCGATCGTGCTTGAGCATAACGGCCACACGGTGCGCAATCTCGACACACCGCTGATCGGCCGCGACATCATGACCTATCTGTTCGATCGCGACCTGGCGATGAAGACGCTGGCCGAAGTGGAGCCGACCTGGGGCGGCGACTATACGACGCGCATGGCCGCGCAAGGTACCGCTTTCCGCGCCGCGCAGGCCATGCCGCCGCCGCCCACTCCCGAAGATACGGAAGAGGCCGCGACCAGCCTCGCCGATCAGGCCGCCAACAGCACTGCCGATTCCACCAAGCGCGACGTCGCGCCCAGCGGCAGCGTGGAGGGCGACTGATGGCCCGCCCCGGCAACGGCATCGTCCCCACCCAGGTCGCCCAGCTGCCGTGGAAGATCCTCTTCCTGGTGATGGCGATCGGCGCCTTCGGGCTGGTCGTGCTCTATTCGGCGGCCGGTGGCAGCATCCGGCCCTGGGCGATCAACCAGGGCACCCGCTTCCTGCTGTTCCTTGCCGTCGCGATCGGCATGTCGCGCGTGCCGGTGCGGATCTGGTCGCAATGGTCGCTGCCGGTCTATGCCGGGCTGGTGGCGGCGCTGCTCGGCGTGGAATTGCTCGGCAAGGTGGCCGGGGGTAGCCAGCGCTGGATCAGCCTGGGCGGCTTCCAGTTCCAGCCTTCCGAGCTGATGAAGCCGATGATCGTGCTGGCGCTCGCCCGCTTCTACGAGATGCTGCCGGCCAGCGAGACGCGCAAGTTCGTGGCGATCTGGCCCGCCGCGCTGCTGATCGGGGTGCCGGCGCTGCTGGTGATCATGCAGCCCGATCTCGGCACCGGCCTGATGATCGCCGGCTGCGGGGTGATGGTGGTGTTCCTGGCGGGCGTGCCGCTGCGCCTGTTCATCGCCGGAGCCCTAGCCGTGGCGGTGGCCGCCCCCCTCGCCTTCAACTTCGTGCTGCACGACTATCAGCGCAACCGCGTGCTGATCTTCCTCGATCCCGAGCGCGATCCGCTCGGCACCGGCTATCACATCACCCAGTCCAAGATCGCGATCGGTTCGGGCGGCATCTTCGGCAAGGGCTTCCTGCAGGGCACGCAGAGCCATCTCGACTATCTACCCGAGGGCCAGACCGATTTCGCGCTGGCGACGATGATGGAGGAATGGGGGCTGGCCGGCGGCGTGTTCCTGATCCTCGCCTTCGGCACGCTGATCGCCTGGGGCATCGGCGTCGGCATGCGCGCCAAGACGCGCTTCGGCCGGCTGACCGCGGCGGGCCTGTCCGGCACGATGTTCCTCTATTGCTCGATCAACATGGCGATGGTGATCGGCCTGGCGCCGGTGGTCGGCGTGCCGCTGCCGCTGATCAGCTTCGGCGGCACGGCGGTGATGACGTTCATGCTGTGCCTGGGAATCCTGCTGTCGATCGACCGCGACGGCCGCACCAAGACCCGCTGGTGATTTTTTCACTTTTGGGCTTTACAAGCCGAGAGAGGCGACGCTAAAGGCGCGCCTCCGATGCGGCGGCGCCCAACCAAAGGGTGCCATGCAGAAGCCGGAATGGACACATAGCTCAGTTGGTAGAGCAGCTGACTCTTAATCAGCGGGTCCTTGGTTCGAGCCCAAGTGTGTCCACCACCGCCTCTGCCGATACGCTTTCCGGTATGGACACATAGCTCAGTTGGTAGAGCAGCTGACTCTTAATCAGCGGGTCCTTGGTTCGAGCCCAAGTGTGTCCACCACCGCCCCTGCCGATACGGCTTCCGGTACGGACGCATAGCTCAGTTGGTAGAGCAGCTGACTCTTAATCAGCGGGTCCTTGGTTCGAGCCCAAGTGCGTCCACCACCCATTTCGTAGCAGCACGCCGCGCCCGCGGGCTAGCAGGCGCGCGCGCAGCTCCGCCGGTGCCAGTTGACGACATGGGCCGCCGCCAGCGCAAGGCTGCCGACCACCGTCAGCCCGGTCTCCAGCGCCCCGGTCCAGGGCAGGACCACGCCTGCCGCCATCAGCCCCAACCCGATCGCCCCTACCAGCACCGGCGCGCCCGCACGATGCCGTCGCCAGCCGCCAAGCAGCGCCAGCGCGCTGGTCGGCAGCGCACAGGCCAGCACGATGGCGTGGACGGAATCGCCCGGATCGAACGGCGCAACCAGGCTCGGCAGCGCCGCCACCACCAGCGGCAGCAGCAGGCAGTGCACCATACACAACGCCGAGGCGCAGATGCCGAAGCCGTCCAGCACCGCCTGCCAGCGCCCGCGCGCCATCTCCGTCATCAACCGCAATCCCATACCCTTCTGCACGCCGCGCCTTGCACCCCGGCGCATCACCGTTATGACATGTTGTATCATACCCACTTTACAAGGAACGCATGTGCAGAAGGGCGCCTCCCCGCTTGCCGATTGGACCGTGGATCGACCAGCCACGCCCGCATGGTCGTCGAATCCCGGGCAGGACGGGCCGATCGCGATCGAGCAGCACCGGGCGACGGTGCTGGATCTCGCCGCACAGCCGCACGTCCACCTCGCGGTCTGGACCCGGCCGCTGCCGCCCGCGCTGGTGCCGCTGCAGACGCTCGACAGCGCCGCCATCGACGATCTGGACTTCGAGACGACGCTCGACCTGCTGCACGCCGAGGTGGCCGATGGCCTGGTCGAGGCAGGCTATCCCGACGATCCCCGCCGCGACGCACTGCACGACGAGATCTGCGCGCTTGCGCAGCGCTTTGCCGGCATCTTCGCACTGGATGCCGTGGCGATCCGGCTGGAGTGGATCGAAACCGACGCCTGCCGGAAGTTCCATGCCGACCATGTGACCGCACGTCTGCTCTGCACCTTGCTCGGTGCCGGCACGCAGTGGGTCTATGGCGGCCGCATCGAAGGCATGCCGATCCGGCAGCTGCGCGCAGGCAATGTCGGCATCTTCAAGGGGCGGCTGGCGACGGACACGCCGATGGTCCTCCACCGATCGCCGCCGATCGCCGCGGCGGGCGAGATCCGCCTGCTGCTGGCCATCGACCCGCCACGCACCGGCTAGCGCGCGGGGCGCCTCAACGGCGGGCGGAAGACGCCCTAAGGCTGGCATCGAAAGGAGATTTCGGGGGCGCACATGCGGGTAAAGGCAAAGCGCAGCGAGGGTCCCAATGGCGGAGAGGGAGGGATTCGAACCCTCGGAACCCTTACGAGCTCAACAGTTTTCGAGACTGCCCCGATCGACCACTCCGGCACCTCTCCGCATGGGAGGATACGCACTCTGGGGAAGCCCCAACCTGCGTACCGGTCGCTGTGAGGCGCGGCCACTAGCGCAAAGTTTTGGGGGCCGCAAGCGGGTTCGCCGAAGTTTTTTTCGCATCGCGGCGACCGCCGCACCGGGCCCGCGCTTCCCGGAACGGGATTGCCCCACGCGCCCCTACCCATGTGTCCACCGTTGCCGTTGCGCCTCCGCGTCCCTAGATTGATGACCATGTCAGAAACCAATGGTTCGCTTACCGACCGTTCCTCCGGTACGCCGATGCCTCCGATCGCCAGCGCGCGCTTCACGATCGGCGATGTGGTGCGGCACCGCCTGCTCGACTTCCGCGGCGTGATCTTCGACGTCGATCCCGTCTTCGCCAACACCGACGAGTGGTACGATTCGATTCCCGCGGACATGCAGCCGGCGAAGGATCAACCCTTCTACCACTTGCTCGCCGAGAACGACGACTCGACCTATATCGCCTATGTCAGCCAGCAGAACCTTGTGGCCGACGAGAGCGACGAACCGGTCGATCACCCCGGTATCAGCGGCCTGTTCGAGCGTTTCGACGCCGGCCGGTACCTGCTGAAGCGGAATCACCGCCACTAGGGGCGCCAGGGGTGCGAATGTCCCGGAAAATCGCAGGTCCTCCTTGCGAAACGGTTGACAATCCCGCCCCCCTCGCATAGTTGCGCCCTTCCTCCTGCCGAGGTGCAACCTTGGCGGGCACATGCATTTGAACCAGAGAAGAGACCGATGTTCGCTATCGTGCGCACGGGCGGCAAGCAGTATCGCGTTGCCGCAGGAGACAAGATCGTCGTCGAGAAGCTCGACGGCGAAGCCGGTTCGACGGTGACGCTGGGCGACGTCCTGCTTGCCGGCGATGGCGGCGAGCTGAAGCCGACCGACGGCCTGACCGTTTCTGCCGAGATCATCGCGCAGGCGAAGGGCGAGAAGGTCATCGTTTTCAAGAAGCGCCGCCGGCACAACTATCGCCGCAAGAACGGCCATCGCCAGCAGCACACGATCCTCAAGATCACCGCCATCGGCGCGGCGAACTGAGCTTCGGACGAGATACGAGGAGTATAGACAATGGCACATAAGAAGGCAGGCGGCTCGTCCCGCAACGGTCGCGACTCTGCTGGCCGTCGTCTTGGCGTGAAGAAGTTCGGCGGCGAGACGGTTCTCGCCGGCAACATTCTCGTGCGCCAGCGTGGCACCAAATTCTACCCGGGCGTGAACGTGGGCATGGGCAAGGACCATACCCTTTTCGCGCTCGTCGAAGGCCGCGTGTCGTTCAAGGAAGGCAAGCTTGGTCGCAAGTTCTGCTCCGTAGACATGATTGCCGAGGCGGCCGAATAACATCGGGCGACCGCACGGGTTGCCCACCAGGGCGACCCGGGTTCGGATGAACCAACCGAAAAAGGGAGACGGGTCGCCCCGGTCTCCCTTTTTTCTTGCTCCCTGCAATCGCAGCGCAACACCCGCACGCCATTGGAAACGGCGTGGGGAGCTGCAGGACCGAGGAGTATTGGTCATGTTCGTGCGGACCCAAAGACTGACGTTACGTCCCGGCTGGCCCGAGGACGCCCCCGCCCTTGCCCGGGCGATCGACCACGAGGCCGTCGTGCGCAACCTGTCGCGCGCGCCCTGGCCCTATTCGATCGAAGCGGCCGAAACCTTCCTCGCCCATTGGACCGAGATGTGCTTCCTGGTGTTCGAGCATCGGGCGGGCACGGTGACGCTGATCGGCTGCACAAGTATCGACGCGGTACGCGGCGAGTCGCACGAACTCGGTTACTGGTTCACCCCCTCGGCCTGGGGCAAGGGCTATGCCACCGAGGCGGCGCGCGGGGTGCTGGCTGCCGCACGCGCCGCCGGTATCCGCAAGGTGACGGCGCGCCACGCGGTCGACAACCCCGCCTCCGGGCGGGTGCTGCGCAAGCTCGGGTTCACGCCGACGGGACTCGTCGAACCGGTCTGGTCGAAGGGCCGCGGCGGCGAGATGCCGTGCGCAGCGTTCGAACTGGATCTCGACGCCGAGGCCGCCCATCCGCATCCGGAACCGCGACTGGCGGCGTGACTCCGGGCCGGAGCCACGCCTTCCCCCCGCGCGCCGGCTGGACTAAGCCGCCCGGAACGAAAGGTTCCGAACAGTTGACGACCAAGCCGGCGCGGCGGCGCCTCTCCCCCGAAGAATCCCGCGATGCCGCCCTCGAGGCCGCCCGCACGCTGCTGATCGAGGACGGCCCGCAAGCGGTAACGCTCAAGGCCGTCTCCGCGCGGATCGGGCGAACGCACGCCAATCTGCTGCACCATTTCGGCTCGGCGGCAGGGCTGCAAAAGGCGCTGGCGGCGAGCATCGCCGAGGTGGTGACCGCCAAGATCGGCGAGGCGGTGCTGCGCGCCCGCAGCACCGATCATGACCTGCGCGAAGTGGTGGACCTCACCTTCGATGCGTTCGATCGCGAAGGCGCGGGCGCGCTCGCCAGCTGGATGATCCTCACCGGCAATCAGGACGCGCTGGATCCGATCCTGGAGGCGATCCATCGGCTGGTCGACCGCATCAGCGAAGGCCAGGACGCCCGCGTGCCGTTGCGCGAGGAAACGCTGCAGCTGACGCTGATGGCGCTGGGCGACGCGTTGCTCGGCGCGCCCATGGCCCGCGCGCTGGGCCTGCCGCGGGAGAAGGCACGGGAGCTTGGTGCGGCGATGCTGCGCGGGCGGATCGAGGCGGGGGTCTGAGTCTTCGCTCAGATGCCCGCGATCCGTTCCGCCGCGGCAATGCGACGCGACAGGGTCGACAGGCGCGCATTCCTCTCCGCCACCGGCATCACCTCGACGGGCGTCAACGCGCAATTCGAAGCGATATATTGATCCAGGAACGCAAGGTCCGCCTTGGCAATCGCGAACTGCCCGGCGAATTGCGTTCGCTCGATGCGCTGTGCGAATTGTGCCACCTCGGGTTCCGCGGCCGCCAGGAACGGCCGCTGGTCGGTTGCCGTGCATTTCCAGCGGATGGAATCGAGCACCGATCGGACGAGCCTTCGGAACTCGGCACCGCGGGGCATGCTGTACCGATCCAGGCCGCGAATCGACTGCGGTCGAAAATTCGGATGCCGCAATTCGTCCCGTAACGTCTCTACGCTGTCGAAGAACATTTCGCGGTGAAGGTCAGCGAAATCACGCTCGCTCTTCCCCCAGCACGAAAGCGCGTTCGACTTGCTCAGGAAGGCGACATCTTCTTTCGCGAGCGCGACATGCTCTGCGACCGGCCCCACCAGGGTGCTTTCGAGCGCGGCTGCGAAGGCTGCCTCTTCCCGCTCGACCGCTCGCAACCGCTCCGAAGGGGGCTCGGCACAGGACCGCGCCGCCAGGCTTTCGTAGATCCCGCGCGCTAGATAGCGGACCATGGCGCCTGAAACGGCTGCGGTGGTCCTGTTTGCGGTCGGTGCATCTGGCGTCGTACAGGCACCGACCATTACGACCGATAGCATTGCCAGCAGCAGTCTGCGCATTCCACCCCTCCCCCGGATCACGGGTGCATAGGCTATTCCGCCGCCTGCGCCACCCGCCGCGCCTCGCCTTCCACCGCTTCCCGCACGGCCCGCGACAGCGCCGCGACGGTGAACGGCTTGCGCAGCACCGGGCGGTCGCGCAGTTGTTCGGCGCTCGCCTCGCCGGTGAAGCCGGTGACGAACAGCACCGCGGCGCCGCGCAGCTGCCCCTCCACGCAGGCAATCATCTCCGGGCCGGTCTGGCCGGGCATCAGCACGTCGGTCATCACCAGATCCAGCGTCGGCATCGATTCGAGCGCGGCCGGCGCCTTCAGCGGATCAGCACAGCCGACCGCGCGGTGGCCGAGTTCGCGCAGTGCCGCCAGTGTCGCTGCCAGCACCCGCGGATCGTCCTCGACGACGAGAATGTCGTAGCGCACGCCCGACTGCTCCTCATCGGCATCGACCTGCAGAACCGGGGCCGGGCCGGCAGCGACCGCCCCCTTGTAGCGCGGCAGGTACAGCGTCACCGTCGCGCCCTCGCCGGGCGCCGTCTCGATCGCGATGCCGCCGCCCGACTGGCGGACGAAGCCGAAGATCTGGCTGAGCCCGAGGCCGGTGCCCTTGCCCACGGGCTTGGTGGTGAAGAACGGCTCGAACACCCGCTCCAGCACCTCGGGCGTCATCCCGCAGCCGGTATCGCGCACCGCGACCGAAACATAGTCGCCCGCCGCGCAATGCCCCACCTCGTTCGCCGCCAGCCGCGATTCGCCGGTGGTGATGGTAAGCGTGCCGCGACCGTTCATCGCGTCGCGCGCGTTCACCGCCAAGTTGAGCACGGCGTTTTCGAGCTGGTGGCGATCGACCCAGATCCGCCAGCCCAGCCCGCGATCCTGCGCCTCCACCCGGATCGTGTCGCCCAGCGTGCGATCGAGCAGGTCCCGCATGCCGCGGATCAGCATGCCGGCATCGACCGCCTCGGGTGCCAGCGATTCGGAGCGCGAGAAGGCGAGCAGCTGGCGGGTGAGCGCCGCGGCGCGGTGCGCCCCTTCCATCGCGTTGTCGAGATGGCGGGCGGCTTCGCACGGATCGGCCTCGATCTGCCGCCGCGCCAGCTCCACCCCGCCCAGAACAACGGCGAGCATATTGTTGAAATCATGCGCGATACCGCCAGTCAGCTGGCCCACCGCGTCCATCTTCTGGGCCTGGCGCAGCTTGGCCTCGGCGCCTTCGCGTTCGCGTGCTTCCTCGCGCAGCTGAGCTGTCGCGGCGGCGACCGCCTCGCGCAGCTGGCCGGCGCGTTCCCGCTCCCAGGCAGCATCCGCATCGGCCAGCGCGCGATCCCCCTGCGCCTCGATCGCGAGCCACCCCAGCACGACGGCGCCCAGCGCGATCACCAGGCCGAAGCCGGTGAGCACGCGCGCGGCATAGCTGCTGTTCTCGATCAGCTGGTCCGCGGCGCGGGTGCGTTCGCGCAGCAGGCCGCGCTCCTGCTCGACAATGTCTTCGAGGAGGGTCTCCACCTGCTTGCGGGCGGCGCTTTCGCGCACCTGGTAATAGGCACCCCAGGCGTCGCGATCGCGCTTGTAGGTGGTGTAGAGCGCGGTCGCGTCCAGTTCCTTGCCCCGTTCGGCAAAGGCACGCTGGAGCGCGCGGATCTGCCGCTGCTGGGGGTCGTTGTCGCCGGTCAACTGGCGCAGCCGCTGCAACTGCTCGCCCGCCCGCGACCATTGATCGGTATATTGCTGGCCGAGGTTGCGATCCGCGCTGACCACGTAGCGGCCCAGCGCTGCCTCCGCCGCCGCAATGCCGCCGGAAAGCTGATTGGCCCGCAGGATAACTTCGAAACTGTGTTGCTGGAGCGCGATGGCGCTATCGCGTTCGCGATCGGTGCGCTGCTGGATGAGGATCAGCGCGCCCAGCACCAGTACGCCCGCAATGGCCAGTGCGCCCAGCAACAGCAGGCGCCAGTTCTTCGCGTGAACCGAACGCTCCAGAGACGGGATCGCTTCGCTCATCCGGCCCCGACTCTAGGCGTTTGGAACCAAAGTGAAAAGCCGGTTAGGCGATCACCCCGATGGCCTGGCCGGCGGCGCGGAACATGCCCAGCACGCGCTCGATCTGCTCGGGGCGATGCTCGGCGCACAGCGAGCAGCGCAACAGGAACGTGCCGGCCGGAGTCGCCGGCGGGCGCGCCATGTTGACGTACAGGCCGTTCTCCAGCAGCGCCTGCCACATCATCACCGCCTGTTCCTGGTCCTCCAGGATCACCGCGACGATCGCGCTTTCGGGCGTCGACGTGCCGAGCTTGAAGCCCATTTCGGTGAGGCCGCCGTGCAGCATGCGGGCGTTTGCCCACAGCCGGGCGCGCTTCTCGTGCGCGGTGGCCAGCTTGCGGATCGAGGTTGCCGCGGTTGCCACCACGCTGGGCGGCAGCGAGGCGGTGAAGATGTACGCGCGGCAGGCCAGCCGGATCGCCTCGAACTTCGGATGATTCGAGATGCAGAAGCCGCCGACCGTGCCGACCGACTTGGAGAAGGTACCGACGACGAAATCGACCTGATCCTCGAGCCCCTGGTCCTCATAGACGCCGCGGCCATTGGGGCCGAAAAAGCCCATCGAGTGCGCTTCGTCGACCAGCACCATCGCGCCGTGCTTCTTGGCGACGGCGACCATCTCCTTCAGCGGCGCGATGTCGCCGAGCATCGAGTAGACGCCCTCCAGCACCACCAGCTTGCCGGCTTCGGCCGGCAGGCGGCCGAGGCGCTTGTCTAGGTCCGCCACGTCGTTGTGGCGGAAGCGGACGATCTCGGCATTGCCCTGCTTGCAGCCGTCATAGATCGAGGCATGGCTGTCGGCGTCGAGGATGATGTACTCGCCCTTGCCCGCCAGCGTCGAGATCATGCCCAGATTGGCCATGTAGCCGGTGGAGAACACGATCGCGCCCGACACGCCGTAGAAATCGCGCAGCGCCTGCTCGACTTCCATATGGTCGCGGAAGGTGCCGTTGAGCATGCGGCTGCCGTTGGTGCCCGAGCCGAACTGGTCGAGCGCGTCCTTGCCGGCCTGGATCACGTCCTTGTCGAACGTCATGCCCATATAATTGTAGGTGCCGAGCAGGATGGTGTCCTTGCCCTTGATCACCGCCTCGGTGGGCGATTTCACCTGCTCCATCACGATCGCGAATGGATCGATCACGCCGCTGTCGAGCAGCGCCTGCCGCTCGGCGATCAGACCGTCGAACTTGCTCATCAGGTCGGTCATGGCGATCAGCCCTTGAGCTTCTGCACGGCGTCGACCAGCTGGCCGACATTCTCGATCTCGGCCTGCATGTTCATGGTGATGACGATGTCGAACTCGTCCTCGATCGCGGCGACGAAATCCATCACCGTCAGGCTGTCCCATTCGAGATCGCCGGCGAAGGTGGTGGTATCGGAAAGCGCGACGCCCTTCTTGTTGAAGGGTTCGATCTGCGCGGCGACGATGTCGAAGATTTCTGCACGGTCAGTCATGCGGCCGGTCCTTAGATTGATCGGTCGCAGGTGCCAAGCGAATGCGGCGAAACCGGGCCCGTGGCGGGGCAGTGCCCCAAAGGTCAGGCGGCGGCGGCCTGATCCTCGCTCGCGCCGCTCAGCAGCTGGGAAACCCACAGATCGGTCTGCCCGGCGATCTTCTGGAGCAGGCTGGGGTGGAAATGGGTGACGTCGGCCATCTCGTCATAGCTGTCGAGCAGGTCCGAGACTTCCAGCACGAAGATGCGCCCCGGATTTTCCCGTGCCATCTGCCGCCACACGGCGTTGAAGATGCGCGCGCGCTCGGGCGAGTGGTTCAGCCCCAGCCGGTATTTCTCGATCGGCGCGTCCTCGGGCGGCAGGACGACCAGCATCCGGTGATCGTTCTCGAGCACATGGATGGACAGCCGCAGCGCGCATTTCTGGTAGAGGCCGATCTCCAGCAGGTGCCATTTGTCCGGCCAGCGCACGTCGAGATAGTCGACCGTCGCGCCATAGACGAGGAACGGCGGGAACTGCTGCTCCTTGTAGCTGCCGTCATCCATCATCCGGAGGGCAAACAGGCGGGGATTGTTGTCGAACTCGATCGCCGGGCGGAAGCGGCTGTAATGGGCGATGCCGCCCGACTGGCAATCGAACATGATGCGGATCGCCGGTGCCATCGCCGGTTCGGCAAGCAGTTCGGCGCGGATCGCGGCGCGGACCTCGGGCTCGTCGAAGCCGTGATCCTCGATCCAGTCGGGCGGCACGCGACTGAAACGACCGGCAAGCGCGCTGAAATCGGCGTCCGCCCAGATCGCGCGGATCTTGCCCAGCGCATATTCCTCCAGCCCCATGTGCATCGCGCGGCAGGAGAAGGTGAAATGCACCATCCGCTGCTCGACGCGGTGCCACATCACGAAGCCGACGAGGCCGTAGCGGCCATATTTGTCCCAGGCGAAGATTGACCAGCTATCATGCGCAGTGACATTGATGATGTCGAGTTCGAGCTGAGTGGGGTCGACGCGTGACTGGGTGTAGTTGAGCTGGTTGGCGCGGTTGATCAGCTCGGCGATGCGGGGCACGAACTCCAGATTGTCCATGATGAACGGCGCACAGGCGCACAGGCCTGAGCTGCGCAGGAATTCCTCGTTGGACTGGCCCGCCACCGCGGTGCGATCGCGCTTCTTTGCCTCCAGGATGCGGTATTCGGCGACGCGGCTGCGCGTGCCGGTCTGCAGCGCGAGCAGCCCGGCGAGCTGTTCGTCGGCATCGACTGCGGTCGCGTCGAGCGTCTGGATCTCGGGCAGCGCGTGGCGGACTTCCGCCAGATTGTGCGGATTGTCGTCGATGAACAGCACATTGGGCGCGCGCAGCTGCATATCGGCGATGATCCCGCGAATCGCTTCGGCCTTGGGGGTGAAGGCGATGTGCGGGAAAACGAATTCATCCCACAGCCCCAACGCCTCCAACTGCGCGCGTGCCGCGCCGAAGTCGTTCTTCGAGCAGATCGAGGAGACCACCCCGCGCGCGTTGAACGCGCGAACCATCTCCGCGCGGCGCTCGAACAATGCCACCGCGTCGCCATCGGCGAGCGTGCCACGCCACAGCGTGTCGTCGAGATCCCAGAGGATGAGCTTTATCGGGGCGGTCCACATGCCCCCATTATAGAATGGTTAAGCGTGCTGCGGACTCAGAGCAGCCCCTTGGCGCGATACCAGTGCGCGGTCTCCACCAGCCCGGCATCGGTCTCAACCTGCGGGCCCCACAGATTGGTCGGCGCGCGGTGGGCGGGGTCCGCCACCCAGTCCGGGTGGCAGAAATAGGAGACGCGGTCGGGCGTCAGCTTGGCCCGCTTGCCGCGGAGCAGCCGGTCGACGTGCGCACCCGCCATCAGCACCGCCCTTGGCAGCGACAGCGCGAGCACGCGGCGGCCGACGGCGTGGCCGATGGCACGGGCGAATTCGGGATGGCTCCACCCCCCTGCCCGCCCGTCATCGGGATCGATCGTGCCGGGAAAGGCATCGGCGGCGGCAAGCGCGAGCAGCAGCCGGCCGAGGTCGCTCACCTCGATCACAGAGATGCGGCCGCCGGGCGGCAGCAGCGCCAGCCCGAAGCGGGCGACGCGGAACAGCTCCAGCATCTCCAGATCGCCCGGGCCGTAGATCGCCGGCGGACGCACGATCGTCCAGTCGAGTCCCGAGGCCTTGACCAGGGTATCCGCCTCGCGCTTCGACCAGCCATAGGCGGACAGCTGCGGCTCGCGGCCGGCGAGCGACGATACGTGCACGAAGCGGCGCACGCCCGCACCCTTGGCCGCAGCAAGCATGTTCGCGGTGCCGGTGATGTTGCCGTGCGCGAAGCCCTCACGGTCGGGAGCGTTCACCACCCCTGCGACGTGGATCACCGCATCGGCACCCGCGCACAAATCGGCCAGCGCTGCCGTCGCATCGAGGTCGCCGCGCACCCAGGTCACGCCCGTCCGCGGCGGCTGGTCGCGGCGGGTGAGCGCACGCACCTGATGCCCGCCCTCCAGCGCAAGGTCGATCAGCCGCGACCCGACAAAGCCGGTGCCGCCGGTGATGGCGAACACGCTCACAGCAGCGCCATGTGGCTGCGGTGGACCAGCGCGGCGCGGGGCGCGTAGCCCAATATCTCTACCAGATCCTCGCTCCTCCGCCCTACGATCCGCGAGGCATCGACATGGCCATATTCCGCCAGACCGCGCGCGAGATGCTTGCCGTCCGGCCCGACGACGACGACGAGGTCGCCGCGCGCGAACCGCCCCTCGACCCGGGTCGCCCCGGCCGAGAGCAGGCTGCGGCCTTCCTTCAGCGCCTGCGCGGCGCCTTCGTCGATATGGATCGCCCCCTTGGCGGTCAGCCCGCCGCGCAGCCAGGCCTTGCGCGCCGCGGCGCCCTTCTGCCCCAGGAACAGCGTGCCGCGCCGCGTCGCCGCCAACCGGGCGAGCGGATGCTCCACCCGGCCGTCGGCGATGGCGAGGTGCGCACCGGCGCTGGTCGCGATCCGTGCCGCTTCGATCTTGGAGACCATGCCGCCCGACCCCATGCCCGAGGCCGATCCGCGATCGGCCATCGCCTCGATCCGCTCGTCGATGATGTCGACCCGCTCGATCAGCTGGGCGTCGGGATGGGTGTTCGGGTTGGCGGTGTAGAGCCCGTCGACGTCGGACAGCAGCACCACGCCATCGGCATTGGCGGCGCTCGCCACCCGCGCGGCGAGCCGGTCGTTGTCACCGAAGCGGATTTCTTCCGTAGCGACCGAGTCGTTCTCGTTGATCACCGGCACCACACCCAGCCGCAGCAGCCGGTCGAGCGTCGCCGAGACGTTGAGGTAGCGGCGCCGATCCTCGAGATCGTCGAGCGTCACCAGGATCTGCGCGGCGGTCATGCCCTGATCGTGGAGCAGCTCGGCCCAGATGCTGGACAGCGCGATCTGGCCGGTGGCGGCGGCTGCCTGCGCATCCTCCAGGCTCGCCCGGCCGCCCTTTGGCAGCTTGAGTCGCCGCGCGCCGAGCGCGATCGCGCCCGAGGACACGATGACCAGCTGCTGCCCCTCGCGCGCCCGGGTGCCGAGATCGGAGGCCAGCGCCGCCAGCCAGTCGCGGCGGATCTGCCCCTCGGGATCGACGAGCAGCGAGGAGCCGACCTTCACGACCAGCCGGCTGCAGGTCGAGGGGGCGAAACCGATGGCGTCGGCAGAGCGTGCGGGCGCGGACATGGCGGCGCTCTTAGCGATGCTGTTCCCCATATGCCAATCGGATCACACGATCGATTCGCGCTGCAGGTCGCTGCAATGGCCGATTCCCGTCGCCTCGAGCCCGGCCAGTACCCCGTCGCGCGTGTCACTGTCGCCGGCGCGGATTTCGCCTAGCTCGGCGGCGGTCAGCAGCACCACCGGTACCACCCGCACCGGCGACAGCGGCATGTCCTCGATCCGCGTCGCGAAATCCGGGGCGGGGCCGCCGATCATCACCCCCAGCACGTCGTCGGCGGTGAGGAAATGGGCGGGAAGCCGCGCCGCGATCGCCGCCGAGGTGGAGACGTTGGTCAGTTCGAGCGGGATCGGCCCATGGCGCTCCAGCGGGCGGAGGATGCCCTGCTCCTCGGCCACGATCGCTGCGACCCGCCGCAGCACCTCCAGCATCCAGCCGTCACCGGCCACCTGTGCCGGTGCGCCCTCGCCGGGGCCCTCGACGAACAGTTCGATCTCGAAGCCGTTGGCCGTCGCGCCCGCATCGAACGGGTCGGAGAGGCCGTCGGTCGCGAGCAGGATCGCGTTGCCGCGATGGATCAGCCGATAGGCCTCGTGCCCGCCCGGCCAGAGCGAGCCGGCCGGGGCGGACGAAAGGATGCGATCGCTCGACGGCCCCAGCGCCGACCAGAACCGCCCGCGCGCATCAGCCGAACGTTCGGCGATGCTCGCGATTCGATGCGGCTCGGGCGCGCCAACTGCCTGCGGCTTCCTGCCAAAAAGCCCACGCAACCAGCCGAAAGCACCCATCCGCGCCCCTCCCGAAAGAATTCAGACGCGCAGCGATGCCCTAGAAATGCGTCAGACCGGCGACCATTCGACGGGATCCTCGCTCTCGCCGAAATCTTCGTCAGCAGCGCGGTTCTCGTTCGGCCCGATCACTTCGAGCAACTGGTCGAGCACCCAGTCGACGCCGGTGCCGGCGGCGCCGGACAGCGGGATGACTTGCGCGCCGCTGGCTTCTTCCAGCTCGGCCGAAAGCGCCGCGATCAGCTCGTCGTCGAGCGTGTCGATCTTGTTGAGCGCGATCACCACCGGCTTGTCCGAGAGCCCGGCGCCATAGGCCTCCAACTCGTCACGGACGATGCGGTAACTGGTCGCGACATCCTCGTCGTTCGCGTCGATCAGGTGGAGCAGCACCCGGCAGCGCTCGATATGGCCGAGGAAGCGGTCGCCGATGCCGGCACCGTCCGCCGCGCCCTCGATCAACCCGGGGATGTCCGCCACGACGAATTCGCGCTGCTTGTGGCGCACCACGCCCAGCTGCGGCCGGGTGGTGGTGAACGCATAGGCGCCGACCTTGGCCTGCGCGTTGGTCACGGCATTGATGAAGGTCGACTTGCCGGCATTGGGCAGCCCGACCAGCCCCGCATCGGCGAGCAGCTTGAGGCGCAGCCACACCCAGGCCTCTTCGCTCGGCCAGCCGGTACCGTGCTGGCGCGGGGCGCGATTGGTCGAGGTCTTGTAGCTGGCATTGCCGCGGCCGCCATCGCCGCCGCGCAGGAACACCACGCGCTCGCCCTCCTTCGTCAAGTCGAGCAGCAGCGTGCGATCGTCATCGTCGGCGAGAATCTGGGTGCCGATCGGGACCTGGATCACCAGATCGTCGCCGCCGGCACCCGTGCGGTTCGAGCCCGATCCGCCGCTGCCGCGCGGGGCGCGGAAATGCTGGGTGTAGCGGAAGTCGATCAGCGTATTGAGGCCGGCGACCGCTTCGAAAATGACGTCGCCGCCCTTGCCGCCATTGCCGCCATCGGGGCCGCCATATTCGATGAACTTTTCGCGCCGGAAGCTCACGGCACCGGGTCCGCCTGCGCCGGAACGCACGAAAATCTTGGCTTGATCGAGAAAATGCATCGCGGGCCCATATACGTTCGGCGCGATTCCGTCACCCCCGGCGGCATCTTTGCCGGAAATGCCGTTCCGCGCAGGACACTTTCCGGGTGGCATCGGCGTTCAGCACGGCTATACGCGACCGGATCATTTCGGCCCGTTTTCCGTTCCATGGGCGAAAAGGTCACTCTCGAAGGACGTTCAGCGAACAGCATGAATTCGATCGATCGCTACATGGCGCGGCTGATCGCGGTGCCGCTGATCTCCACCCTGATCATCTCCGCGATGCTGCTCGTGCTCGATCGCATGCTGCGGTTGTTCGAGTTCGTCGCGACCGAAGGCGGTCCGGTGAGCGTGGTGTGGCGCATGCTCGCCAACCTGCTGCCGGAATATCTCGGCCTCGGCATTCCGATCGGCCTGATGCTGGGCGTGCTGCTCGCCTTCCGCCGGCTGGCGACCACGTCGGAGCTCGACGTGCTGCGTGCCGTCGGCATCAGCTACACCCGGCTGCTGCGCGTGCCCTATATGTACGCGATCGTGCTCGCCGCAGTGAACTTCGCCATCGTCGGCTTCGTCCAGCCGACGTCGCGCTACAATTACGAGCAGCTCCGCTTCGAACTGCGCTCGGGCGCGCTCGGCGCCTCGATCAAGGTCGGTGAATTCACCAGCTTCGGCTCGAAGATGACGCTGCGCATCGAATCGAGCCAGGACGAGGGCCGCGACCTGCGCGGCATCTTCGTGGAGATGACCAACAAGGACGGCACCCCGCTGGCAGTCACCGCGCAGAAGGGGCAGTTCCTCCGCTCGGACGATCCGGACACGATCATCTTCCGCCTCTCCAACGGCACGCTCGTCCATTACGACAAAAGCTCGCCGGTGCCGCGGGTGCTGACCTTCACCAGCCACAACCTGCCGATCCCGCTTCCCAAATACGAGCAGTTCCGCAAGCGCGGCGACAGCAATATCGAGCGCACCCTGCCCGAGCTGGCAGTGATCGGCCGCAACCGCTCGGCCAACGAGATCGATCGCGAGACCAGCCGATCGGCCTTCCACTATCGCATGGCGGAAGTGACCACGATGTTCCTGCTGCCGATGCTGGCGGCGGCGCTGGGCATTCCGCCCAAGCGCTCCACCTCGATGCTGGGCGTTTTCCTGTCGATCCTGATGATCGTCACCTATCACAAGGTGAACGAATATGCGCAGGGGGTGGGCAGCCTGGGGCTGGTCGACCCGATCATCGCGCTATGGGTACCCTTCTCGATCTTCGCGGGGCTGACGGTCTGGATGTATTACACGGTGGCCTATGTGCCCGGCGGCCAGCCGATCGGCGCGCTGGAACGCGTCTTCGCCAAGATCGGCAAGCTGATCGGTCGCCTGCTGCCCGGTGCCAAGCGACGGCGCCGCAAGGCGGAGGCGGCACGATGAGCTTCAGCGCGCTGTTCCCCTCGCCCACCATGTCACTCTACATGGCGCGGCTGTTCGTGTTCCGCACCTTCGCGCTGCTCGGCGCGCTGGTGCTGGTGCTGACCTCGCTCGACCTGCTGACCGAAAGCGCGGCGATCCTCGCCCATCCCGGCAACGGCAATGCCGAGATCCTGCGCTACGTGACGCTGCGCGTGCCGCAGATCGTCGCGACCTTCCTGCCCTATTCGGTGCTCGGCGGCGCGATCTTCACGCTCGCCCAGCTCAACCAGAACAGCGAGATCATCGCGCTCAAGTCCGGCGGGCTGTCCGCGCACCAGGTGCTGGCCCCGCTCATGCTTTCGGGCCTGATCGTCGCCGGCCTTTCCTTCGTGTTCAACGACCGGATCGTGACCCGCGCAACATCGACGCTCGAGCAGTGGAAGAAGGTGGAGTTCGCCCCCCTGCCGATCGATCGCGGCGACCGCGCGAACGTGTGGGTGCAGGCGGGCGGCAACCTGATCAACGTCCAGCAGATCAAGGGCAAGGGCGAGGCCGCCCAGCTATACGACGTCACCGTCTACGAACGCGCCAAGGGCTCGCTGACCTCGATCCTTACCGCCAAGCACGGCGCGCGCTCGGGCAATGGCTGGAAGGTTGACGGCGCCAAGCGATTCGACGTCGCCAGCGGCACGCTGTCGCCGGTGGGCGACACGGTGATCGGCCAGGGTGTGCGGCCCGACCAGTTCACCCTCGCCCATGTCGATCCGGATTCGAGCTCGTTCGGCGAGCTGCGCGTCGCAATCGGCGAGCTCAAGGCCGCGGGCCGCCCGACCAAGGCGCTGGAGGGCTCGCTGTGGCACAAGCTGTCCGGCCCGCTATCGGCGTTCCTGATGCCGCTGCTGGGGGCCGTCTCGGCGTTCGGCCTGGCGCGATCGGGCAAGCTGTTCGTCCGCGTGGTGATCGGGATGGCGTTGGGCTTCCTCTATTTCGTCGCGGACAATTTCGCGCTGGCGATGGGCAATCTCGGCGCCTACCCGCCCTTCCTCGCCGCCTGGGCGCCGTTCCTGCTGTTCCTGATGATCGGTGAAGCGGTGCTGCTGCGCACGGAGGAATAGCCGGAGCAGGCTCTTTCGGCCGACGGTCACGGCTCCGCCGCGCGTCTGATGGGTGGTGGGTTCAAGTCATTGATGTCGCATCAATCCCTCGCTACGGTTCATGAGCCGAAAATGAGGGGATGACATGAAGCAACTGGTGGGTGCGGCGATCCTGGCCGTCTTGACGATCGGCTCGGCCAATGCCGCGACGGTGACGCGCAGCTTCACGGTTACGGCGACGACGTTCCTGCAGTTCGCGGGCAAGCCGGCCCCGTTCAAATCTCTCGTCGCCGACATGACGCTGACCTACGACCCCAGCAAGAACGGCTTCTACGGCGCGCCGGACTATTTGCGGATCGTCACGGACGGTCAGATCAATGCCGGTGCGTTCTCGGCAACACCGATCGCGGGATATTTCGGGCCCAACGCCTTCACGAACACGCCGCGCCTGGGCGTGGGTGGGGCGATCAACGGCGGGAATGGCGCCCTGCCCGGGACGGACGACTTTTATATCCTGTTCAACGCCGATCCGGTCGGTTCCGCCTCCGTGTCCTTCAACCTCGCCACGGTTGCTGGCGCCTTTCTATCCACCAATGCTACCGTCGTCGAAACGACCGGCACGAGTGCGATTCCGGAGGCCGGAACCTGGCTCATGTTGCTCGCCGGGTCCGCACTGGCGGGCGCGGCGCTGCGCCGGACACGATTGCGCGTCGCACACCTGATCGAGGATCGGTCGGAGCAGTCTCGCACTGTGCGAGGCCGCTCCGCCTTCGCTACTTCCCCGGATGCGCCTTGGCCCAGTCCAGCGCATCCTGCAGCGTCGTCACCCACACCTCGCCGCGATGCGCCGCCAGCCAGTCGAGCAGCTTGCGGTGCTCGGGATCGGGCACCGTCAGATAATCGCCGCCGACGCCGTGGAACAGGAACACCGCCCAGCCGCCGCCCTGCTCGACCTCGCGGACATAGGCGATCATCTTTTCCGCCGTCGCCCCCTCGCCGAAGCCGCGCG
>JAIYAA010000328.1 GCA_027489295.1 Sphingomonadales bacterium | reverse complement strand
TGCTCCTCCTGGCCCTCGTCCTCGCCGCCGCCTTCATCGGCTTCGTCGGGGACCATCTCGCCTTCGGTCAGCTCGAGATCCTGGAGCAGCTTGGCGGCGAGCGCGGCAAAGGCGTTCTGATCGTCGATCGCGGTGGCCAGCGCGTCGAGATCTGAACCCGCCTTCTCCTCGATCCAGTCGCGGACCAGCGCGAGGCCGAGCGCGGCGCTGGACGGCGACTCGCGTCCGGTCAGCCGCTCGCGCACCATCAGCCCGAGCGCGGTCGACAGCGGCACCTCGTCGCGGGTGCGGGCGCGGCCGATCGGGTCCGAGCGCAGCCGCATGGCCAGCGAATGCTCCAGATTGTCGGCGATGCCGGCATAGCCGCGCGAGCCCAGCGCCTCGACGCGAGCCGCCTCGATCGCATCGTACACGGCGCGCGCCACCGGTTCGCGCGGCGCGGTGCGGCCGTGCAGATTGGCGTCGTGGTGGCGCATGCGCAGCGCGAAGCTGTCGGCAAAGCCGCGCGCCTCGGCGATCTGCTCGGGCGGCAGGGTGCGCGCCGGCATCGGAACCTTGATCGTCTTGCCGCTCTGGAACGGCGCATCGGCGGTAAAGCCGAATTCGAGTTCCGCCGCACCCGAAAGCGCGCGCGAAGTGCCCGCGAGCACGTCGCGAAGCCGGTCGAGAGGATTGTCCTGCGCCATCGCACCCACATGCGCCGCACGGGGCAGAAGTCAAGAAAGGCGCGGGGGAATGGCCGAGGGGGCAGGTGCGCGCCCCGCCCCGCCAATTCCGTCGTCATTCCCGCCTCGGCGGGGAAGAGGGTGAAGCGTTGGCGAGGGAGGGATAGAAAAGGGGCGCCGGCATCGCGGCCGGCACCCCTTCGCTTACTTCACGCTCAGGAACGGCATCGGCCCGCTGCCGCCCATATAGGTGGGCAGCTGGCCGTTCCACTTCTCGACCGCGCGGAGATTGACGATCTCCGGGTTGGTGCGGATCGCCTCCGCCTCGACCTGGATCGCCTTGGCATCGCCCGCCGCCTTGGCGATCCGCGCCTCGGCATCGGCCTTGGCGGTCTCGACATTCGCTCGGGCCGCCAGCGCCTGCTGTTCGTTGGCGATCTTGGCGTTGATCTGGTTGAGCACCGCCTCGGGCACCACGACGTTGCCGGCCCAATAGACCTGCTCCACCTGCAGTCCCACCGGCGCGAAGAAGCCCTGCACCCGCTTGGTTGCCGTCGCGATCAGCTCGGCCTTGTGGGTGCCGTAGATCTCCTCGACGCCCAGCTGCGCGGCGCGCTCGACGATCGCGTTGCGGATCGCGTTGCGCAGGGGACCCGCGATGATCTGGTCCATGTCCGTGCGATAGCGCTGGAACAGGATCGACGCCCGCGACGGATCGACATGATAGGACACGCCGACATCTGCCTTGAGCGACAGGCCGTTCTTGTCCTGGAAGGTGAAGGCCTCGTCGACGTCGTTCTGCTCGGTCTTCGACGCAGTCCAGGTATAGGTGCGGGTGAACACCGGATACTGGTAGATGTGCGTGCCGGGCAGCGCGACGTACCAGCCGACCGGCAGCGATTCCGGCCGGACCCCGCCGGCGATGTTGTTCACGCGGATGCCCACCTGCCCCGGCTCGACGCGCGCGAAGCTGCTGAGGCAGAAGATGCCGACGGCCACGGCAATGGTGATCCACACCCAGCTGCGGCCCAGCAGCCGGAACACGCCAAAGCCACCACCGAAATTCCCCGGTTGATATGCCATTGTTCACGTCCATGAAAATGGAAGGATGAAGCGTCCTCCCGCGCCACATTCGCGCAGGGGCGACCCCAATGTCGCCCACGCGTGGAACCGCGCGGCCGAACTGATCGGACCGATCGTGGATGGTCAGGTGGAGGTCGGGCGGGATGCGCGGCCGAAGAGCTTCGGTGGCGCAGGCAGGACGACACAGCAACAGCCAAATCGCGGAACAGATGCCGGGAAGACCGGCAATCCCACAATCCTACAGCTCAAGCCAAAACGTCGTTGATCCCTGCTCCTTGTGCAGCACCGAATGTGGTGCGAACCTACGCCTTTTGTTGCAGCGCGCAAGTGAATCCGGAAGCGTAACGTGCGATTTTTTCGGGTGGCGGATCAGCCGAGCATCGCCTGCAGCGCGGGGGCGATCCGTTCGGAGACGCTCTCGTTCTCGCGCAGGACCATGTGGGCGGCGAGCCCCTGCTGCTCGGCCAGCACCATCCCGGCCGGGCCGAGCACGGTGAGCGCCGTCGCCCAGGCATCGGCATACATCGCTTCGCGGTGCAGCACGGATACCGAGACGACCTGGTTGTCGATCGGCCAGCCGCTGCGCGGATCGATCGTGTGCGCGTAGCGCCGCCCGCCCCGTTCGAAGAACCGGCGATAATCCCCCGAGGTGGCGACCGACAGGCCGTGCAGCGCCAACCGCAGCGGCGGCAGGCTGAAGCCCGGCACCGCCTCGAGCTCGACCCACCAGGGCTGGCCGTCGGGCTTGATCCCCTCGCCGCGCAGCTCGCCGCCGATCTCGATCAGGAAATCCTCGATGCCCAGCGACACGAGCCGTTCCGCCACCGCGTCGACGGCATAGCCCTTGGCGATGCCCGACAGGTCGACCTGCACCGCCTCGCGCCGGCGCATGCGGCGGCTGTCGCGATCGAATTCCAGGTGCCGCACGCCGGACATGTTGCGCGCCTCGCCGATCGCATAGGCGCCGGGCAGGTCGTCCCGCGGACCGGCGGGGCCGAAGCCCCACAGATCGGCGAGCACGCCCGCGGCGGGATCGAACGCGCCGCCGCTTGCGCGGTGCACGTCGAACGCCGCCGCCATCACACGCGCCGCCTCGGGCGACAGCGGATGCCAGTGGCCGAGCATGCCGCGGTTGAACCGGCCGATTCGCGACCCCTGGTCCCAATGGCTGAACTCGGCGATCATCCGGGCCAGCACCGCGTCGACGGTCTCGCGGATATCCTCCGGCGGATCGACGACAACCAGGCGCCAGGTGGTACCCATCGTCGCGCCGCCGAAGGTTGCGACGGGCGCGGCGGAGCGGCGCCGGTGGAATGCCGCCGGCGACAGGCTCTCAGGGACAGCGATACGCGGTTCTACGATCAGGGTGCCAATACCTCCAGCGTGGTCGTGTAGCTGACCCGGCGGCCGGAGGGAACGCCCCCCATACCCGGGCCGGCACCGCCCGCGGGACGACCTTCGCCACCCTGCGCCTGCGGGCGCGGGCCTTCGCCCTCGGGCTGCGGCGCGTTCGGCGTGACGTTGATCCAGTACATGCCGGCGTCCGGCCACTTGATCGTCACCTTGCCGGCCGCGTCGGTGCGCAGGTCCAGCTGCTTCTGCGCCGCGCGATAGCGGCCGTTGCCAAGGATGGTGGTGACGTACAGGCCCGAGGCCGGCTTGCCGTCCATCAGGAACTGGAAGGTCGCCGGCTCATTCGAGACGAGATCGTTGGGGTGGGTCACCGGCACCAGTTCGATGCCCTGCCCGGTCGGCTTGAACACCGTGTTGGTCGGCGCGCCCTGCGTCACGAAAATCTCGTTGCGGGCGAGCATCTCGCTGGTCTGCACGTCGGTAGCGCCGGCGGGGATCACGCTGGCCAGCTGCGCCTTGCTGGTGCCGCGCGGGATCATCTTGGTCTCGCCGTTCAGCGTGTAGCGGCCGAACACGCCCTGGTTGACCACTGCGATGCGATAGGTGCCCTGCTGGGTCAGGTGCACGTCGAAGGTCGCGCGGAACTGGCCAACATTGTGATGCTCGGCCTTGCCTTCGCTGCCGTCGGGCTGGGTGATGGTGGGGATCACGCCCAGCGGGCGATGATCGAAATAGAACAGCTCGTTCGACACCGCGGCATCGACGGTCACCCAGTTATCGGTGCCCGAGACGACGGTGGACGACGGCAACAGCCACATGCGGTGGGCGATCGCGGCGGGTGCGGCGAGCGCCGCAACGGCGGCAACGGCGAGAAGCGGCTTGCGAAACTGCATGACTGGAACTCCCCCGATTAGCGCTTGAGCGTGAACGAGACGGCGCCGAGCTCGCTCGCCCCCTTGGCGGCGGCGGTGGCGCTGCTGCCGTTCCAGGTGAAGGGCAGGCGAATCAGATCGCGGCCGCCCACCTCGCGCGCGGCTTCCACGACCAGCGTGTACTGACCGGGCGTGAGCGCGGGCATGCCGCCCTTGCCGGCGACGAGGCGCAGCTTCTGCACGCCGGGCGCGCGGGTGGCGCCGCTGACGCCGTCGGCGGGGAAGCTCATCGTCCGGCCCGAGGCGCGCCACCACTGGCGCACGTCGTGCAGCCACTTGGTGCCTTCGCCGCCGCGCTTGTCGACATCGTACCAGACCGAAAGGGTGCGCGGCGCCTGCCCTTCCTTCTCCAGCCACACGGCAACATAGGGCTTGTGATATTCGGCCACGCTCATGCGCGGCAGCTCGATCGACAGATCCATGGTCTGGGCCGCCGCCGCATTCGGCAGCAGCGCGCCGGCGCCGAGCGCGGCGGTGGTCAGTCCGGTGAGACGAAACTGCATGAAACCCCCTTAGTGGATGAGGAACAGCGCGATCAGCGCAGGGATGGCGAGGCCGGCCGCGACGATCGGCCAGGTGCTCTTGCGGTGCTTGGCGTGCATCCACAGCAGCACCAGCCCGGTGAGCGTGAAGACCAGGCAGGCAAAGGCGAACACGTCGATGAACCATTTCCACGTCGTGCCGGCGTTGCGGCCCTTATGGAGATCGTTGAGATAGGCGATCCAGCCGCGCGAGCTGATCTCGCTGGTCACCTTGCCGGTGGCGCGATCGATCGCGATCCAGCCGTCGCCGCCCGGGCGCGGCTGGGCGAGATAGATCTCGTCTGGCGACCATTCGGCGACTCCCTCGGCCGACATCTTCAGGTTGGTGCGCAGCCAGCCGGCGACGGGGGCGGGCAAAGGCTGCTTGGCATCGGGCTTGTCGTCCGGCTTGACCAGCGGCAGCAGCGCGGGCGGCAGCTGCGCGGCGCGATCGACCGTCTTTGCCGTACCCTCGATGTCCGCGGCATGGTTGAGCGTGAAGCCGGTGATCGCGAACAGCAGCAGCCCGACCAGGCTGATCGCCGAACTCATCCAATGCCAGGTGTGGAGCTGCTTGAGCCAGAAGCTCTTGCGGCTGCGCTTGCGCGCGGCAGGCGGGGACGGGGCGTGCATCAGGGTCGGACGATCTCGGCTTTGGAAACGAGGCGCCGCGATAACGCGAACCATTCGCAATTACAACGTGCGAAATGTAACAGGATGTCGCGATGCCCCGCCCTCGAACCGGAGCGCCGGGAAACACAGCGTTCGCGATCCTATGCCCTGGTTTGGCTGGGCGTGCCGAGCAGGACCGGCTATTCGACGGGCAACAATCACGGAGACCTACGATGCGCGACGACCTGGTAACCCAGACGATCGAGCCGACCACCCACGATCTGGGCGGCTTCAAGGTGCATCGCACCCTCCCCTCGCGCCCGCGCACCATGGTGGGGCCGTTCATCTTCTTCGACCAGATGGGCCCGGCGATCCTCGACGTCGGCACCGGCATCGACGTGCGCCCGCACCCGCACATCAACCTGGCGACCGTCACCTATCTGTTCGCCGGCGCGATCGACCATCGCGATTCGCTCGGCACCTTCGCGACCATCGAACCGGGCGCGGTGAACCTGATGACCGCCGGCCACGGCATCGTCCATTCCGAACGCTCGCCCTCGGCCGAGCGCGCGAAGGGTCCCGAACTCAGCGGCATCCAGACCTGGCTCGCGCTGCCCGAGGCGCTGGAGGAAATGGACCCGGCGTTCGAGCATGTCGCCGCCGGCCAGCTGCCGATCGTCGAGGCCCACGGCGCCCGCGCCCGCGTGATCATGGGCGAGCTGTGGGGCGCATCTGCCCCCACCACCACCTATGCCCAGACCATCTACGGCGACATCGCGCTCGACGGCGGCGCCAGCATTCCCATCGATCCCGCAGCCGACGAGCGCGCGCTCTATGTCGCGACCGGCGATGCAAGCCTGGACGGCATGCCGCTGGTGCCGATGACGCTCTACCTGCTGCGCCCCGGCACCCGCGCGACGCTGCGGTCCGAACGCGGTGCGCGGGTGATGTTCTGCGGCGGCGAGGCGTTCACCACCCCGCGCCACGTCTGGTGGAACTTCGTCTCGTCCAGCCGCGAGCGGATCAACCAGGCCAAGGAAGACTGGAAGGCCGGCGCCTTCCCCAAGGTGCCGAACGACGACAAGGAATTCATCCCGATCCCGGAAGTCCCGAAGACGGTCAGTTACCCCTAGTTTTCCTTTGCTTGCAGCCTGGGAGGAACCGTCGCATCCTATGCGCGGGGCAAGTCCCGGGCTGCGTGGAGAGGATGCGGCCACGGGGTACAGGGAGCACTACGTGACCGACATCCGACAGACGATGCTGCCGCTCTCCACCGGCGTGACGCTCAACGTGGCGCTGGCGGGCAATCCGGCGCATCCGCCGGTAGTTCTGCTGCACGGCTTTCCCGAATCGCACCGGACCTGGCGGCACCAGATCCCGGCGCTGGCCGAACGCTATTTCGTCATCGCGCCGGACCAGCGCGGCTATGCCGAATCATCGAAGCCGCAGGGCGTCGAATCCTACGCCGCCGACCGCATCGCCGCCGATCTGTTCGCGCTGGCCGACGCGCTCGACATCGAGCGCTTCACGCTGGTGGGGCATGACTGGGGCGGCGCGATCGCCTGGATGGCGGCGCTGCGCGAGCCCAAGCGAGTCGCGCGGCTGGCGATTCTCAATGCGCCGCATCCGCAGGTCTTCCAGCGCAAGCTGTTCGACGATCCCGGCCAGCGCCGGGCCAGCCAGTATATCCGCTTCTTCCGCGAGACCGACCTTGATCGCGCGCCGGACAAGACCGCGCTCGAACAATTCCTGCTCTCGCTGTTCGGCGAGCATCTGCAGGTGACCGTGCCGCCCGAGGAAAAGGCGATCTATCTCAGCCAGTGGAGCCAGCCGGGGGCGCTCACCGCGATGCTCAACTGGTACCGCGCGACGCAGATCGTGGTGCCGGGCATGGACGAGGATCTGCCGCGCCCCGGCTGGATCGACGGCCCCTTCCCGCTCCAGCCGCAGCCGACGCTGGTGCTGTGGGGCATGCGTGATCGCGGGCTGCTGCCTTGCCTGCTCGATGGGTTGGAAACATTGATCCCGGACTATCAGCTGGTCCAGATCCGCGACGCCGGCCATTTCCTGCCCTGGGAAGCCCCTGAGGAAGTGACCGCCGCGCTGCTCGAATGGCTGGATCGGCGCGAGGCATAAAAAAATGCCCGGCCGAAGCCGGGCACCAGGTGGGGAAGGGACGAGGGCCGGGCCTTCAGAAGCGGAAGCGCACGCCCGCGCTGAAGTACCGCCCCTCGTATCGCGAATCGATTGGGTAGTACTGCGTCTCATTGAAGTACCGATAGTTGCTGAACGGCTGCGCGAGAATGTTGCTCACCTCCGCGGTCAGCGTGATATTCTCGACCGGCGTGTACGAACCGGAGAAGTCCAGCCGCGAAATCGGACGGACGCTCTGGCCGGTATACTGCACGTCATTCGAATTTCTGCTGTAGAAATCGATATAGGAGCTGCGATAGTTGTACGACAGCCGCAGCGAGATCTTGTCGCGCTCGTAGAAGCCGCTGAGGTTGTACGACCATTTCGACAGGCCAGTCAGCGACACCATCGGCTGCGCGGTACCCAGCGCGCGCGGCAGCTGGTTCTTCGCATCGACATAGGTGAGGTTGCCCTGCGCGCCGAAGCCGCTCAGCCAGCCCGGCAGGAAGTCGAAGAAGCTCTGCGCTGAGAGTTCGAAACCCTTGATCTTGCCGCTTCCGGCATTCTCCGGACGGCTGATCTGGATCAGGCCATAGGTCGGGTCGTTCACATCGCGGGTGTAGTTGTTGATGAACCCGAACAGATCGCGATAGAAAACGGCACCGCTGACCGCACCGTTCTTGCCAAAATAATATTCGACCGTCGCGTCGTAGTTTTTCGAGGTAAGCGGCTGGAGTTCGGGATTGCCGCCCGATCCGAAGAAGGCATAGCGCGCGTTGCTGCCGGTGCCCGTCCCGAAATCATTGTTGCGGGTGATGCTGAACGACGGGTTGAGCTGGCCGAAGCTCGGCCGCGTCCGAGTCATCGTGAAGCCCAGGCGCGCCTGCAGGCCCTGCAACAACTTCGCCCGCAGCCCGAAGCTCGGCAGCACGTCGACATAGTTCTGCCGGTTGGTGTCGGTGACCGCCGAGACCGTACCGTTCGCCGCCACCACGCGCGACGTACCGACATAGCGCCCATCGGTATTGACGATGCGCACGCCGAACGAGCCGTCGATCGGGATGCCTACGTCGAACGCGTAGTTGGCCGAGGCATAGGCGGTGTAGCTCGCCTCCTTGGCGTAGAAGCCGCCATAGGGATCCATCGGGATCGACTTGGTGGCGAACTGGGCCAGCGCGTCCTTGTAGCCCTGGTCGTTCGGGTTGGCGGCGACGATCTTCTGGAGCGACTGATAGGCGAGCTGGCGCAGCGCCTCCGAATTGCTCTGGATCGCGTCATACGACGGCATCAGCCAGTTCTGGAACGGCGGGCCGCTGCTGCGGAAGCCATCCTGCACCTGCTCCAGCGCGCCGGTCGGCAGGGTGGAGAGCGGGATGTTCAGCGTGGGCGTATAGGCATAGCGGCTGCCCTGGCGCTTCTTGGCGTCGCGATCGGTGGCGCGGAGGCCGAACTTGATCTTCGGCAACCAGTCGATCTCGGTATCCAGCGCCACGTCGCCGCGCCATTGTATGCCCGCACCGCTGACATAATATTCGCGCTCATAATAACCGCGCCAGATATAGTTGGCGGGGTTGGTCATGTCGTAGTTGCCGAGATCGAACCAGGACGACTTGTCCTTGTCGAACGTCACGTTGACCGGCGGGGATCCGGCGGTCTGCGAGTCCAGGCTGCGCTCGTTCGCGCCATATTCCGAGAAGGTGTAGGCGAAGTCGCTGGAGATCACCGCCCGGCCGGTGGTCCAGACGAAGCCGCCGGCCGCCTGATAGGTGTTGGTGAAATCGCGGCTGGTCGAGCGGTACATCTCGGCGGGGTAGCCGCCCGTCTTGCTGATGCTGACCAGCTTGTTGGGCTGGCCGGACACGCGCACGATGTTCGACAGGGTCGGCGGAACCTCCACGCCGGCGGCATTCTTCGGGGCGGCGCGCAGCAGCGACACGTCGAAGCTCTCGGTCGAGCCCTGGTTGCGGAACGCCTGCCACAGCCCGTCGACATAGATTTCGAGGTTGTGTGCCGGCTTCCACTGGAACGAGCCGTTGACCGACGGGCGCTCGCGCAGCCCGCGCGGATAATAGAGGCCGACGCTGTACGGCAGGCGGAAGTCCGCCGCCTCGCCTGCCGGCAGCGCCGCCTTGCTGTTCGCCACCGGATCGACGCCGCCATTGTTGTAGCGGATCGCATTGTTGAAGTAGAACCGGTTATAGGCGACGTTCACCAGCGCGCCCATTTCGCCGATCGGCGTCTGCCAGCGATCGCTGATCAGCAGGTTGCCGTTGGGGTTCGCCTTCTTCGACTGGTCGTTGTACGACGCGCGGATCGCACCGGCGATCTCCAGCCCCTTGAAGTCGAACGGACGGCGCGAGCGGACGTTGACCAGCCCGGCGAGGCCCGGCTCGATCAGATCGGCGGTGGCCGACTTGTACACCTCGAGCGCCGCCAGTGCGCCGGCCGGGAAGTCCTGCACCTGCACGGTGCGGTTCTCGGCGGTGAAGATTTCGCGCCCGTTGAAAGTGCTCCCCACGTCCGGCAGGCCGCGGATCAGTACGCCCGAGGCCTCGTCGGCATAGCGGCCGACCTGCACGCCGGGCAGGCGCGCGAGGCTTTCCGCCGCGTTATTGTCCGGCAACTTACCGATATCCTCGGCGACGATCGCATCGAGGATCGAGTCGGAACTACGCTTCAACTCCCGCGCAGAGGCAAGGCTGGCACGGATGCCGGTGACGAGGATCTCCTCCTCCGCCGCGGTCTGCGCCGTATCGGAATTCTGCTTGTCATCCGCGCGCGATGCAGCCGTTTGCGCATAGAGCGGCGCGGCGTTCACGAACGTGATCATTGCCGCTCCAAGCAGCAGCACAGCCTTGCGAGTCATGTCATCCTCCCCGTTTCCGTCCGCGGCCCCGGGCTTTCCCAGTCATCGCGGCAACCAGCATCTCCCCGCGATCAGCAGCGGGTTCGGGCTTTAAGTCTGACAAATCAGATACGGTGTCAATGATGCGCAGATGAAAATTCCGTCGCGCAAATGAAACCGTTCATGGACAAGCGGTTGCAGGCGCGCGACCGCGTGTGCGGCAGGCGCGCTCGGCGATGCGGCAGGGCGCGGGCGCGACGAGTCTAGGTCGTGCGCATCACATAGGGCCGGGTGTCGAACGGCGGCGCCAGGCCCTCGACCCAGGCACCGTGCGCATGGGTGCGGGCCACCAGTTGCATCGGCGTGTCCCCCGGCCAGCCGCGCACGCGCACCTCGTGCGCCGCGAGATCGCGATTCGGCTCCATCATCACCCAGCCGAGCGGGCGTTCGGCGGTGGCAGCGGCGCCGGCCGCCTCCATCGCCGCGGCGATGCGCTGCTGCGCGTCGGGCCGGAGATATTGCCAGACGACCGAGTGCATCAGCACCCGCGTCACCCCCGGCGCCTGCGGCAAGGCGAGCCGTTCCTCGATCCAGGCGGCAGCGTCGCCGCGTTCGAGCGCGACCGGCTCCGCCTGCAGCATCGCGATGGTCGCTTCCAGCCGATGCTGGCGCTCGACCGCGTCGACCCAGCAATAGGCCTGGAGCCGCGCGGCATCGCGCGGGTCGCGCAGGTCCAGCGGCGCGATGTCGACGCCCCGCGCCGCGACGATCTCCACCGGCGCGGCGGGCGGCGAGCTGCCGCGCCATTCCGGACGAATCACCACCGGCGAGTCGGCGGGGCCCACGTCCACGCCGCCAAGATCGAAGCGATAGCGGCCCAGCATGAGGTTCAACCCGCCGCTGGAGCCGATTTCCAGCACCTCGAAGCGCGGCCCGTAGCGCTGCGCCAGATGGAGGATGCCGGCCATCAATCCGGCCGAGCGCCCCGCCTCGTTGGTCTGCGGCGGGCCGTACAGCCACGGCATCAGCGTGAAGTCATGCGCGCACAGCACCGCATCCAGCGCCGCGCCGATCCGGCCGGGATCGGTCTCCTCCCCCGTGAAGATGCGCCGCAGCTCGGGCACGCCGCGCCGGTGCAGCGCATGCAGCCCGCCGACCAGCCGCAGCACCAGCGCGTCGGCCACCGGTTCGCCCGGCCAGTCGAGCACACGGCGGCCGGTTTCGCTCGCTCGGCTGATGCCCTGCCCCAGCGCGGTACAGATGCGCGCGGTGATCGGCGCATCCATCGCCGTGCAATAGCCGGCCTGGATGGCAAAACTCTTGCGGTTCTCGGCTTCGGACGCCATGCGCTTCCCCTTTGGCGCGTGTTGCGCCCATGGCCGCCCCCAAGTAAAGCCCCCGCACCCATGACCGAGCCGTTGATCCTTGCCGTGCCGAAAGGCCGGATTCTCGAAGAGGCG
>JAIYAA010000341.1 GCA_027489295.1 Sphingomonadales bacterium | reverse complement strand
CTGCCGACCTTGCTGCGCGGCTGGCGCGAGAAGAGCTGGCGCGAGGGGCTGGAGCCGGTGACGTTGCGTTCCGGTTTGGGGATCTGGGCCTGGGCGGCGCGGCGGCCGTGGGTCTACCGGACGGGGGTGCGCTGGGCGATCCGGGCGATGCGGCTGGCCGGGCGCGGCTGGATCGCGAAACTGCCGCTGGCCGGCGGCTGGACCGGCGGGCGCGACTTTCCCGCACCGGCGGCGGAGAGCTTCATGGACCGCTATCGAAAGGGCGAACGATGAGCGCGCGCGACGCGATCCTGGCGCGGCTGGGGCCCGCGCGCGACCCGGCGATGCTGGCGGCGGAGGCGGCGTGCCTGCTGGCCGGCGAGGAACGCGAGCGACCGGCGGGGCCGGAGGATCTGGTGGCGCGGTTCCTCGCGCAGCTCGCCCAGCCGAGCGTGGCGGCGACGCATGCGCGGATCGGGTCGCTGGCGGACTTGCCGGCGGCGGTGGCCGGGTATCTCGCGGCCGAGGGCGCGGAACCGGCGCTGTGGCTGCCGCCCGATGCGCGGGTGGCGGGGCTAGACTGGACCGGGCTCACCCGGCTGGCGGAGTGCCCGATCGACGACGGCGCAGTCCTCGCCTTCGCCCGCGCCGGGGTGGCGGAGACGGGCTCGCTGGTGTTCGAGACCTCGCCGGAAGCGCCGATGCTGCCCAACTTCCTGGCGCTGCGCCACATCGTGGTGCTGGAGGTCGCCGCGCTGGTCCGCTGGCTGGAGGATGCCGCCCCGGGCGGCGCGGTGCCGCGCGCGCATTACTGGGTAACGGGCGTCAGCGGCACGACCGACATCGAAGGCACCTATGTCCGCGGTGCCCATGGTCCGCGGTTCCTGCACGTGGTCCTGGTGGGCTGATCTTCTTCTTAAGCCCCTCCCCTTCAGGGGAGGGGTTGGGGTGGGGGACTCCGCCTCAAGCGTGGGATTCGCTTCCCGGTCATGCCCCACCCCCAACCCCTCCCCTGAAGGGGAGGGGCTTCAAATGCCGGCCAAAATGAAGCTGACGACAACGATCGATGCAGCGGCAACACTCAAACCGAACAGCCGAAAGCTCGGGCGGCTGAAGGTCATGAAGCCCACGCCAGCGGCGATGGGAAGGAGGATCACTGAGGCCATCATCCCCAATACTGCGTACTGCCGCACCAGCGAGCAGCCGCCACCGCATACCATAGGAGAGAGCAAGCCGAGGAAGGATGCGGGCACGAAAGCGATGGTGCTCAAGATTCCGATGGCTCCGGCGCAATACCGTACGAAGTTCCCGAGGGGCGTATAGCCGCCCACATCATCTGCCAACTGATAGCGCTGAGCCATCCCTCAATGTCCCGCCGGCGCGAACTCCACTTCCCCCGCCGTCCCCGTCGCGCGCATCCCGAAGCCCAGTACGACCAGGAACGCCACCGCCGGCACCAGCAGCGCGAGGTTGATCCCGGCGAGGTCGGAAAGGTGCCCCATCGCCGCGGTCAGCACCGCGCCGCCGATGATCGCCATCACGATCAGCGAGGCGCCGATCTGCTTGAGCGCGCCCAGCCCGCCGATGCCGATCGCGAAGATCGTCGGGAACTGGATCGACATGAAGAAGCTCGCCGCCACCAGCGCGTAGAGCCCGGTCGTCCCGCCGACGAATACCGCCACCGCCGCCAGCACCGCCGACAGTCCGGCGAACACCACCAGCAACTGCGGCGCCTTCACCTTGCCGAGCAGCGCCGCGCCGACGAAGCGGCCGATGCCGAACAGCACCAGGCTGGCGAACAGATAGTCGGCCGCGCCCTGCTCGGTGAGGCCGGGCAGGTTCACCTGGGCGTAGCGGATCGTGTAGCTCCACAGCCCCACTTGGGCCCCGACATAGAAGAACTGCGCCACCACCGCGAACAGCAGCGTCCGGTCGCGCAGCACGGTGCCGAGCGCCTTGCCCGTCGGCACCGCGGGCGCGTCGCCCTGCTTGCGGTTGTCCGGGAAGGCGATCAGCGCGGCGGCGATCGCGAAGGCGAGCACGACCAGCCCGATCACGAGGTATGGTGTCTGCACCGAGGCGAGCTCGCCGCGCAGCGTTGCGGTCCGCTCGGCGGCGGACATCGCCGCCAGCGCGTGATCGTCCTGTGCGAAGCTGGAGAGGATGAAATATTTCCCCACCAGCACGCCGAAGATCGTGCCGAGCGGGTTGGCCGCCTGGGCGAAGTTCAGCCGGCGGGCGGCGCCTTCGGGGCTGCCCAGCTCGGCGATCAGCGGGCTGGCCGAGGTCTCGAGAAAGGCGAGGCCGCAGGCGATCACGAACAGCGCCGCCAGGAACCAGCGATACTCGCCGAAATGCGTCGCCGGATAGAAGAGCAGCGCGCCGATCGCGTACAGCGTCAGCCCGGTGACGATCGCCGCCTTGTAGCCCCGCCGTCGCGCCAGCATCGCCGCCGGCGTCGCGAGCAGGAAATAGCCCATGTAGAAGGCCTGCTGGACGAAGCTGGTCTCGAAATCGCTCAGCGTGAAGGCGCGGCGGAAATGCGCGATCAGGATATCGTTGAGGTTGTTCGCCATGCCCCACAGGAAGAACAGCGATACCGTGAGGATGATGGCGGGCGTGTAGCGTTGGGCGGCCGTGCGGGCCATAAATCCTCTCCTTGGGGTCCGATGCCCTTGTTGGGCTTGTTCGGCAGGGTGTCCATAGCCAGCAGGGGCCCCGCGCACGGAGCCCCCACCCGCATTCATCCGCGGAAGCGATAGGCGTCCAGCGTTTCCGGCTTCATCTCGATCGAATAGCCCGGGCGCGTCGGCGGCATGTAGGCGGCATCCCGGATCACGCAGGGATCGAGGAAATGCTCGTGCAGATGGTCGACATATTCGATCACCCGGCCGTCCATCGTCCCGGCGAAGCAGAGATAGTCGATCATCGACAGGTGCTGGACATACTCGCACAGCCCCACGCCGCCGGCATGCGGACACACCGGCAGGTTGTAGCGCGCGGCGAGCAGCAGCACCGCCAGCGCCTCGTTCACGCCCCCGATGCGGCAGGCGTCGAGCTGGATCACGTCGACCGCGCCCACCGCCATGAACTGCTTGAACAGGATGCGGTTCTGGCACATCTCGCCGGTCGCGACCTGCACCTGGCCGATGCCGTCGCGGATCGCCTTGTGGCCGAGCACGTCGTCGGGGCTGGTCGGCTCCTCGATGAACCAGGGCTTGGCGAAGGCGAGCGCGTTGACCCATTCGATCGCCTGGCCGACTTCCCACACCTGGTTGGCGTCGATCATCAGCTTGCGGTCCGGCCCCAGCACCTCGCGGGCGATGGTGACGCGGCGGATATCGTCCTGAAGGTCGCGGCCGACCTTGAGCTTGATATGGTCGAATCCGGCATCGACCGCTTCCTGCGCGAGGCGGCGGAGCTTCTCGTCGGGGTAGCCGAGCCAGCCGGCCGAGGTGGTGTAGCAGGGATAGCCGGTCGCCTGCAGCGTGGCGATGCGCTCGGCCTTGCCGGCGGCGCGTTCGGTGAGGAGCGCCAGCGCCTGTTCCGGCGTGATCGCGTCGGTCAGGTAGCGGAAGTCGATCGCGCGGACGAGCTGTTCGGGCGTCATGTCCGCGACCAGCTGCCACACCGGCTTGCCCTCGGCCTTGGCCCAGAGGTCCCAGATCGCGTTGACCACCGCGCCGGTGGCGAGGTGCATCGCGCCCTTGTCCGGGCCGATCCAGCGCAGCTGGCTGTCGCCGGTGAGGTGCCGCCACATCCGCGCGGGCTCCTCGGCGATCCAGGCGAGGTCGAGGCCGATCACGAGGTGGCGCATCGCTTGAATCGCCGCGACGCAGATGTCGTTGCCGCGACCGATGGTGAAGGTGAGGCCATGGCCCTCGAGGCCGGGCACGTCGGTTTCGAGGATGACATAGGCCGCCGAATAATCGGGGTCTGGGTTCATCGCGTCCGAGCCGTCGAGCGCGGTGCTGGTGGGGAAGCGCAGGTCGACCGTGCGCAGCCCGGTGATCTTGGCGGCCAGGGCCGGCGCGGCGGTGACGCCGTTGGAGAGCGCGTTCATCATGTCCCTTAGTTGACCCAGCCGCCGTCGATCACATGGACCGCGCCGGTGGTGAAGGCCGCTTCGTCGCTGGCAAGATAGCAGACGAGCGCGGCGATTTCGTCCTCGCGGCCGAGGCGACCCATCGGCTGGCGGGCGACGAAGGCGGCATGCGCGTCGTCGACGCTGATCCCCGACGCGGCGGCCTGATCGGCGACGCGCTGGCGCAGGCTGGGGGTGTCGACGGTGCCCGGGCACACCGCGTTGCAGCGGATGCCCTGCGCGACGAAGTCTGCCGCGACCGCCTTGGTCAGGCCAATTACCGCGGCCTTGGAGGCGCCATAGGCATAGCGATTGGGGATGCCCTTCACGCTGGAGGCGATCGACGACATGTTGACGATGGCCCCGCCGCCGCGCGTCAGCATGCCCGGCAGGAAGGCGCGGATCATGCGGTGCATCGCGTGGACGTTGAGGTCGAAGGACAGCATCCAGTCCGCGTCGCTGCCGTCGAGGATCGAGCCAGCGGCGACGAAGCCGGCGATGTTGGCGAGCGCGTCGATCGCGCCGATCTGCGCGGGAAGCGCGGCAATCGCGGCGGCGTCGAGCAGGTCGAGCGTGACGGCCTCGACCCCCTCCATCGTCGCGAGCGCGGCGGCATCGCGATCGAGGGCGAACACGCGCGCGCCTTCGTCGCGCAGGCGGAGTGCGGTCGCACGGCCGATGCCATGGGCGGCGGCGGTGACGAGCACGGTTTTGTTGTTGAAGCGCATAGCCTCCCCTTCTTTCAAGCTACTTTCATCTGTCAAAGTAACTTTCATTTCAATACCCCTAAGACCAATTTTCACAGATTGGATCCAGATTGGCATGACAATGCCGGACCTGCGCGGTAGGCTTGCGGCCATGACAGAGAGAGGATCGGCTGCTCCCGAGGAGCGGCAACCCAATTACGCGGCACCGGCGCTCGAAAAGGGCATCGAGGTCGTCGAACTGCTCAGCGACGCACCGCAGGGGCTGACGATCAGCGAGATCGCGCAGCGGCTGGGCCGCTCGATCAGCGAGTTGTTCCGCATCATCGTGGTGCTCGATCGGCGCGGCTGGCTGCACAAGGACGCCGCGAGCGACCGCTACCGGGTGACCTACCGGCTGCTCGAGATCGCCCACCGCGCGACCCCGGCGCAGGAGCTCACCCATGTCGCGACGCCGCTGATGCACAGCCTGGCCGCGGCGACGCAGCAATCCTGCCACCTGGTGGTAGTGACCGGCACCCGCGGCCTGATCGTCGCGCGGCAGGAGAGCCCGGGCCAGACCGGCTTCGCGGTGCGGCTGGGGACCAATATCGACCTGCTCACCAGCTGTTCCGGCCATGTGCTGCTGGCGGCGATGGAGGAGGAGCGGCGCAAGGCGCTGTATCCCCGCGGGCTGCCCAAGGGGCTGGGCGCGCGGCTGGAGGCGGTGCAGGCGCAGGGGCATGAATCGATCCCCAGCGCGCGGATGGCCGGCGTGTCGGACATGAGCTGCCCGGTCTATGGCTTTGACGGGCATGTCGTGGCGGCGCTCACCATCCCGTTCCTCGCGGCGATCGACGATGCGCCGCACGTCGCGCAGGACGAGGCGTTGGCGATGCTGAAGACGACCGCGCAGGCGATCTCCTCGGCACTCGGCTGGTTCGATCGGGTCGAGGCGCCGGTGGTGCCGAGCCTGTCGGTGGCCAAGCCGGTGCGCCGCCGCAAGCCGCGGGCGAAGGCGGAGGCATAGGGGCAGGCATCCGTCCCGCCACCGGCGCCGCTATCCCGCCCGGAACTGTCGGGCGATCGTGGCGTCGTGCGGCGGCAGCTGCGCGGCGGTGTCGGCGATAACCTTGCGCATCGCGGCGAGGATCTTGCGGCGATGGTCCCGCGGAATGCCGGCGGCGAGCGAATCATGGCCCTGCGGCACCACGCCCTGGCCCAGCAGCACCGCCAGCCAGCTCGCATCCATGAACAGGTCGCCCTCGCGCGCCAGCAGCCGGCCGCTCCGCGCGAACATCGCCATCTTCTCCGCCAGCGAGTCCGGCGGGGTGATCGCGCGGCAATAGCGCCAGAAGGGCGTGTCGTCGCGCGCGGTGGCGATATAGTGGAGGATCAGGAAGTCGCGGATCGTGTCCCATTCGCGGGTGACGAGCCGGTTATATTCGGCGCGCACGCCGGGATCGAAGCCGCGATCGGGAAACCATTGCAGCAGCAGCGTGATCGCGCTCTGGATCAGGTGCAGGCTGGTCGATTCGAGCGGCTCGAGAAAGCCCGAGGACAGTCCGACGGCGATGACGTTGCCCGCCCAAGGCGTCTCGCGGCGGCCGGTGGTGAAGCGCAGGTGGCGGGGGTCGCCGATCGGCGGCGTATCCAGATTGGCGAGCAGCAGCGCCTCGGCATCGGCCGCGCTGGTGAAGCCGTCGCAGAAGACATGGCCGTTGCCGGTGCGGTGCTGGAGCGGGATCCGCCACTGCCAGCCGGCCTCGCGCGCGGTGCTGCGGGTATAGGGGGTGGGCGGCCCCGCCGTCGCGGTGGGGACCGCAACCGCGCGGTTGGCCGGCAGCCAGTGCGACCAGTCCTGATAGGGTACCCCCATCGCCTCGCCGATCAGCAGCCCGCGAAAGCCGGTGCAGTCGAGGAACAGGTCGCCCTCGATCCGCCGCCCATCGTCGAGCTGCAAGGCGGTGACATGGCCGCTGCCCTCGTCGCGCTGGACCGCAGCGATGCGGCCCTCGTGTCGCACCACGCCGCGCGCTTCGGAAAGCTGGCGCAGATAGGCGGCGTAGAGGCCCGCATCGAAATGATAGGCATAGCCATAGGTGGCAAAGACGCTGTTGCCGCCACCCTGGGGCAGGCCGAACCGGCCGTGCATCGCCGCCAGCGTCGACAGCGAATAGGCGCCTAGCGGGGTGGGATCGCCCTCGGCGCGCGCCGCCAGCCATTGCTGGTGGAACGGCACCAGCCCGAAATCGTCGCCATAGCGGCCGAACGGGTGGAAATAGCGCTCGCCGCGCTTCCACCAGTCGACGAACTCGATGCCCAGCTTGAAGGTGCCGCGCGTCGCCTTGACGAATTCGGTCTCGTCGACGCCGATCATCTGGTTGAAGCCGTGGATCGGCGGGATGGTCGCCTCACCGACGCCGACCGTGCCGATCTCCTCGGATTCGACCAGCGTGATGGCGATGCCGGTGCCCGACAGCGCCTGCGAGAGCGCGGCGGCGGCCATCCAGCCGGCGCTGCCGCCGCCGGCGATCACCACGCGGGAAAGCGGGGCGCTCATGCCGCCTGCGCCCGGCAGGTGCGCGCGACGAAATAGTCGTGCGGGGGCAGGCTGCGGACTGCCGCGGTCAGCGCCGCCTCGCGCTGTGCGAACAGCGTCGCGAGGCCGTCGAGCGGCGGGCGGTCGGCGGCGGGATCGTGGCCGCGGGGCACGCGCCCCTGGCCGAGCAGCACCGACACCCAGCTCGGTTCGGCATGCGATTCCAGGTCGCGCATCGGCACTCGCCCCATCGCGTCCCACAGCGCCAGCTTGTGCGTCAGCGTGTCGGGCAGCGCCATCGCCGCCATGTCGCGCCAGAACGGTTCGGGGCGCTGGCTGATGCAGTAATGCGCGATCAGGAAGTCGCGGATGCGTTCATATTCGCCGATCGTCTCGCGATTATATTCGGCGACGATGGCGGGGTCGACCGGCCCCAGCGGCAGCAGCTCGGCCAGCCGGGCGAGGCCGGTCTGGACCAGTTGCAGGCTGGTCGATTCGAGCGGCTCCATGAAGCCCGCCGCCAGCCCGATGCCCACCACATTGTGCGCCCAGAAGCGTTCGCGCCGGCCGGTGGTGAAGCGCAGCAGCCGCGGCTCGCCGATCGCATCGCCGTCGAGATGGGTCTGGAGCAGTGCCGCAGCATCGTCGTCGGAGAGATGCGCGCTGCTGTAGACCAGCCCGTTGCCGGTGCGGTGCTGGAGCGGGATGCGCCATTGCCAGCCGGCGGCGTGCGCGGTCGATCGGGTGAAGGGGGTGAACCGCCCGGCGCGGGTGCAGCCCAGCGCGAGCGCGCGATTCGCCGGCAGCCAGTGCGACCAGTCGACGAAGGCGGTGCCCAGTTGCTGGCCGAGCAGCTGGCTGGCGAAGCCGGTGCAGTCGATGAAAACATCGCCGTCCAGCCGGCGGTCGTCCTCCAGCAGCAGCGCGCGGAGGTCGCCGGTCTCGCCGTCGCGGTCGACACCGAGGATGCGGCCTTCCACGCGGGTGACGCCGCGCGCCTCGGCATAGCCGCGCAGCAGCCGGGCATAGAGGCCCGCGTCGAAATGATAGGCGTAGCGATACTCCGCGGCCTCGCCGCGCAGCGCCTCGGGCGGGGCGAACCGGTCCTGCGCGGCGGCGCGCGCGGGCATCGACCAGGTCTCGATGGGATCGGCGATGCGGCCGGCGGTGCGGAGGCGGTGCCAGTGATGGTGCGGGGCGATGCCCTCGATCGGAGCGCCATGGTCGCCAAAGCCGTGGAAGTGGCGGTTGCCGGTCTGCCCCCAGTCGACGAACTCGATGCCCAGCTTGAAGCTGCCCTGCGTCGCGGCGACGAATTCGGGTTCGTGCAGGCCGAGCAGGCGGTTGAAGTCCTGCAGGATCGGCACGGTCGCCTCGCCGACGCCGATGGTGCCGATGGCATCCGATTCTACAAGCGTGATGCGCGTGTCCGGCGCCGGGCGGAGCCGGGCGAACAGCGCGGCTGCCATCCATCCGGCACTGCCGCCGCCTGCGATGATGAGGTGTTGCGCCACTGCGCGGAATGTCCCGTTCTGCCGATCGATCCCATCGCGCTTAGGCGAAATCGGCGGCGGATAAAATGTGCCCCCGGTACCGTGCGGTACCGGGGGCAGGAGGAGGAGACTTAGAAGACCGAGCGGAACAGGAAGGCGAAGCGCCGGTCCGTGTCCGTCCAGCCGTAGCGCGGCTTCAGGTTCGGATCGCCGACATCAAGGAAGGTCCGCGAGTTGAGCAGGTTGTAGCCCTGCACGCCGATCTTGATGTGCTTGTTGAGCGAATAGAGGATCGACGCGTCGAGCTGGCCGTAGCTTTCCGACCAGACGGGGTAGTTGATGTTCGCCGCCGAGGTGGTGAGCAGATAGTGCGAGCGCCAGTTGTACGCTGCACGCGCCGAGATGCCGTACTTTTCGTACACCAGGGCCGCGTTGTACGAGTATTTCGACAGACCCTCGAGCGGCAGGCTGAGACCCGAATTGGTGATCTGGGTCGAATCGAACACGTTGACGGCGGTGTTCTTGCCGCCCGACGAGTCGACGAAGGTGTAGTTGCCGCTGAAGCCCAGGCCGCCCAGCGCGCCGGGCAGCATGTCGAAGAACTGGGTGTAGCCGATCTCGAAGCCCTTGATCTTGCCGTGCGAGCCGTTGGTCTGCTGCGTCACGTCGAAGGTCAGGGTCTGGCCGTTCGCGGTGAAGGTCTGCTTGGTCGTGCCCGCGAAGATGTAGTTTGAGATGTCCTTGTAGAAGCCGGCGAAGGTCAGGCTGTTCGACCGCCCGAAATAATATTCCAGGCTCATGTCGAACTGGTTCGACCGGGTCGGCTTCAGGTTCGGATTGCCCGCACTGCCGACGAAGGGCGTGAGCGCCCCGTTCGCGCCGACACCGGTGCCGATGCCCGTCGTCGCATCGAAGCTGTAGCTCAGCGAGACATAGGGGTTGAGCTGGGCGAAGGTCGGCCGGACGATCGCCTTGGCCGCGGCGAAGCGCAGCTGGAGATTGTCCTTCAGGAAGAAGCGCAGGTTCAGGCTGGGCAGCACGTCGGTGTAGGAGCCGTTGCCCGTCGTCGGCTGGGTGATCGTGCCGCCGGCGAACTTGAACGCCGCGGTGTAGTTGGCGCAGTCGGTCGCGTTCACCGTCTGGCCCGCGCGCGGGCCGGAGGTGATGGGCGTGCCGACGACGCACAGGCCCGGAGCCGAGGTCGGCGCGCCGACGGTGATCGGGGTGCCGGTCGCGCCGTTCTCGGTGCGGATGACCCGGACGCCGATATTGCCGTCGAAATGGCCGAGCGGGCTCTGATCCATCCCGAAGCGCGCCAGCGCGTAGCCTGCGAAGGTCTTCTCGGTCTGGTCGTTGATGCCGCCCGGATTCTTGCTGTAGTCGTCGCTCAGCGGGGTCCAGCCCCAGCCGTTCGATTCCGTGCTCTTCAGATAGTTATAGGCATAGGCGGTGCCGTTCTGGACGAGGTTCGCCGCGGGGAACCAGAAGCCGGCGCCCGGCGACGGGAGCTGGCCGCGGAAGAAGTTGTTGTAGTTCACCAGCTGGGTCTGGTTCGGCAGATCCGGGTTCTGCGGACCGCCCTGATAGCCGGTCTGGTTCAGGAACACCGCGCCGCCCGGCTGCCAGTACTGCGCCGAGAGCAGGCTCCAGTTATAGGTGCTCTGGCGGGTGGTGGCGGCGCGATCGGTATAGCGGCCGCCGACCCGGATCGACTTCAGGAAATCGCTGTCGGTGAAGGTATATTCCACATCGGCGCGCGTCGCCCATTCATCGGCGTCGTTGTTCTCGATGTGGTCCATCGCTGCGGCCCACCAGTAGAGATTCTTGTTGGTGAGCGACTGGGCGCTGTTCGTCGGCGTCATCGTCATCGACGGATCGTCGCCGCTGAAATCGAACGCGATGGTGGTGGGGATGTTGGCGCCGGTGAACGCCGTCATGCTGTACACCTTGGCGGTGGACTTGATGTACTGCAGGTCGGCGCTGACCGCCCAGTTCTCGTTCGGCACCCAGCGCAGGTTGCCCGAGAAGTCCTGGGTCTTCTTGTCCTGGCTGCCGGCGCGCGTGTCGAGGTTGAGGTTGCGGTTCTGGATCACGCCCGACTGGAGTTCGTGGTTCGCCCCGAACTTGTAGCTCGAATTGTCCGACGAGGGCGTGTCATAGTCGCCCACCGCATATTCGATGTCGTGCGGGGTCGCCTTGGAGATCAGCGCCTCCAGGGTCAGCGTCAGCGTGTCGCTGGGCTTCCACTGGAACGAGCCGTCGAACGCGGTGCGCTTCTGCTGCCAGTCGATGCGGCGGAAGCCCATGCCGGCGGGGATATAGACATTGGTGCCGGCGGCGAGGCCGTCCTGCGCCTTGGTCAGCGTGCCGCGGTCATAGCGGCCGGCGGTGATGCTGTCGGTGCGGTTGCCGATGTTGTTGATCGAGTAGCTGAGCAGCAGGCCCATCTCGCCGAGCGGGGTGTTCCAGCGGCCGCTGGCCAGCGCGTTGCCCGACCAGAAGGTCTTCTTGCGCAGATCGGCATAGTTGGCGTCGCCCGACAGCGCGAAGACATAGCCCGGCGCGTCGAACGGCTTGCGGGTGCGCAGGTTGACGATGCCGCCGATGCCGCCTTCGACCAGTTCGGCCGAGGGGTTCTTGAACACGTCGACGCCGACCAGCAGGTCCGACGACACGTCCTCGAACGACAGGCCGCGGCCGTTGTTCGCCGAGAACACGTCGCGGCCGTTGAGCTCCGAACGGACCCAGGACAGGCCGCGGATGAACACGCCGCCGCCCTCGGAGGAGAGGCGGGCCGGATCGCGATTCTCGTTGGTGCGCTGGAGCGTCACGCCCGGCACGCGCTGGAGCGCTTCCGAGACCGAGCGGTCGGGCAGGGCGCCGATGTCCTGCGCGGTGATCGAGTCGACGACCTGTTCTGCGTCGCGCTTGCGGTTGCGCGCGCTCTGCAGCGACGCGCGGATGCCGGTGACGACGATTTCCTGGCCGGTGGCGTCGGTGGTCGTCGCGTCCTGCGTGGCGGCCTCACTGCCCTGCGGTGCGGCAGCGGCGGTCTGCGCCAGCGCCATCCCCGGCGTGGCGAGAAGTGACAACGTTGCCAGCGAAGCGCCTGCGCGCAGCACGGCGTTCAACGAGGTCGTCTGAAAAGATGATGTGAAGCGGTTGGTCACGAAGTCCCCTCCCTCGGCGCAATGGCGCCATACCCAAGTGTGAGGCCGGCGCGCTCGTTCGCGAGCGCATGCACGGCGGTACCGGTTTCTCCCGGCATCCGATGTTTGCGCTACCATGGCATCCGATTTATCGCAACAATAATGTGAAACCTGGGTTCATGGGTGAAAACTGGTTATCGTTAACAGTATAATATTGTTGTATATCAGTGACTTGGTGAATTTCTGAGAGCGGCGGCGATCGCCTGTGCCGCGACCGGGGCCATCCGCGCATAGCCCGCGGCAAGCGGGTGCACCCCGTCGCGGGTGAGCCCGTCGCGCATCAGTTCATGATCGTCTGCCAGCACCGCTGCATAATCGGCAAAGGCGAAATGGCGCCGCCGCGCCAGCGCACGCAGCGCGGCATTGATCGCGCGCAACTCGGCGGGCTTGCGTTCCGCCACCACGCCCCGCGCCGCCGGGGTATAGTCGTTCACCGGGAGGATCGCGCAGAGCACCACCGCGATTCGGTGGGCGCTGGCGATATCGGCCATCGCCTCGATATTGGCGACGATCGACTCGGCGCTTTCCACCTGCAGGAAGCCGGTCACGTCGTTGACGCCGCCCAGGATCACCACCGCGCGCGGGTGCAGGGCCACCACGTCCTGCTCGAACCGGACGAGCATCTGCGCGGTCACCTGGCTGCCGATGCCGCGGTTCACATAGGGCTTGCCGGGGAAGCTCTTCGCCAGATCCCAGCCATCGGTGATCGAATCGCCGAGGAAGACGACGCGCTGCTCGCTCTCTTTCGGCGGCGGCAGCGCGGCGTTGGCGCGGGCGTAGAGATAGCGCTCGCCGAAATCCTGCATCATGCTGGGCACCAGCGTGGCGCGGAACGGCCCCAGCCAGCGGCCCCAGTCGCGGGTGTCTTCCACGCTGCGGCGCTCGGGGCTCGATCGGTAGGATGGTTCCGGATCGGCGGCGCCGGCGAGCAGGAGCGCCAGCAGCGGCGCCGCCGCCCGGATCATGCGGCCAGCACCCCTTGGCGCCGCGCATAGGCGGCGAACAGCACCGGCCAGGCCGAGGCGGGAACGGTCTTGGGCAGGCGTACGCCGAAGCCATGGCCGCCCTGGTCGAAGGCGTGCAACTCGGCCGGGCGCTGCGCCGCCAGCATCGCCTGGTAGAGCGCGAGGCTGTTGGCGATCGGGACCAGCCCGTCGTCGCTGGCATGGGTGAGGAAGATCGGCGGGGTCTCCCCGGTCACGCGATTCTCCACCGAGGCGGCGGCAAGCGCCTTGGCGTCCGCGCCGGTGCCGAACAGATTGTCGCGCGAGCCGCCATGGGTGAACGGCGCGGCGAGGCTGACCACCGGATAGATCAGCCCGGCAAGGTCCGGGCGTGCCGATAGCTGGTCGGCCGCGTCGACCGGCGCATAGACGCGTTCGGCATGGCGCGTCGCAAGGCTGCCCGCCAGATGCCCGCCCGCCGAGAAGCCGAGTGCCAGCACCCGCGCCGGATCGACGCCCCAGCGCCTGGCCGAGGCGCGGATCAGCCGCAGCCCGCGCTGCGCATCGGCGAGGGGGACGGTCGCGCGGTTCGCCCAGCCTTCGGTCGGCAGCCGGTAGCGCAGGATGAAGGCCGTGATGCCGATCGCGTTCAGCCAGCGCGCCTGCTCTTCGCCTTCATTGTCGATCGCCAGGAAGCCATAGCCGCCGCCGGGGATCAACATCACCGCGGTGCCGTTGGGCTTGGCGGCGCGCCGCACGGTGAGCGAAGGCTGGCCGACGCCGGTCAGCCAGCGGTCGTTGAACTTGGGGTCCTTCGAGCGCTGGTCGTATTTCGGGGTCGGCAGCGTCGCGGGGGCACCCGGGGGCGAGCCCGGCCAGAGCGGCAGCACCTCGTCGGCGCCGGTCTGGAAGGCGTGCGCGGGCAACGTCGCCGCGCCGGCGGCAAGGGCCATGCCACCCAGCAGGTGACGCCGATTAAGGTCTTGAGTCCCCATTCTTTCCTCTCCTGATCCGGCCGCACCGCGGCGGCAGATTCGTTACTGGAAGCCGCATCCACCTGTAAAAGTAAATTTCAAAAAGCAGTTTCCATCGGCAAGTGGTAGCGCTAACCCGTGGACATCGGAACGTAAACCGGCAGGATTGCCGGAAGCGGGAGGGGAAAGATGGTGCGTTGCATGTCGTTGAGCGGGCTGGCGCTGGTGCTGGCCGGGGTTCCGCTGGCCGCGGCGAGCGCCCAGACGGCGACGCCGGTCCCGCATATCGAGACGAAGCAGGGCCGCCACGCGCTGATCGTCGACGGCGCGCCCTTCCTGATGCTGGGCGGGCAGGTGAACAACTCCAGCAACTATGCCGAGCCGCTCGCCACCACGTGGGCCGTGCTCGACCGGATGCACGCCAACACGGTGGAGGTGCCGATCGCCTGGCAGCAGGTGGAGCCGCGCGAGGGGCAGTTCGATCTCAGCTTCCTCCAGACGCTGCTCGACCAGGCCCGCGCGCATGACAAGCGTGTGGTGCTGCTGTGGTTCGGCACCTGGAAGAACACCAGCTACAGCTACACCCCCGACTGGGTGAAGCTGGATGCGAAGCGCTTTCCCCGGATGAAGACGCGCGACGGCAAGGACCACGGCGTGCTGAGCGCGCATGGGGCGGAGACGCTGAAGGCCGACACGCGCGCCTTCGTGAAGGTGATGGAATACTTACGCGACCATGATCCGCAGAACACCGTGATCCTGGTCCAGCCCGAGAACGAGACGGGCAGCTATCGCAACCCGCGCGACTATTCGGCGGAGGCCAACCGGCTGTTCGCGCAGACCATCCCGGCGGACCTCGCGAAGAAGACGGGGAAGCGCGGGACCTGGGCCGAGGCCTTCGGCGCGCAGGCGGACCGCGCGTTCAACAGCTGGTACGTCGCGCGCTACGTCAACGCCATCGCGGCGGCGGGCAAGGCGGTGAAACCGCTGCCGATGTACGTCAACGCAGCCCTTGCCGGCCCCTCCAACGTGCCCGACCCGGACGGCGTGGCGAGCGGCGGGCCGCAGCAGGATGTGCTCGACATCTGGAAGGCGGCGGCACCCGCCCTCGATTTCGCGGCGCCCGACCTCTATGATCGCAGCAGCGAGAACGTCTCGCTCTACCTCGAGAAATATGCCCGGGCCGACAACGCGCTGATGGTGCCGGAGATCGGCAATGCGCGCGAGTTCGCCCGCTTCTTCTATGAGGCGCTGGGGCGGGGCGCGATCGGCTTCGCCCCGTTCGGGATGGATGCCACCGGCTATTTCAACTTCCCGCTCGGTGCCCGCGATCTCGATGCAGCGACGATGGATGCCTTCGCACTGCCCTATGGCATGCT
>JAIYAA010000355.1 GCA_027489295.1 Sphingomonadales bacterium | reverse complement strand
TAGCCCGGGGCGATGTGGCAGGCCCGGCCGCCCAGCAGCATGCCGAGCAGGCGCAGCCCCATCTCGCTGCCGGGCACCGCGCAGACATTTTCCGGCCCGACCCCGAAATGTGCCGCCGCCGCCGCCTCCAGATCGGCGAGCGCGGCGGGGCTGGGCAGCGGGCCCAGTTCCAGCGACAGATCGCCCGGCACCGGCCATGGCCGCGCATTGATCCCGGTCGACAGGTCCAGCCAGTCTCCGTCCCCGAAACGCGCGCGGGCGGCCGCCAGATTGCCGCCATGGTGCAGCAGCGGGTCGCTCATCCGAGATGCGGCGCGATCACGAGCGCGAGCAGCAGGCCGGTCTCGACGAGTTCGATCCCGGCACCGTGTCCGTCCCCGGAAATGCCGCCGAGCATCCGCCGCACCCACCAGCCCCAGGCGGCGATGAGCAGCGGCGCAGCGATCAGCGCGGGCGCGGCCAGCGCCGCGGCGAAGGCAAGCAGCACGCCCCATATGATCAGGTCGGCCGGGCGGATCGCGCCCCGGAAGCGGCTGGCCAGCCCCTCGTGCAGCGGCGGGAGCCACCAGCTCCACACCAGCGGACCCAGCCGCGCGGCGGCGGGCACGAACAGCAGCGTCCACCAGTCCGCCCAGGCGAGCAGGGCGTGCAGCAGCACCAGCTTGGCGAGCAGCTGCAGCCCGATCGCCACCACGCCGAAGCTGCCAACATGCGGATCCGCCAGCACCTCGCGCAGCCGCTCCGGCCCCTTGTGGATCGCGCCGCTGGCGTCGGCGAGGTCGGCAAGGCCGTCGAGATGCAGCGCCCCGGTGACGCCCACCCACGCCGCCAGCGCCGCCATCGCGCCGGTCCAGGGATCGAGCTGCAGGCCCAGCCACGCCGCGAGCAGCACGACCAGCCCGACCACCAGCCCGGCGGCGGGGAACCAGCGCATCGCACGGGCGAACGCCGCGGCGTCCGCCGGAACGCTCGGCAGGGGCAGCCGCGTGAGGAACTGGAGGGCGAGGACGAAATCTCTCATGTGGCAAGTCCGATGATCTGGCCGATACGCGGCGTGCCCGGCCACACGCGCAGGCTGAGCAGCGCGGCATGGGGAAGGGCGATGTTCCAAAGCTGGGGGAAGTCGATGGCGCACAGGCTGGCGATCGCAGCGCGCATCGCTCCGCCATGGGTGACGACCAGCGTCGACCGGTCGATCGCACCCAGCGCCGCGGTCACGCGGTCGACGAGCGCCGGCCAGGCTTCGCCGCCGGGCGGCACCTGGTGTGCGGGGTCGTTCTGGAATGCGGCCAGCGCCGCCGCGTCGATCGTGTCGATCGGCTGACCGTCCCAGCTGCCGAAATCGAGCTCGCGCCAGCGTGGGTCCGGCTGCGGCGCGAGACCCAGGTCCGCCGCGATCCGCTGTGCCGGCACGCGGGTTCGCGCGCGATCGGAATGCACGACGGCCGCCACCGCCAGTCCGTGCGCGCGGGCGGCGCACGCCGCCACGCCCTCGGCCAGCGGCGCCGCGTCGCTGGAACCGATCAGCCGGCCCTCGGCATCGGTGACGCCGTGGCGCAGCAGGTGGACGACGATGTCGCTCATGCGCCGCGGGCGACCCCCGCCTCGGCAAAGGTCGCCATGCCGTTGTGCGCCGCCAGCGCCGAGCGCAGCACCGCCGCCGCCACCGCGGCGCCGCTCGCTTCGCCGAGGCGCATGTTCAACCGAAGCAGCGGATCGAGGCCGAGGCGGGCGAGCAGCCGGGCATGACCGGGCTCCGCCGAGCAATGGCCGGCGATGCAATGGTCGACGATCCCGGGTGCAGCGGCGGCGAGCGGGGCGATTGCCGCGCAGCAGATGAAACCGTCCAGCAGCACCGGCACGCCGGCATGCCGTGCCGCCAGCACCGCGCCCGCGATCGCGGCAAGTTCCCGGCCGCCGACGCGACGCAGCGTTTCAAACGGGGTCGAGGGCGCGTCGGCATGATGTGCGATGGCAGCGTCCACCACCGCGGCCTTCCGGCTCACGCCGGCGCCGTCCAGACCCGTGCCGGGCCCCGCCCAGTCGGCGGCGTTGTCGCCGAAGCTGCGCAGGCACAGCGCCGCGGCGGCAGTGGAGTTGGCAATGCCCATTTCGCCCAGCAGCAACAGGTCAGTGCCGGGCGTGACCACCGCTGCGCCCTCGCGCAGGGCTGCAAGGCACGCTTCCTCGGTCATCGCCGGCGCGGTGGTGAAGTCCCTGGTGGGATGATCAAGGTCGAGCGCGATCACCGCCAGCGGCATGCCGATGATGCCGGTCAGCGCGTTGATCGCGGCGCCGCCAGCGGCGAAATTGGCGACCATCTGCGCGGTCACCTCGGTCGGGAAGGCGCTGACGCCCTGCGCTGCGACGCCGTGATTGCCGGCGAAGACGACGGCCCTGGCAGTGTCCAGCGACGGTCGCGCGCGGCGCTGCCAGCCGGCGAGGAAGACGGCGATGTCCTCCAGCCGGCCCAGCGATCCGGGCGGCTTCGTCAGCTGCTGCTGGCGGGCGCGGGCCGCGTCGGTGCTGGCCGGGTCGGGAGCGGGGAGGCTGGCGAGGGCAGCATCGAACGCCACGACGCTGTCGAACAGGGGAATGGAGGGATGGGCGTCACGCAATGGCATTTCCGGCTCCAGCAACAGATACGCGCCGGACGCACGGCTGCGCGCCCGGTTCGGCTTCGTCGCTCGAACGGAAAACCGCGCTGCGGCCGCACCCTGGACCGAGCGTGAGCGACTCCCCGTGCCGGCAGGTTTCCTGGCTTGCGGGTCACCGCGGATCGGGCGCCTTCTCGGGATCGCTCCCAATGGCCTGTGCCCGGCCGCTCTCCGCTTACAGTTGCAGGGGCAGCTGCGGCCTTGTGCGCCGACGCGCCCGCACCGCATTCCCTTGGGCCCCGTGAAGGGCACCGGCATGGACAGGAAGGTCAAACCTTCGGCGTCGCTCTAGCCACGTGCACGGCGTTGCGCCAGCCTTATTGGGCGCGCTGACTCGAAGCGGGGAGCAGCATATCGATGCGCGGGATCAGATCGAACAGCGCGGCAATCGCCTCGACGCCGTCGCCGAGCGCGCGCACCGATTGCAGCTGATAGGTCGCGCTGATGATCGCCTGGACGGTGCCGCGAATATCTGGCGCGCGCGCCAGGAACTGCTCGTTGCGATGCACGCGCACCAGCAGCCAGGCCAGCTTGTGCGCGGCTTCGATCAGCTGGATTCGTTCGGAAGACAGGAACACCCAGCTGCCGGTGGCGGCAATCACGGTGGAAGAAAGGCGATCGAGGGCAGCGAGCAGATGGTGCGGCTCGGCGGCGCCATCGTCCTGGGGTGGGGTAAGATCCTGCGCAACAGCCTCCGTCATCGATGCCGGCAGGGCGCGTCCGCTGCGCGGTCGCACGGCGAGCATGACGTTCCGGAAGCGTGGCATCTGCATGGGGTTTCCTCGATTTCTCCTGGCTGCATAGCGCCCGCCGGTCCGGCACGGCGTGACGCCGGTCACGCCGTGCCGTTGACCCTGGCAGGCGGGGACCCTAGGTTTCTGCGCGATGTATGCAGGTGAACCCCCGCTTAGCCTCCCCACGATCGTTCTGGTCGAGGATGATCCCCAGCTGCGCACGCTTACCGCGCGCGCGCTTCAGGAAAATGGCTACACCGTCCGTCCGGCTTCGTCCGCGCCCGAAATGTGGCTGGCGCTGGATCAGGGTCCGGTCGACCTAGTGCTGCTCGACGTGATGCTGCCGGGGACCAGCGGCATCGATCTGTGCCGTGCGATCCGCCAGAAGAGTTCGGTGCCGATCATCTTCATCTCGGCCAAGGGCAGCGAGACGGACCGCGTCGTCGGTCTCGAGCTTGGGGCGGATGATTACCTGCCCAAGCCGTTCGGCACCCGCGAACTCGTCGCACGCGTGCGTGCCGTGCTCCGCCGCGGCGCCGGCGAGCGCGATGCGACCGAGCGCCCCAAGGGCGAGATCCAGTTCGACGGCTGGACGGTGAACCTGCCGCGACGCGAGCTTCTGTCGCCCACCGGCGCGGTGGTCGACCTGACCGGCGCCGAATTCGACCTGCTGGTCACGCTGTGCGACCATGCCGGCCGGGTGATTTCGCGCGAGCGGTTGATCGAGCTGTCGCGCACCCGGCTCGGGGACAGTTCGGATCGCAGCATCGACGTGCTCGTCAGCCGTCTGCGCCGCAAGCTTTCCGACGCGGGGCACCAGGCGCCGATCGTCACCGTGCGCGGTATCGGCTACACGCTCAACGTTCCCGTGTCGCGCGCTTGAGGGCGTTTCTGCGCCGCCCCTCGGGATTGATCGGGCAGGTCTTCGCGATCCTGCTGCTGACGATCCTGATCGAATTCGCCGTTTCCACCCTCCTCTACGAACGCGCCAGTCAGTTCGCGGTGCGCGACGACGAGGCGCGCCGGCTTGCCGAGCATCTGGTGATCGCGCGCAAGCTGCTCGCCGAACAGCCGCCCGCGCGCCGCGAGGGCCTCGCCCTCGAATTTACCACCTCGCGCTACGAAGTGCGGTGGATGGCGCAGCTTCCGCCGGCGTTGCGCGGACAGCCCGGCCTCGACCGGCTCTACGAGCAGGTGGTGCTATGGGAGCCCACGCTCGCGTCCGACGGGCTGCGGCTGCGGCTGACCTCCCAGGGCAGCAAGGCACTGATCGTGGGCGCGGTGCCGATGCCCGACGGCAGCTGGATGTATTTCCGGACGCGCGAGCACGTCCATGCGGCGGACCTAGGGCTGTCACGCATCCTGCTCGCGCTGGCCCCGGCGCTGGCGCTGATCCTGATCAGCGGCATCCTGCTCCGGCGAATGCTACTGCCGATGCGGCGGCTCGCGGTGGCGGCCGATCGCTTCGGCATGGGCAGCGTCCTCGAAGTCGAGGAGGCCGGCCCCAAGGAACTGCGCCGGGTGATCAGCGCGTTCAACCGCATGCAGGAGCGCATCCAGCGCCTGATCGCCGATCGCACCCAGGCGCTCGCCGCGGTGGGCCACGACATGCGCACGCCGCTGGCCCGGCTTCGCCTGCGCGCGGATGCGATCGCCGATCCCGATGTCCACGCCGCGGTTGAGACTGACATCACCGAGATGGAGGCGATGATCGCCTCGCTGCTCGCGTTTCTAGGCGGCGAGGGGGACCTGGAGAAGCCCGCGCGGGTCGATCTCGCGGTGCTGTGCGCGACCATCGCGGACGACAATGCCGACCATGGCCGTGACGTCGAATATGACGGCCCGGATCATCTGGAGCATGTCCTGCGCCCGCTGATGCTCAAGCGCGCGCTGAACAACCTGGTCGACAACGCCGTCCATTATGCCGGCCAGTGCTGCATCCGGCTGGTGCCGATCGACGGCGCGGTGGCGATCCGCGTCGAAGACAAGGGGCCCGGCATTCCCGAGGAAGACCTCCAGCGCGTGATGCAGCCCTTCGTCCGCTTGGATGCAGCGCGCTCGCGCGACACGGTGGGCTTCGGTCTCGGTCTGTCGATCGTCGCGCGTGCGGCCGAGGCCGAGGGCGGGCGCTTCCGCCTCGCCAATCGTGAGGGCGGCGGGCTCTGCGCCGAAATCCTGTTGCCGCGCGACGGATCAAACTCTTAGAAACGTTTCCTTACGAACCCGCCGCGATGCAGCAAATGCGGGTGGTTAGCTTGGTCTCCTGAAGAAGTGCCCGCGCCGCGGGCGAAACCCAGGAGCCAAGCCGTGAACGAAGTGATCGGACGCGTCGTCGATTTCGAGAAGCAGGTCTTCCCGAACCAGCACGCCCTTTATTCGAAGCTCGCCGCCCACGGGCAGAGCCCCAAGGCGCTGATGATCTCCTGCGCCGATTCGCGGGTGGTGCCGGAGCAGATCATCCAGGCCAACCCGGGCGACTTGTTTGTCTGCCGCAACGCCGGCAACATCGTGCCGCCCTTCGCCACCCAGAATGGCGGCGTGTCGTCGACGGTGGAATATGCCGTGGCGGCGCTGGGCGTGCGCGACATCATCGTCTGCGGCCATTCGGACTGCGGCGCGATGAAGGCGCTGATGAACCCGGAGATGCTGGAAGGCATGCCGAACGTCACCGCCTGGCTGCGCCACAGCCATGCCGCCAAGTGCGTCGTCGATGGCGGCTATGACAATCTCGAGGGCGCCGATGCGGTGCGCACCGCCGCGCTCGAGAACGTGGTCGTCCAGCTTGCGCATCTGCGCACGCACCCGTCGGTCGCGGCCGGCATCGCGCGCGGCGAGATCGCCCTGCACGGCTGGTTCGTCGACATCGGCGCCGGCATGGTGCTCGGTCTCGACGGCGAGAGCGGCCGCTTCGTGCCAATCCGCGAGGATCGCCCGATGCCGGTGGCGCTGCCGGCCGGCCAGCGGCTCGCGCGCGACATCGCCTATGCGGAGGCAGCCGAATGAGCACGGTCGCGGAAGCACCGAAGCCCAAGAGCTTCGTGCGCGACTTCACGGCGTCGATCGTCGTGTTCCTGGTGGCGATGCCGCTTTGCATGGGCATCGCCATCGCCTCGGGCGTTCCGCCCGAAAAGGGCCTGGTCACCGGCATCATCGGTGGCCTGGTCGTGGGTCTGCTCGCCGGTTCGCCGCTCCAGGTGAGCGGCCCGGCGGCGGGCCTCGCCGTCATCGTGTTCGAACTGGTGCGCGAGCAGGGCCTGTCGGCGCTCGGCCCGATCCTGATCCTCGCCGGCGCCATCCAGGTGGTCGCGGGCGTGCTGCGCGTCGGCGGCTGGTTCCGCGCGATCTCGCCCGCCGTGGTGCATGGCATGCTGGCCGGGATCGGCATCCTGATCGTAGTCGGCCAGTATCATGTGCTGTTCGACGCCAAGCCGCTGTCGAACGGGCTCGCCAATCTGGCCGCGATGCCCGGTCGCGTGCTGGGTCTGTCGACCGATCTTGCCGCCGCCGAGATGGCGCTGGGCCTCGGCCTGCTGACCATCGCGACGATGATCGGCTGGGACAAGTTCAAGCCGGCCGCCGTGAAGCTGGTGCCGGGAGCGCTGGTCGGCGTGGTCGCCGCGACGCTGGTGGCGTTCAGCCTCGGCCTCGACGTGACCCGCGTCACCGTGCCATCGAACATTGTCTCCGCAATTGCGCTGCCGGAGAGCGGCTTCCTCGCCAAGTGGATGGACCCGCAGGTCATCACCGCGGCGATCGCGCTCGCCTTCATCGCCAGCGCCGAGACGCTGCTGTCGGCCGCCGCCGTGGATCGCATGCATGACGGCGTCCGCACCAACTACAACAAGGAACTGCGCGCGCAGGGCATCGGCAATCTGCTGTGCGGCATCGCCGGCGCGCTGCCGATGACCGGCGTGATCGTCCGCAGCTCTGCCAACGTCCAGGCCGGCGCGCAAACCCGCTGGTCGGCGGTGATGCATGGCGGCTGGATACTCGGCTTCGTCGCGCTGCTGCCCTGGCTGCTGCGCGAGATCCCGATGGCCGCGCTGGGCGCGGTGCTGGTCGTGACCGGCGTGAAGCTGGTCAACCTCAAGCATGTCCGTCACCTGTTCGCGCAGTACGGCGTGCTGCCGGCGGCGATCTGGGCGGTCACCTGCGCGCTCGTCGTCACCCAGGATCTGCTGACCGGCGTTCTGGTCGGCATCGCGCTCTCGCTGCTCGAACTGGTGCCCAATCTTCGCCGCCTCGGCCTCAAGGTCGATCAGCAGGAGGAAGCGGGCGCGCATCGCATCGCGCTCGCGGGCTCGGCGACCTTCCTCACGCTGCCCAAGCTCTCCGACAGGCTCGAATCGGTCCCCGGTGGCAGGTCGGTGCTGCTCGATGTCTCGCGGCTCGACGCGGTCGACCACAGCTGCGCGGAGCTGCTGAAGGACTGGTTGCAGCGGCGTCGTGCGGGCGGCACGCCCGTGGAACTGCAGGGGGCCGGCGGCAAGACCGCCGTGCTGGCCGGCTAAACGCGCATACCCCGAAGCACTGGGGCGGCTTCCAGCAGGAAGCCGCCCCATTTTTTTGTTCAGATTTCGAGCTGGCTGCCCAGCTCGACCACGCGGTTGGTGGGGAGCTTGAAGAACTCCATCGCGCTTTCGGCGTTGCGTACCATCCAGGCGAACAGCTTCTCGCGCCAGATCGCCATGCCGGGGCGCGATGACGGCAGCAGCGTCTGCCGCGCAAGGAAATAGCTGGTCTCCATCGGCCGGAACGGCGCGCCGCATTCCTGGATCGCCGCCAGCGCGGCGGGCACGTCGACGTCGTCCATGAAGCCATAGTGCAGCACCACCCGGAAGAAGCCGTCGCCCAGCGCCTCCATCGAGGTGCATTCCTTGCCCTGCACATGGGGCACCTGCTCGATCGCGACGGTGAGCAGTACGATCCGCTCGTGCAGGACCTTGTTGTGCTTCAGGTTGTGCAGCAGGGCAGGGGGAATGCTGTCCGGTGTCGAGGTGAGGAACACCGCGGTGCCCTTGACCCGCGCCGCCGACTGGGCAGCGGAGCGGATGAATAGTGCGATCGGCATCGCACCTTCCTGCAGGCGCGCGAGCACCAGCCGGCGTCCGCGCGACCAGGTCGTCAGCAACACGAACGCCACTGCTGCCACCAGCAGCGGGAACCAGCCGCCATCGGGGATCTTGGTGAGGTTCGAGGCGAAATAGGCGCCGTCGATCAGCAGGAAGCTGCCGGTGACGAGGCCGGCCAACAGCGGATGCCATTTCCACACGGCGAAGGTCAGCACGCCCAGCATGCAGGCGGTGATGAACATCGTGCCGGTCACCGCGATGCCATAGGCCGAGGCAAGGTTGCTCGAACTGCGGAAGCCGAGCGCCAGCAGCACGACCATCACCAGCAGGCCCCAGTTGACCAGCGGCACATAGACCTGACCGGCCGCCTTGGCGCTGGTGTGGAGGATGCGCAAGCGCGGCAGGAAGCCGAGCTGCACCGCCTGCTGCGAAACCGAGAAGGCGCCCGAGATCACCGCCTGGCTCGCGATCACCGTCGCCATGGTGGCGAGGATGACGAGCGGCAGGCGGCCCCATTCCGGTGCCATCAGGAAGAAGGGGTTCTCGATCAACGCGGGGTTGCGCAGGATCGCCGCCGACTGGCCCAGATAGTTGAGCATCAGGCACGGGAAGGCGATGTAGAGCCACGACACCATGATCGCGCGGCGGCCGAAATGGCCCATGTCCGCATAAAGCGCCTCGGCGCCGGTCACCGCCAGCACCACCGAGCCCAGCGCGAGGAAGGCGAGGGTGGGGTCCAGCGTGAAGAACTTCACTGCGTACCAGGGGTTCAGTGCCCACAGGATTTCTGGCGCGGCGACGATGCCGGAGATGCCCAGCACCGCGATCACCGCAAAATAGACGAGCATCACCGGGCCGAACAGCTTGCCCACGCTGGCCGTGCCGCGCGCCTGGATCGCGAACAGCGCGACGAGGATCGCGACCGTCACCGGGAGCACCAGCGGCGTGAAGCCCTGCTCGACGGTGGTGAGCCCCTCCACGGCGGACAACACCGAAACCGCCGGGGTGATGATCGCGTCGCCATAGAAGAGCGCGGTGGCGATTACGCCGGTAAGCGTGATGGCAACGCGCCAGCGGGTGTCGCCCATCTTGCGGGTGATCAGCGCGAGCAGCGCCAGGCTGCCGCCTTCGCCGCGATTGTCGGCGCGCAGGATCAGCACGACATATTTGATCGTGACGATCGAGGTCATCGTCCAGAAGATCAGCGACAGCACCCCGTAGATATGGGCGGGATCGATCGCCAGCCGGTGGTGGCCGATGAAACTTTCTTTGAGAGAATAGAGCGGCGACGTGCCGATGTCGCCGAACACCACGCCGATGGCGCCGAGCGCCAGCGCGGTGAACGGTTCCTGGTGCGTATGCGCGGCGGTGTCGCCGTCGCTCGCTAACTGCTCCACTGCAGGTCTCCATGCCCCGACTGATTCGGGGTGCCACGCGGTACGCCTGCCGATTCTCGCACGCCAGTGGATAACGGAGGGTGCACGCTGCGGTGCGACAGGATTTCTGTTCGAGTGTGGCGCGTTTCCGATACCTCCGAAAAGGAAAGGGCCGCACCGATTGCTCGGTACGGCCCCTTACTTGGTTCGGAGTCGGTCGACTCAGCCCTGCGCGTCTTCCGCGGCGGGGGCTTCGGTCGCGATCTCGCCCGGCTCGGCGTTGGGATCATAGTCCTCGGTGAAGCCGGTCTCTTCGCGCTCGAACATCGCCGTCATGACGTCGACGCCCTGCGCCTGCATCTCGGCTTCTTCCGGCGAGCGTGCGACGTTGACCTTGACGGTCACCGCGACTTCCGGGTGCAGCGCAACGCGGACTTCGTACACGCCGATCGCCTTGATCGGACGGTCGAGCACGACCTGCGCCTTGTTGACCTTGTGGCCTTCGGCGGTCAGCACGTCGACCAGGTCGCGCACCGCGACCGAGCCGTACAGCTGGCCGACGTTCGACGCCTGACGGATCAGGGTGACCGAAACGCCCTCGAGCGTCTTCGATTCCTTCTCGGCCTCGACGCGACGGGTCGCGTTCTCGGCTTCGATGCGCTCACGATTGGCTTCGAAGACCTTGCGGTTGGCTTCGTTGGCGCGCAGCGCCTTCTTGCGCGGCAGCAGGAAGTTACGGGCGAACCCGTCCTTCACCTTCACCACGTCGCCGATGTGGCCGAGCTTCTCAACGCGCTCCAGCAGAATGACTTCCATGGATCCGCTCCTTACTTAACGATGTAGGGCAGCAGGCCCAGGTGACGGGCGCGCTTGATGGCCTGGGCCAGCTCGCGCTGCTTCTTCGCGCTCACCGAGGTGATGCGCGAGGGGACGATCTTGCCGCGCTCGGAGACGAAGCCCTGCAGCAGGCGGACGTCCTTGTAATCGATCCGGGGCGCGTCCTTCGCGGAGAAGGGGCAGCTCTTGCGGCGGCGGAAAAACGGTCGTGCCATGGTCTATCGCTCCTTATTCGCCGTCGAAACCGCCGTCGCGCTCGCGACGACCACGACGCTCGCGGTCACCCTTGCGCATCATCACCGAGGGACCAGCTTCGTGGCCGTCAACCTTGACGGTCATGTAGCGGATCACGTCTTCGTTGATCTGCGTCTGGCGCTCCAGCTCGGCGACCACGCCTGCCGGCGCGTCGATTTCGAGCATGACATAGTGCGCCTTGCGGTTCTTCGCGATGCGATAGGCCAGGCTGCGAAGACCCCAGGTCTCGGTCTTGACGACCTTGCCGTTGTTGTCTTCGACGATCTTGGTGGCGGTTTCCGCCAGCGCGTCCACTTGCGCCTGTGCCAGATCCTGGCGCGCAAGGAACACGTGCTCGTACAGAGCCATACGTTCTCTTTCATGTTGGCCGATCGCTGACGCCGCCCCATGCGGTCGCCCCTCCGGCTGTCGTCTCGATAAAGCAAACGGAGCGGGCGCATTGCTGCTCCGCTCCGATCTGATGCCCTTACACGCAGTTCCGGGGTAAAGGCAAGCGCGTTCGGCGCGCCGGGCTTGCATCCATAACGGGTTCGGCTCTAACGCGCGCCGCCATTATAGAAGCGTTCGCGAAGAGGAGCCATCATGCGCGCATTCATTTTTCCCGGCCAGGGCAGCCAGGCCGTCGGCATGGGCAAGGCGCTGGCCGAGGCGAGCCCCGCCGCGCGCGAAGTGTTCCAGGAAGTCGACGAGGCGCTGGGCCAGCATCTCTTCAAGCTGATGAGCGAGGGGCCGGAGAGCGACCTCACCCTCACCGCCAATGCGCAGCCGGCGATCATGGCGAATGCCATCGCGGTGCTGCGCGTGCTCGAGAAGGAGGGCGGCATCCGCCTTGCCGAGAAGGCTGATTTTGTCGCGGGTCATTCGCTCGGCGAATATAGCGCGCTGTGCGCCGCGGGTGCGCTCGACCTGTCGACGACGGCGAAGCTGCTGCGCAAGCGCGGCGACGCGATGCAGTCGGCGGTGCCGGTGGGCGAGGGGGCGATGGCCGCGCTGCTGGGCGCCGATCTCGTCAAGGCGCAGGCGATCGCAGACGCCGCGGCCGAGGGCGAGGTGTGCACCGTCGCCAATGACAACGACCCCACCCAGGTGGTGATCTCGGGCGCCCGCGCGGCGATCGAGCGCGCGGTGGCGATCGCCAAGGATCACGGCGCCAAGCGCGCGCTGCTGCTGCCGGTCTCGGCGCCGTTCCATTGCCCGCTGATGCAACCGGCGGCGGACGCGATGGCGAAGGCGCTGGCCGAGGTGGCGATCCAGGCGCCGCTGGTGCCGGTCTATGCCAATGTGACCGCGGCGCCCGTCACCGACCCCGCGACCATCCGCACGCTGCTGGTCGAGCAGGTCACCGGCATGGTCCGCTGGCGCGAATCGGTGTCGGCGATGTTCGATGGCGGGGTGCACGGGTTCGTCGAACTAGGCGGCAAGGTGCTTGGCGGGATGGTCAAGCGGATCAGCCCGGATGCCACCGTGACCAGCGTCGTGACGATGGATGACATTGAAGCGCTCGTGAAGGCGCTCTGAGGAGATACGCAGATGTTTGATCTAAACGGCATGACCGCGCTCGTCACCGGCGCTTCGGGCGGTATCGGTTCGGCCATCGCCAAGGCGCTGGCGGCGCAGGGGGCCAAGCTGGCGGTTTCCGGCTCGAACGCCGAGAAGCTGGAGGCGTTTCGCGCCGGCCTCGGCGGCGAGCATGTCGCGCTCGCCTGCAACCTCTCGGATCGCGCCGCGGTCGACGCGCTGGTGCCGCAGGCGGTGGAAGCGCTGGGTGGAAAGCTCGACATTCTTGTCAACAACGCCGGCGTCACGCGCGACAATCTCGCGATGCGGATGAAGGACGAGGAGTGGGAGCAGGTGATCCAGATCAATCTGGAATCCGCGTTCCGCCTGATGCGCGCGGCTGCCAAGCCGATGATGAAGGCGCGCTTCGGCCGGATGATCTCGATCACTTCGGTCGTCGGTGCCACCGGCAATCCGGGCCAGGCCAACTATGCGGCCTCCAAGGCCGGCCTGGTCGGCATGTCCAAGGCGCTGGGGCAGGAACTCGCCAGCCGTAACATCACCGTCAACTGCGTGGCTCCCGGCTTCATCCGGTCGGCGATGACGGACGTTCTGCCCGATGCGCAGAAAGAGGCGCTGCTTGGCCGTATTCCTGCCGGAAAGCTGGGCGAGGGCGAGGATATCGGTGCGGCAGTTGTCTACCTCGCCAGCAAGGAAGCGTCCTATGTGACGGGCCAGACCTTGCATGTGAACGGCGGGATGGCGATGCTGTAAGCCGAAAAGCCGGGGGGCGTGGAGTAGGAAGATTATGCGTCTGGTGCTTGCCACTGCATTTGTACTTGCGTTCGCGACCCCGGCCCTTGCGGCCCCGGCGGATCCCGCGTCGATCGGTTGTGTCGGGCAGAAGCTCGATGCGGCCGTGAAGGCGCAGCTTGCCGCCAATGTCGAGCGCAACCTCGCCAATCCCGGCCAGCGGCCGAGCTACGACCCGGCGGTAACCCGCGGGCTGAACGACGCCACCACTGCGTGCGCCAACGAACGCGGCTGGAGCGGTGCATCGGCCTCGGCATCGGGCGTCTATGCCCTTGCCGAGATCGGTCTGCCCGTCGCCAAGCGGGTCGTCCAGGCCAAGGGGTTCGACCCAGCCGCGCTCGACCAGCAGTTCGCCGCGCTGCCCGACGCGGTGCGTCGCGCGCCGCTCACCCCCAAGGCGACGCAGGACCTGATCCGCGCCGCCGTGACCGACGAAGCGCAGCAGACCCGGTCAAATGCACAATTGCTCGCGCAATATTTTGCGTTTCTCAACACGCTGGAATATGCTTCCGCCGACTTTTCCCGATAGCGGGACAGGTGCCGCGCGGCACCCTCTTGCAACCGCCACGGCGGCATTCTAGGTGCGGGAAAACGGATTCAGAGCCCCATCACAAAGGAAAACAGGGACCATGGCCAACCAGGAAGAGATCACCACCCGCGTGCAGGCGCTCGTTGTCGACCATCTGGGCGTCGACGCCAAGGACGTGGTGCCGACCGCGAGCTTCACCGATGACCTCGGCGCGGACAGCCTCGACATCGTCGAGCTGGTGATGGCCTTCGAGGAAGAGTTCGGGGTCGAGATCCCGGACGACGCCGCGGAGAAGATCAGCACCGTCGGCGACGCCGTTGCCTACATCTCCGAGCATCAGCAGGGCTGACGCTCGAACCGCGCTCCCCGCCCGTATGGGCAGGAATTGCGACTAGGCGGCTTCCCGTCCCGTGCCTTTGGCGATGCGGACGGGGAGCCGTTTTGTATTACGACCGAACCGAATAGAAATTGACTGGAGAACTGCCATGCGCCGCGTAGTCGTGACCGGCCTGGGCCTCGTCACCCCGCTGGGGGCCGATGTCGAAACCGCCTGGAAGAACATCCTCGCCAGCAAGTCCGGCGCGGGCACGATCACCAAGTTCGATGCGACGGATTTCCAGAGCAACTATGCCTGCGAAGTGAAGCCGGCCGGCCATGAATATGGCTTCGATGCGGGCAAGCGCGTCGATCACAAGATCCAGCGCCAGGTCGACCCGTTCATCGTCTTCGGCATCGATGCCGCCGGCCAGGCGATCGAGGATGCCGGTCTGCTCGACATGCCGGAGGAAATGCGCTTCCGCGCCGGTTGCTCGATCGGTTCCGGCATCGGCGGGCTGCCGGGCATCGAGAGCGAATCGCTCGTCCTCGCCGAAAAGGGCCCGAAGCGCGTCTCACCGCACTTCGTCCATGGCCGCCTGATCAACCTGATCTCGGGCCAGGTCTCGATCAAGTACGGCCTGATGGGTCCGAACCATGCGGTTGTCACCGCCTGCTCGACCGGCGCGCACTCGATCGGCGACGCCGCGCGGATGATCGCGATGGACGATGCCGACATCATGCTGGCCGGTGGTGCGGAAAGCACGATCTGCCCGATCGGCATCGCCGGCTTCGGTCAGGCGCGCGCGCTTTCCACCGGCTTCCGCGACGACCCCACCAAGGCCAGCCGCCCCTGGGACCAGGGCCGCGACGGCTTCGTGATGGGCGAGGGTGCGGGCGTGGTCGTGCTCGAGGAATATGAGCATGCCAAGGCGCGTGGCGCAAAGATCTATGCCGAAGTGGTCGGCTACGGCCTTTCGGGCGATGCGTATCACGTGACCGCGCCGCACCCCGAAGGCTCGGGCGCGTTCCGCTCGATGCAGATGGCGGTGCGCAAGTCCGGCCTCGCACTCGACGAGATCGACTATATCAACGCACACGGCACCTCGACCCCGATGGGCGACGAGCTCGAGCTCGGCGCGGTGCGCCGCCTGTTCGGCGATGCGCTCGGCAGCCTGTCGATGAGCTCGACCAAGTCGGCGATCGGTCACCTGCTCGGCGGCGCCGGTGCGGTGGAAAGCATCTTCTGCATCCTGGCGTTGCGCGACCAGATCGTGCCGCCGACGCTCAACCTCGACAATCCGAGCGAGAATTGCGCAGGTGTCGACCTCGTGCCGCATGTCGCGAAGGAGCGGAAGGTGAAGGCCGTGCTGAACAACTCGTTCGGTTTCGGCGGCACCAATGCCAGCCTGGTGATGAAGGCGATCTGAGCCATGCCGCAGGACGCGCGTTCCCGAACCCGTCGCCGCACGCCGGTGCGCCGGCGCCGGGGACCGCGCGTCCTGCTGATCGCCGCGGTGCTGGCGGTTTGCGTGCTCGGCGGCGGCTGGTGGCTGTGGGCCGGACCGGGACCCGCCACCAAGAACGTCAGCCTCGTCGTCCCCGAGGGCGCCAGCCTGTCCCGCGCGGCGGGCGACCTGGAGAAGGCCGGGGCGATCCCTTCGCGCCAGCTGTTCCTCGCCTTCGCCAAGCTGCTGGGGGATGGCGGCTCGATCCGCGCCGGCGAGTACCGGATCGCGCCAGGCACCAGCGCGCGCAAGATCCTGGAGATGCTGCAGACGGGGAAGACCCAGCAGCGTCTGGTGACGGTGCCGGAGGGCATGCCGTCGATCCTCGTCGCCGAAGCGCTGGCCAAGGCGCCCGGCCTCAGCGGTAACGCCAGGACGCCCGAAGAGGGCTCGGTGCTGCCCGACAGCTACGCCTATGTCCGCGACGAGCCGCGGGCCGCGGTGCTGGCACGGATGCAGAAGGCGATGACCGCCTATCTCTCCAAGGCCTGGGCAGAGCGGGACAAGGGGCTGGTGGTGACTACCCCGCGCGAGGCGATCATCCTCGCCTCGATCGTCGAGAAGGAAACCGGCAAGCCGGCCGAGCGCACGACGGTTGCCGCCGTCTATGCCAATCGGCTCAAGGCGGGCATGCCGCTCCAGGCCGATCCGACGATCATCTACCCGATCACCAAGGGCAAGCCGCTCGGCCGCCGCATCCTGCAATCGGAACTGCGCGCGAAGAACGGTTACAACACCTACGCCATGCGGGGCCTGCCCGAGGGGCCGATCGCCAATCCGGGCCGCGCCTCGATCGACGCGGTGCTGCATCCGGCGGATTCCAAGGCGCTGTACTTCGTGGCGGACGGCACCGGCGGGCACGTCTTCGCCGAGACCTATCCGCAGCATCAGGCGAACGTGGCGAAATGGTACGCCCTCCGCCGTGCCCGGGGCGAGATGTAAGCGGCTGTCATCGCCGCTTGTTTCGATCGCATCTGCATGTAACAAAGTCTCCCGTGTAACCATCTCCGGGGGAATCGCCGAATGCGCCGTGCTGCCTTGCTGTCGTTGTTGCTCGTCACCACCAGCCCGGTCTGGGCGCAGGAAAAGCCCAAGGAAGCCGCCGCCAAGGGCGACCATCGCGAGCAGATGAAGGCCGAGGCGGAGGCCGCCTGGGCAAAGCCTTCGGTCGAGGAAGCGGCGGCCGTCAGCCACGACGCGGTCACCGTCGGTGGCCAGCGCATCGCCTATACCGCCACCGCCGGCACGCTCACCATCCGCGACGACGACGGCAAGCCGACCGCCTCCTATTTCTACACCGCCTACACCCGCGACGGGTCCGCCCGCGAGCAGCGGCCGGTGACCTTCTTCTACAATGGCGGACCGGGCTCGCCGACGATCTGGCTCCACATGGGCAGCTTCGCGCCGGTGCGCGTCACCACCGCCAACCCCGAATATATCCGTCCGGCGCCCTATGGCTTCGGGCCGAACCCGGATTCGCTGATCGACAAGAGCGACCTCGTCTTCATCGACGCGCTGGGTGCCGGCTGGTCGCGGCCGCTGGGGGACAAGACCGGCAAGGACTTCTGGGGCGTCGACCAGGACGCCGATGGCTTCGCGCGCGCGATCCTGCGCTACACCAACAAGTTCGATCGTTGGCCGAGCCCGAAATTCCTGTTCGGTGAGAGCTATGGCACGCTGCGCAATCCCGTGGTCGCCGCCAAGCTGGAGGAGGCCGGGCTGAGCCTGAACGGCATGGTCCAGTTCTCGACGATCATGAACTACGGCGTGCGCCAGCCGGGCTACGACCAGAATTTCCTCACCCTGTTCCCGACCATGGCGGCGACGGCCTGGTACCATAACCGGCTGCAGAACCGACCTGCCGACCTTCCGAGCTTCCTGGCCGAGGTCCGCGCCTTTACCAGCGGCCCCTATGCCGCCGCGCTCGCCAAGGGGGCGACCATCTCGGCCGAGGAAAAGGCGGCGATCGCCAAGAAGATGTCCGAATATACCGGCATCAGCGAAGCCTATATCCTCCGCGCCGACCTCCGCCTCACCCTGCCGCGCTTCCAGACCGAACTGATGCGCGATCGCCGCGTCGCGGTGGGCCGGCTCGATTCGCGCTATTTGCTCAACGTCACCGACGCCAATGCCGACAGCCCGTCCGACGATCCGGCATCGACTGCGGTCACCGGCGCCTTCGTCGCGACGTTCCAGGACTATGCGACGCGCGTGCTCGGCTACAAGACCGACATGCCCTACCGCATGACCGCGCGCGGCCCCGGTTTCGACTGGGACTGGAAGCATCGCGCGCCGGACGACAGCGGCACGCACCTGATGCCGGACAGTGCGGTGGACCTCGCCTACACGATGCGCACCAACCCGTATCTGAAGGTGCTCTTCATGAACGGTTACTATGACTTCGCGACGCCGTTCTACGGCGCCGAGTTCGACGTGAACCACATGCTGCTCGACCCGCAGCTGCAGAAGAACATCCGCTTCACCTATTATGACGCGGGCCACATGGTGTATCTGAACCCGAACACGATGCCGCAGATGCATCGCGATCTTTCGGCCTGGTATGACGAGGCACTGCGCGCCGCGGCCTCCAGCACGCCGCCGGCGCGCGCCGGCGCGAAGGCGGCGCAGAACTGAAGCGCGGGCGGTATCCCGGGGCGTGCGATGGCAACGCGCCCCGGGGTCGGTCGCGTTCGGGCCGGGATTGTGGCAGGGCACCGGGATGACGACCCGCCCGCACATCCTCGTCGATGCCGATGCCTGCCCGGTGAAGGACGAAATCTACAAGGTCGCCTGGCGCCTTGAGGTCCCGGTGACGGTGGTGAGCAACGCCCATCTGCGTGTGCCGCAGCATCCGCTGATCACCCGGGTGGTGGTCAGCGACGGCTTCGACGCCGCTGACGACTGGATCGCCAAGCACACCGATGCAAGGGCGGTGGTGATCACCGCGGACATCCTGCTCGCCGATCGCTGCCTCAAAGCCGGCGCGGCGGCGGTGGTGGCGCCCAACGGCAAGCCGTTCACCGACAGTTCGATCGGCAATGCGGTAGCGGTGCGCGCGATCATGGCCGATCTGCGCGCAGGGGGCGATCGCATCGGCGGCCCGCCGCCCTTCGGCAAGGAAGATCGCTCGCGGTTCCTGTCCGCGCTCGATGCGGCACTGGTGCGGGCGAAACGGGGTTAGTGCAGCTTGGCGATCAACAGACCGTCGAGTTTGGCGCGTTCCTTCACCGATTCCTCGCTGCGGGTGAGCGCCTTGGCGATCGCGCGCAGCGGCATGCCCTTCTTGGCGAGGGTATGGAGCTTCTGCAGCTCATCGGGGCGCCAGGGCTGGCGATGTCGTTCGAAGCGTTCGGCCATGGGGCCCCTTAGTCGATATTCGGGGCGCGCAACATGGTTTCGACGCGCGCGGCGCCCGCTTCGCTGGCGCTCGCGATATCGATGGGCCGTCCGCCCAGCGCTTCATCGACATTGTTGAGAAACGCCAACGCGGCGTCGCGATCGGGCAGGTGCTGAAAGGCAAGCAGCGCGACCCGCGATTGCCGCGCGATCACGTCCGGCGCCAGTTTCGTCCGCGCGTTTCCGCGAAAGCCTCTCCGGTTGCCTTCGTCCGAGGTAGCGCCGACAGCGAGCTTGGTGATCGCACCCATCAGGCGGCATGCCCCAGGGCGCGTGCGCCGCCGGTCTGTCGCGATGCGCTCAAGCGGCGGGGGGCATTCGGGTATCGCAAGCGGAGATAGGCGAGATCCATGGACATACTCGTGCCGTGCAAGCGAGAACATGATGGACCCAGCCGCCGGCGCTTACGGGTTGAAAACCGACGATGACCGCTAAATGGGGTTTGGCCGGTCATTTCGCAACCGCTCCCACTGGTTGGCACTTAATGGTGCGCCTTTTCGTCCGCGCGAAGCGTCAGCACCTCGACCCCGCCCGCCGTCACCGCCACGGTATGTTCGAACTGGGCGGAGAGCTTGCGGTCGTTGGTCACCACCGTCCAGCCGTCGTTGAGCGTGGTGACCTTGCGGGTGCCCTGGTTGAGCATCGGCTCGATGGTGAAGGTCATGCCTTCGCGCAGTTTCATGCCGGTGCCGGGGCGACCGAAATGGAGGACCGAGGGCTCCTCGTGCATCTCGCGGCCGATGCCATGGCCGCAATAGTCGCGTACCACGGAATAGCCGTGCAGCTTGGCGTGGCGCTCGATCGCGGCGCCGATGTCACCGAGCGTCGCGCCAGGGCGGACCTGCGCGATACCCTTCCACAGCGCCTCCTGCGTCACCTTCACCAGCCGCCGCGCCTGGGGGGAGACGGTGCCGATCATGTAGGTCTTGCTCGAATCGGCAATGAAGCCGTTCTTTTCCAGCGTGATGTCGAGATTGAGGATGTCGCCGTCGCGGATGATCGTGCCGGCATCGGGCACCCCGTGGCAGACGACCTCGTTGGGCGAGCAGTTGAGCACGAAGCCATAGCCGTACTGCCCCTTGCTGGCGGGGCGGGCGTGGAGATCCTCGGTGATGTAGCGCTCGACCAGCGTGTCGATTTCCAGCGTCGACATGCCGGCAAGCGAAGTGCGATCGAGCATCGTGAACACCTGGGCGAGCAGGCGCCCGGCTTCGCGCATCAGATCGAGTTCTTGTGGGGTCTTGATCACCTCAGGCGGCTTCGCGCGGTGCGGTGGCGACCTGGGCTTCGGCAAGCTGGCGACGGACGAGCTCGTGGAAGGGCAGGGTAGGGTTGGCCTCGGCCAGCATGCCGATCTTCATCCAGTATTCGGCCTGCGCGTTGATCGAGCGGCACATCACCGTGCTGGCGCGGCGGGCCTCCTCGTGCAGGTCGTCGGCGATTTTCACGATGCCCATGGGTGCTCCGATGCGGGGATATACGGAGCGTATATGGTTCGTATATTAGGGAGAGCAAGGGTGCAGTAAGCAAGCCCCTCCTCCTTGGAGGAGGGGTTGGGGTGGAGGGATTCCAGACCGGAGGTTGGTCTCGGTGAGACACTGCCCCACCCCAAACCCCTCCCCTGAAGGGGAGGGGCTTAAGGTTGGTCACCGCACCAGCGCGGCGGCCTCGCGGGCCTTGGCTTCGACCTCTTCCAGCGAGCCGCTGGCGATCCAGCTGCCGCCGACGCAGAGTACCGGATCGAACGCCAGCCACTCGGGCGCGCTCGCCAGGCTGATGCCGCCGGTGGGGCAGAACTTCGCCTGGTAGAAGGGCGCTGCGAGCGCCTTCAGCGCCTTGAGGCCGCCCGAGGTCTCGGCGGGGAAGAACTTGAAGTGGCTTAGGCCCAGATCGAGCCCGCGCATGATGTCGCCGGCATTGGCGATTCCCGGCAGATAGGGCACGCCGCTGCGGACAATCGCGTCACCCAGCTTGTCGGTGAGGCCGGGGGAAACGATGAACTCGGCATCCTCCTTCATCACCTGCTCGAACTGGGCGGTATTCACCACCGTGCCGGCGCCGACGATCGCGCCGGGCACCTGCTTCATCTCGCGGATCGCGTCGAGCGCGGCGGGGGTGCGCATCGTCACTTCGAGCACGCGCAGGCCGCCCTTCACCAGTGCCTCGGCAAGCGGACGCGCCTTGGCGGCGTCGTCGATCACCAGCACCGGGATGACGGGTGCGGTGCGCATGATGGCTTCGATCGAAAGGCGGATATCGCTCACTGTGCATGCTCCTGGGCGAAGGCGGCGGCTGCGCCGTACAGGCCCGGCTGGGGATGGGTGATCAGCTTGACGGGGATCGTCGCCATCAGGGAGCGGAAGCGCCCCTTGGCGACGAATCGCTCGCCGAACCCCGATTGCAGCAGATGGTCCTTCAGGCGCAAGCCCAGACCGCCGGCGATCACCACCGCGCTGGGCCCATGGGCAAGGGCGAGGTCGCCCGCCACCGCGCCGAGGCTGAGGCAGAAGCGATCGAGCGCAGCGACTGCCAGGCTGTCCTTGCCGTCCAGCGCCAGCGTCCAGATCGCCTTGTCGTCGAGGCGGGCCACGGGCACGCCCTCCAGATCGGCCAGCGTCTCGTAGATCGAGACGATCGCCGGACCGGCGACGATCCGCTCCTTGGAGACGCGCTGATAGGTGCGGCGCAGCCGCTTGACGAAGGCATCCTCGATCGCGTCGAGCGGCGCGAAATCACTATGCCCGCCCTCGGTCGCGATGATGTCGTACCCGCCGCGGTGGCGGAACACCTGCGCCACGCCGAGGCCGGTGCCCGGGCCGCAAACCGTGATCGAGCCCTTGTCGGGCAGCGGCGTCTCGGGGCCACACAGGTGCAGGAACGCCTCGTTCTCGAGCTGGGCGACGGCGTGGCCGATCGCCTCGAAATCGTTGACCAGCGTCCAGGTGTCGGCGCCGAGCCGCTCCGGGATCAGCGGCGGGCGGATGATCCAGGGGTTGTTGGTGAGCTTGATCAGATCGGCGTTGATCGGCGAGGCGACCGCGATCGCCGCAGCCTTCGGCGTCGGCCGGCCGAGCTGCTCGCCAAAGGCGCGCCAGGCAAGCTGCAGGCTCGGGTGCTCGGCCACCTTCTGGGTGATCGGCTCGCTCATCGAGACGACGCGCCCCTCGGCCACCTCCGCCACTGCAAAGCGCGCGTGAGTGCCACCAATGTCGACGGCGACGACTTCCATCCGATTCCGATCCTCTCTCTAGCACCCCTGTCAACGTTGCCAGTGGGCGCCGCTCTTCTTCCCGTCCGCCGCGCGGATGTAAAGTCCGCGGGCGGCATGGAAGGTGATTTACATGCGTTACAAGCTTACAGGCCGGCTTCGTGCAGCATCGCCGACGCGCCCTTTTCGGCTTCGTCGCAATAATGGCGCATCATCGCGAACAATTCGCGGCCGGTGCCGATCGCGGGCGGCGGGGCAACCGCATGCTCGCGGGCTTCCCACTCGTCGGCCGGAACCAGCGCTTCGAGCACGCCGGCTTCGGCGTCGAGGCGGATGATGTCGCCGTCGCGCACCTTGCCGATCGGGCCACCGCCCAGCGCCTCGGGCGACAGATGGATCGCCGCGGGCACCTTGCCGCTGGCGCCCGACATCCGGCCATCGGTGACCAACGCCACCTTGAAGCCGCGGTTCTGCAGCACGCCGAGCTGGGGCGTGAGCTTGTGCAGCTCGGGCATGCCGTTGGCGCGTGGGCCCTGGAAGCGGACGACCACGACGACGTCGCGCTCCAGCTCGCCGGCCTTGAATGCGGCGAGCACTTCGGACTGGTCGGCGAAGACGCGGGCAGGGGCCTCGATGATCCAGCGCTCGCGCTCGACCGCCGAGACCTTGATGCAGGCGCGGCCGATATTGCCCTTGAGGATGCGGAAGCCGCCCTCGGGCGAGAAGGCGGTCTCGACCGTGCGGACGATATTCTCGTCGTTGCT
>JAIYAA010000272.1 GCA_027489295.1 Sphingomonadales bacterium | reverse complement strand
GATGTGGCAATTTCGCGACAAGTTCCAGACATGGCTGGGACAACCCTGGCAAGCTAGGGGAAAGAAGTCGGTACTCGACGATTGATGTCGGGCACGGTGCTTGCTTCGCTGCGTGGCGAGTGCCAGACCAGATTAAGTGCGTGATCGAAACCGAACGTCCTCGATGCTCCTCCGCATCTGGCCACGGCGACAAGATCACCAGGGGGCACAGATGGAAGTAGTTGGCGTAGAAGATATCATCGAACACGGCGCAGAGGTGATCCGCGCCGAAGCGGCTGCGTTGACCCTGCTCGCCGGGCGGCTGGGCAAGGAGTTTGCTACCGCCGTCGATCTGCTCGTCGGCACGCGCGGGCGCATCATCCTGGCCGGCATGGGCAAATCGGGGCACATCGCGCGCAAGATCGCCGCGACCCTCTCCGCCACCGGCAGCGCCGCCTACTATCTTCATCCCGGCGAGGCATCGCACGGCGATCTCGGCGTGATGCGCAGCGGCGACGTGATCATGGTCCTCTCCAATTCCGGGGAGACGCCCGAGGTCGTCGCGGTGCTGATGCACGCCCAGCGGCTGGCGGTGCCGGTCATCGCGATGACGGCGGGCGCGGAATCGATGCTGGCGCGCAACGCCACGATCACGCTGGCCCTGCCGGACTGTGGCGAGGCCTGCCCCGAAGGCGTCGCGCCGACCACCTCGACCACGATGATGCTCGCGCTCGGCGATGCGCTGGCGGTGGCGGCGATGCGCCGCCGCGGCGTCTCGCGCGACGATCTCGCCCACTGGCACCCCGGGGGCCGGATCGGCTGGGGCATGCAGACCATCGCCGCGCTGGTCCGCCGCAACGAGCCGCTGCCATTGGTGCGGCCCGAAACCTCCGCCCGCGACGTGGTGCTGGAGATGACCTCCTGCGGCAAGGGTGTCGCCGGCGTCGTGAATGCGGCCGGTGATCTGGTCGGCGTCATCACCGACGGCGATCTGCGGCGCGCGTTCGATCGCATGCTGATTGCAGTTGCGGGGGAGATCATGACAGGCAATCCTGTAACGATCGCGAAGGACGCGTCGGTCGACGATGCCATCGCGCGGATGCAGGAGAACAAGGTCACCGTGCTGTTCGTGATGGAAAAGGCGGGGTCGCGACGTCCCTGGGGTCTGCTGCACATCCACGATCTGCAGCTCGGCGCCTGAGGCCCTTCGGATGGAGCAGGCCCGCACGCCCGGCGGCGTGATCGTGATTCCGGCGCGCTATGCCTCGGCGCGCTTCCCCGGCAAGCCCTTGGCGCCGGTGCGCGGCGCAACCGGCATCGCCCGGCCGCTGATCGCCCGCAGCATCGCCGCCGCCCATGCGGCACGTGGCGATCTGCCGCTGCATGTCGCCACCGATGACCTGCGCATCGCCGATGCCGTGCAGGCGCTGGGCGAGACACCGGTGATGACTCCGGAAAGCTGCGCCAACGGCACCGAGCGCGTCGCCGCGGCGCTCGAGGCGCTTGCCATCGCCCCGGACTATGCGATCAATTTCCAGGGCGACGCGCTGCTCACGCCACCGGCCTTTGTCGCGGCGCTGGCCGAATGGATGGAAACGCACCCCGACTGCGCCGTGGCCACGGTGGCGATGCGCTGTTCGCCGGGCGTGTACGAGCATCTGATCGCCGACCAGGCGGCGGGCCGCAGTGGCGGCACTACCGTCGTCACCAATGCCGCGGGCCAGGCGCTCTATTTCTCCAAGCGCGTGCTGCCCTTCCTGCCCGAGGGCCCGAAGCACGGCGCGCTGCCGGTGCTGCTGCATCTCGGCCTCTATGCCTATCGGCCCGAGGCGCTGCGCCGCTACCGGGCGCTAGCCCCCTCGCCCGCCGAGCTGCACGAAGGCCTCGAACAGCTGCGCTTTCTCCACCACGGCATTCCGATCGACGTGATCACCTTGGATCCGCCCGGCTGGGACCCGATCGAGCTCAACAACCCGACCGATCTGGCGCCGATCGAAGCGACGCTGGCCGCGCGCGACATCGCGTGACAGGCGGGCCGGAAACCGGCTCGACGCGTCCCGCAGCGCCCGGTCCCGCGCCGCGGCCGCCGGCGGCATTGCTGCGCATTCCGCCCTTTCCCCGCGCCCGCATCGCCGCGCTCGCCGCGGCGGCGCCAAATGACGCCGTCGGTGATCCCGATGCGCTGATTGCCCGGCTGCGCAGCCTGCGGGTGGGCGGCAGCTTCTGGGGTGCCCAGCCGGCACTGCCCAGCGGCCGGGATCTGGTCTTCGCCGCCCGTTCGCGCCCGCAGCTCCGCGCGATGCTCGCGGCGGCGCCGGCAGACGCCGCCCTGCGCGGCATCGCCACCGGCGCGAGCCTAGCCGGCCTGTTCCGCGCCCGCGGCGCCGATCCCTGGTGGCTGGCGGCACGCTGCGTCACCCTGTTCGCCGACGCGGACGACGAGATCGCGCTGATCGGCGCGGTGGCGGGCTGCCGCCTGCACCTGTTCGGCAGCGGCCGCTTCGCCGCGCTGGGGGATGGCCGCGATCCCGCCACGCTTGCCGCGGTCGTCCGTACCGAACTGCTCACCGCACGCGCCTGGCGCGACCCGTTTACCGGTGCGGCGACCACGCCCGATGCGCTGCTCACGCAGCTCGGCGCGTGGCGCACCCTGATCGACGGCAACCGCGACGTGACTCGCGTGCTGGGCGTGGCTGGCTGGAAGCGCGAGACGATGGAGGCATTGCTTTGGGGCGGCGGCGCCGGCCCCCGCTACCGGCCCGGGCCGGCAGGCACGGGGACGACCTTGCTGTGGCGTTCGCGCGTGCCGCCGGCGATCCTCGACCAGATCGAGGCGGAAGCTACGCCGCTCGGGGAAATCGAGGACGGCTTCCTGCGATCCACCGGCCTCGGCGCCAATTGCGTGCCGCCGCTGTCGATCACCGTCGATCGCAGCGGCGTGCATTTCGATCCGCGCCAGCCCAGCGACCTTGAGACGCTGCTCGAACGCGGCGATATCGCGCCCGCACTGCAGGCTCGCGCCGAGGCGCTGATGACGCGGATCGTTACCGCCGGCCTCAGCAAATATGGTCGGGGCGCCGCGGCCGTCCCCCGTCCCGCGGGCGCACGGCGCCATGTGCTCGTCACCGGACAGGTCGAGGATGATCGCTCGGTCCAGTGCGGCGGCGGCGGCAAGACCAATCTCGACCTGTTGGTCGCCGCCCGCGCGGCCGAGCCCGATGCCTATCTGATCTACAAGCCGCATCCCGATGTGGAAGCCGGCCACCGCAAAGGCGCGATCGAGGACGACGTCGCGCTGCGACACGCCGACCGGATCGAACGCGACACGCCGATCTCGGCGCTGCTCGACATGGTCGATGCGATCCATGTGCTCACCTCGCTGGCAGGATTCGAGGCGCTGCTGCGGGACAAGCAGGTGATTACCCATGGGGTTCCGTTCTACGCCGGCTGGGGCCTGACCCGCGATCTCGGCCCGGTTCCCGCACGGCGCGCCGTACGGCGCAGCCTGGCCGAACTCGTTGCGGCAGTGCTGATCCTGTACCCCCGCTACCTCGATCCCGTCACCCGGCTGCCCTGCGAAGTAGAACTTCTGGTCGAGCGCATGATCGCAGATGAAGCGATGACACCGTCGCTGCTCGAACGATTGCGTATCCTGCAAGGCAAGGCTAAACGCAGTCTTGCCCGCTTGGGGATCGGCCGATGAAGCATGTGCGCCCGCTACGGCGTTCTTTCCTGTTCCTGCAGGGCCCGCCTGGGCCGTTCTTCTGGCAGCTGAGTCGCGAACTCGCTGCCCGCGGCTGCGCGGTGCACCGAATCAATCTGAACGGGGGCGACCGGTATGACTGGCCGGAAGGCGCCGTCGATTTCCGCGGTCGTGCCTCGACCTGGCCGATGTTCTTCGATCGTTTCATCCGCGAACATGCGGTCACCGACCTCGTCCTCTATGGCGACTGCCGGCCGATGCATCTCGCGGCGCACCGACTGGCGAAGCTGCGCGGTGTGGCGATCCACGTCTATGAGGAGGGCTATATCCGGCCCGACTGGATGACGCTGGAACCTGATGGCGTAAACGGCCACTCGACGATGGACCGGGACGCCGGGACGATTCGCGCCCGCGCCCGCACGCTGCCGCCGGTACCCGTCCTGCCGCCGATCACTGCGAGCTTCGGCCGCCGTGCGCGCGATTCCTACTGGTATTATCACCGCGTCGTTACCGGCCGGTTCCGCTTTCCCTTTTATCGCTCGCACCGCAAGGGCGTGATCATCGTCGAGGGACTGGGCTGGATCCGCAAGTTCGCGCTCAGCCGCCTCCGGGCCGCCCAGGCGCAGAAGACGCTCGCCGCGATCGCCGGCAAGCCCTTCTTCCTGTTCCCGCTGCAGCTGACCGGCGACTATCAGATCCGCGAGCATTCGCCGTTCGGCACGATGATGACCGCGGCGGACTATGTGCTCGACAGCTTCGCGCAGTGCGCCCCCGCCGACGCGCATCTGCTGGTGAAGGAGCATCCGCTCGACTGCGGCTTCCACAACTGGCGCGCGTTTCTCCAGAAGCGCGCCAAGGCGCTGGGCGTCGCCGACCGCGTGCACCATATCGAGGGCGGCGATCTCGGCCGGCTGGCACGCGATGCGCAGGGCATGGTCTGCGTCAACAGCACCTCTGGCACGCTGGCGCTCGCCGCCGGCAAGCCGGTGATCGTGCTGGGCGACGCGATCTACGACGTGCCCGGCGTCACCCATCAGGGCCATCTCGACCGCTTCTGGGATGCGCCCCAGGCGCCGGACATGGAATTGTACGACGCCTTCCGCCGCGTCTTGCACGACCACTGCCTGATCCGCGGCGGCCTTGCCAGCCAGTCGGCGACCGAAACGCTGATCGAGAACAGCATCGAACGGCTGCTCGGCAATACCGGCGAGGAGATCGCGCGGTTCAGCGAAGCGGCGCTGTTCGTTTAGGCCATCGGTTCCAGCCCGGCGTCGTCGAACCAGCCGCGCCGGCGGCCGGCGCGGAACAGTCGATTGACCAGCGGGTTCGACCAGCCGCAGTTCGTCGCGAAGTCGCGCTGCAGCGTATCATGGTGCAGCTGGTGGGCCGCGGGCGTCATCAGCAACCCGCAGCGGCGCATCATCCGGATGATCCAGGGATTGTTCGCTCGGTGGAGCGACCCATGGAAATACTGCGCGAACGCACCGCCCACGATCAGCGCAACGCCACCCGCTGCCGCCCAGCCCGGCACCAGCCCGGTGAACGCCAGCACGTTCAGCACCACCGAAAAGGGCAAAGCCGCCAGGATCACGGTGCTGCCGATCAGCCGCCACAGATCGCGCCGGCCGAGCGCATCGGGCCGGGGATGGTGGTTCTTGAAATCATAGACCAGCCGGTCGATTGGGCCGACCTTCGCCATCCGCTCGCGCCACAGCGCCTTGTAGTGATCGGATTCGCGCGACCCGGCGTAGAAATAGAGCGCATCGAGCCCCTTGCCGGCCGGCGTCGGCTTATAGTCCATGTACATGTGGACGAGGCCCGAGGCGAGATCGGCGGCGTACCAGCCTGCGAGCAGTGCCGGGATCACCCACAGGCTCGGGTCGCGCAGTACGGCGACCAGATTCGCCCCCAGCGACAACAGAAACAGCGGCATCAATAGTCGTCGCGCCATCACCGGCCCCAGTTGCGCCGCGTGCCTGCGGCTCGTCTCGATTGGCGTCCTACCTGCTGCACCGCGTTGCAGCAACGGCTTGATTTGCCGGGGCCGGAGGCGCAAGCCACAACGCGACTATGACGTGCCGCACCCCCTGTTCGCCCCCGGGCCTGACGAACTGACGTTCCAGCACCGATGCAGCGCGACCTTCTTATCGATATCAGCCGCCTGATCTGGCGTACCTGGACCGGCCGGCTCCCGACGGGAATCGACCGGGTCTGCCTGGCCTATGTCGAGCATTTCGCCCATCGCGCCCAAGCGGTCATCCAGCGCGGCAATCTCCGCCAGATCCTGACGCCTGCGCTGTCCGACGCGATCTTCCGGCTGATTCGCGAGGGCGGCCCCCACTTCCGCACCCGCGCCCCCAGGCTGGCGATGCGGGCGGTGGTCGCGCAGCGCGGCGGGCAGCTCGGGCTCGACCGGTTGTACCTCAATGTCGGCCATACCGGGCTCGACGCCACCGGCCTCGTCGCCTGGACGCAGCGCACCCAGGTGCGGCCGGTCTATCTGATCCACGACCTGATCCCGCTCACCCATCCCGAATTCTGCCGGGTGGGTGAGGATATCCGCCACCATCGCCGCATGGCCAATGCCCTGGCCAGTGCGACCGGCATCATCGGCAACTCGCAGGCCACGCTGGACGATTTCGCCGCGTTCGCCGCCGCCGAGGGCAAGCCGTGCCCGCCGATGCTCCCCGCGCTGCTCGGCGGCCACCCGCTGCCGGGCGACGCTCCGCCGATCACGCTCGATCGCCCCTATTTCATCACCTTGGGCACGATCGAGGGGCGCAAGAACCACGCGCTGCTGCTCCAGCTCTGGCGCCGGCTGATCACCTACAACGCCGCGGCCTGCCCCAAGCTGGTCATCATCGGCCAGCGCGGCTGGGAGGCACAGACTGCGCTGGCGATGCTCGACCGGCTGCCTCTGCTGCGGGGCCATGTCGAGGTGATCGAGGATTGCGGCGACACCGCGCTTGCCGGCTATCTGCGCGGCGCCCGCGCCTTGCTGATGCCCAGCTTCGCCGAAGGCTATGGTCTGCCGGTGGTGGAGGCGCTCGGCGTCGGCACGCCGGTGGTGGCCAGCGATCTGCCGGTGTTCCGCGAACTGGCCGGCGATCTGCCGATCTATTGCGATCCGCTGGACGGAGCGACCTGGCTTGCCGCGATCGCGCACCACCTGCAGCAGGGCGATGTCCGCGCGGAGCAGCTGGCGCGGGTGCAGGGCTATGTCATGCCCAGCTGGGAGGCGCATTTCGCCGCCGTCGAGCCGTGGCTCGCCAGCCTCTGATCCTGGGATAGTCCAGGGGGTTCTGTTGCCCGGCCCCCCTGGCGGCCGCTGGAATCCACTTCTGTTGCCCGGTGTGGCCCGAACCGCGCATTTTAGAATAACCTTAGGCCGTTAGGCCGTGAGGTTACGCCGCAATAGCGAGTGCTTCGTTATCGTTGGCACTTGTGTAATGGGCCGTTGCGGTGGTCCCATTCCGAGCG
>JAIYAA010000223.1 GCA_027489295.1 Sphingomonadales bacterium | reverse complement strand
TATGGCGGCGGCTCGGCGCTAACCAATTTCTCGAGTGCGCCGTGGACGGCAGTCTATATCGACAGCTGCGGCGACCCCACGTGCGACCTGCGCTCCAACATCGCCGCGGACAGCCGCGTCAAGATCATCTATGAGCGGCTGATCGCCGCTGCCAGCTAGGACGCGCTCAAGTTTCTGATGATTTGCGACGTGGCGCACCGCAAGTGGTTCGAAAAGGCGCTCTTCGCGATCGAGGGCAACTTCCCGCCGGGCATGCCCGAATATGTGGGCGCGTGCGTAAACACCTCGCAGGGCGAGGACGAAATGCGCGGGCCGTAAAACGACGGGCCGGAATGGGACCGATTGGACGAGCTGCAGCAGACGCTGCCCGCTGATCAAGGCGATGGCATGCCGATTGTGACGCTCGGCTTCGCGGACAGGGTCGCACTGAGCAAGCTGGCGGCGCGAACGAAATCGGATCCGTCCGGCGACTCGGCCACCAGCGCGAATTTTCGTTTGGGCCGGGAGCGAGGCGGTCCAAAGGGTGATGTTGCGGCTTGAATGCTTTTAGTCGCATCGGCCAAGCGCCCCGAGGCTGACCAGGCCAGTCTTGTAACGCCTTCCTAATACAATAATACGCTTTCTCGCATCGATAAGCTCTTGGTCCCTTGGCGGATTCGGCCTGACGGGGCGAGCATGCTTTGCTCAGCTGCACCTAACCACGCCCTGTTCCAGCGCGCTCGCCACTTTCTTTCTCTTACACGCGCGCAGTAACGCGAGCCTAAGACTTGCTGGACATTCCGAAGAATATTCCATCAGATAGGGAAACTTCAAATATTTCAGCATTTTGCTGTCTGCTGCCATCGCGATTGTGTTCTCTGGCCAAATTTTCTGGCTGCACTCAAACGTGCGTCAGTGGATCTGCGTCGTGGGACATGGCGCGATTTCAATGCACTATGTCGTCTTGAGGACAGACCTGGCATAGGCTCGGCGCTCGCTCTTCCATTTGCCCAAACTAACGTCTAGGCGTAGGGTTCGTAATGCGAGTGACATATCAATGACTTCTGCCTCTGGGTTTGATATTCTAGGTGCGTATCGATATCTTCTCGGTCGAGAACCTGAAGATACGCTTGATCTTTCGGTTGCGGCTAGCGGATTTGGCGATTGGAAGGCAGTCCGTGAGTATTTCCTAAATTCACCAGAAGCGAGCGTCGCTCTACTCAGCCAAATCCGTGCGTTGCCGCAGCTTTGGACGAAGGTGACAACGAAATTTGGTCGCCAGATATATTTGTGCTTAGCCGACATCGGCGTTGCTCGCGAAATATTGTTGACGGGAGACCATGAGCCTCTGGTCGGGGAGGCAATCACCCAATTACTCCCCGAAGATGGGGTTTTTTTAGATATTGGCGCGAATATCGGCTGGTTTACCTTGCTGGCAGGCGACAAGCTTGCGCGGGCTGGTAAGGGTGGCAGGGTTATTGCCGTGGAGGGAAATCCGGCGGTTCTGCCGTACCTTTGCTCATCCGTTGTCGAATCAGGCCTGGCTGGGCAAGTCATTATTCAACCTTACGCTGTATCGAATAAAATCGGATTCGTTGGTTTCGACTCAAGTCCCCATGGAAATCTGGGTGGCCAGCGCGCACTGTCAACTGACGCAATTGCGAACGATCGACGGCAGATTGTCCCTACAGTATGCCTCGACGATATCCTCGCCGATATTGATCGCATTGATCTTGTTAAGATTGATATTGAGGGCTCCGAGCCTTTGGCTTTGCAGGGCGCGCGGTCCATCCTCGAAAAATTTAAGCCGATCGTTATTTGCGAAGTCAATGCCGAGGCACTGTTCGCTGTAACCGGCTTCTCTCCGCAGCATTTTGTCGAGTTGTTCCATGAAATAGGATATGAGCCCTTCAGCATAGAATTACTAAACGACATTGCTCTTGAATTTGAAGATGTCTGTAAGATTGTAGAAGAATACAAATATTGTGATTTTATATTTAGGCCGCGCTCCCGGAATTCGTCTAGAAAACCTGTGGTAACGACTCAAATTTCTTCCGAAAGCGTTGCTCCTGCGTGCCTTGTATGTCGAACCTCTGGCCAGGCGCATGTTCAGGTTGAAAACTACGCCTATTGGAAGTGCCCGGAATGCTGCCACCTGTATATAGATGCCGCTATGGAAGGCGAATTTGGCGCAACTTTTTATAATTCTGGGTCTTACAAAGAGATCGAGATGCAGTGGCCGAAGCACGAACGCATTGATTTGTTCGTGAAAATTTTGGGTGAGGTCTCAAATTTTCTCGGTAGGCCCGCTGAAAAGATACTTGACTACGGCGCTGGCTCGCTCGATCTCGATGAAAAGCTTTCAATATTCCCTGCTATTGAATTTTTTGACCCTAATTACAATGCAAGCAAAATTCGCGACAGTGAACGATTTGACGCTATTATCTGCACAGAGGTTCTTGAACACATATTCGATCCGGTGAGTGCATTGCGTCACATGGCAAAATATACTGATGTGATATTCGCGACGACACTTTTGACGGATTTGAATTTCGATACCAGATACATTCTACCTGCTGGCGGTCACGTCAGTATCTTCTCTCTTGAATCAGTCAAGAGGGCTGCAACGGCTGCTGGCTTGCAGCATAAGATCGTATTTTGGCCTGGGCAGGAGCAGCATTATTATCACCGGTTTGAACGCGAGTTGGCCAATTGAATCCGGTGACGCTCGCAGGAGCTGGCTGTTTTAGGCACAGCTTCGACATTGGTTAAGGTCCTGGCGCTGCGAGGTGGTCTGGTGGTTCTTGTAAGAACGGCCTGACAAAGCGCGTGCACGTGATAAATCTGTCGCCAAGCGTGCGCCATGTCGCCATTTATATCGAAATGCTTGGACACTAAGTTGGCTGCGCAACTGGAAATATGGCGGCATGACATTATTCCACTCGTGAGTCCATCCTACTATGGGCATGCGCGTTTGGCTAAAATTGTTTCATTGAATAGTCGTGGCAGAACGTGAGGCTATAAGTATGGACATTCTGACGAACATCGAAATCGACAGAGAGATGCGTCTGTTGAAGGCGTCTATAGCCGCGATAATGCCCGGGAACCCAGTTCTTTCTGGATTTGGTGCCTATTCCCAGTGCGACGAGGACGGTATAATTCAGGAATGCTTGAGTCGAGTTTCCCGCCACAGCGATCTTGAAAAGACCTTTGTTGAAATCGGCTGCGGTAATGGCCTCGAAAACAATACGCGCTTGTTGCTCATGAGCGGGTATAGGGGCGTTTGGGTTGATGGGAACTCCAATAATATCTTTCAAATTTGCTCCGCAATCGAAAGAGAGCGTGATCATAGATTGTTGCCGTCGATTTCGATGGTGTCGACGAACAATGCCGAGCAAATTGCACTAGAGGCAAAGTCATTCCTCAATATAGACTCTGTTGACTTTTTGTCATTAGATATAGATGGGAATGACTACTATGTTATGCCCTCATTTATAGATATATTGAACCCGAAAATTGTATGTGTCGAGTACAATGCTAAATTCCCACCGCCGATACGATTAACGATCAAATATGACGATGATCACGCTTGGGGAGGAGATGATTATTTCGGAAGTACGCTGCAACTTTGGAATGATTATTTTGCCAGTGTCGGATATACATTAGTTTGTTGCAATTTAAGTGGCGTAAATGCATTTTTCATCCGTAATGATATGATGATTGAATTTGCAACGTATGACATTAGGATATTATTTCAACCAGCGCGGTATTGGTTGGTAAGTGGCGACAAGGGTCACCCGTCAAGTTTTAAGTGGTTGACCGAGCTATTTATTAGTTGAGAAGTTTCCTAGATGCTACGTTTGTCGTTCGAGCTCCGTAGCTATTTTGAGGAAGATCGGTTCGATATGAGTCGGTATCAAGTATTTCGTACTTGCTCCAGCCCGATCCTCGTTCGTGCCAATCGACTGCTACTGGTCGCTGTAGTTGAAATGATCTGTTGCACGTTCCGCGCCGCCGCCATTGGCCCGGCCAGTATTTTTGGTATGGCTTTGGTTCACGGTTGCCGAGGGGCACGTTCGTCATCACCAAAAAGCGTTGATCGCATTGGTATTCGACGTGTGGCAGCCGTGCTGCCTTGGATCGTTTGCGCTTGCCGGCGCGACCTGGCGGTGAATAATCAGGTGAACTGGCCCGGCCGACGTATCGGCGCCACGAACCATCAATGGCGAAAGGCGGATCGACTCACGTCGGTGAGAGGGGGCAAGCGGACCGTCTTCTGAAGCGTAGGCGTCCGGTCGCCTAAGCGGAACCACCTACCGCTTCAAACGCGCCACATGTTAGAGCGTTTTTCGATCAGTCTGGGTCATATCCACATGAGCTGAAGTAGTTGGCACATTCGTCGCGCTGTAAGATATCGACGAGCCTGCCGAGGAGGTCCCAGAGGCCGTTCACGGTCCGCTCACTGATCTTTCTGAGCATGGCCTTGAGTTTGGAGAAGGCCTTTTCGATTGGGTTGAAATCGGGACT
>JAIYAA010000136.1 GCA_027489295.1 Sphingomonadales bacterium | reverse complement strand
GATTGCGTGTTGCATGTTGTAAGAACTAAACGGGTGTTTAGAACTTGCAAGACTGCCATTGGGGCTCATACAGACTGCTTCCCTCCGGGGTGCATCAAGTGTGCGGAACGTCGCTCTGGCTATCACAGTGAGCGTCTGTGGGGCTCATTGACGCATTCAAGAGCGCATGGAAAAGCCCGCCAACATTGCTGCTAGCGGGCTATCGAGCCAATGCCGGGAGTCGAACCCGGATTATCCGCTTAGGAGGCAGAAGTGTTCTCCATTACACTACATCGGCAGTCTATTTACACGCCGTCGCCGCCCTCTCCCACGATGGAGTTCCAGTCCAGGATAACCGGCTGGTGCTGCACAATGTCTACCTGGGCCTTCTCACGGAAACGACGGTTTAGTTTGCCAAGCCTCCAGCGCAAATGAGCCACTCGCTCCTTGTCCCTCTGGAAGTCTCCCGTGCTGGCCACGCCTTCACTGAGAATGTCGTCGGCTAAGTCGTCCAGGGTTCTTGCGTGAAATTCATATGCGACATCGACCATCGCCATAAGCTCTGGGTCCTCGCGGCACCATCTGTTGAATGTGGAATAGCCAGGCATGTCGTCGGCCTGACAGATGCTGAGCAGGCTACGCCCATCCGCAATGCGGTCGAGGATCGTCTCGATTAGCTCTGGTGTGCGCTTTGTGGGCTGTCCTGGGCGTGGCCGCGTGGCTTGCTCGATCTGCGCTTGCACGGGAGACATCATGGCAGCTTGCTGCGTGGATGGGCTTACCGCTACGGGCAACTTTGTTTGCTTGGTATTCTCGCTCATGCCACTATTTAAGCGCAGCAGGCGAAGGAGCTTTTTGTGGCGATCACGGATGTATTTTTTAGACGCTATACGGGGTTGAAGCTTATTCACCACGTGGATGAGCGCACAAGGACCTTCTTATTTCAGGCCGTCAAGCTCGTGACGCGCGACCTGTGGATTGATTCAGCGGCAGGCATTCGTTTTGAGGAGCGAACTAGAGCACTTGAGCAAGCTTACACCGCTTTGGCTACAGAGATAGGAAAGGATGAGCTTGTTCCCCATTACGAAACCGTCCGGGGTGTTCCAGGTAAATCCGTGCATCATCGTGGCTGGCTCACGATCGTGACTGCGTGGATGGACCAGCAGCCGGCAACGCACCAGGATGCCAATCTTTGGCTGCTTAGAAGGATTAGCTTGATCGAGCTGATATTGAAGGAGTTCGAAAGACAGAAGGCGCAATACGACGCCGACTATCCTGGTAAGCTCAGCCTTGCTGAATTGGAAGACCAGGTCGCTCAGCAAAATCGCGTGTTGTTCCTTCATGATCAAAAAGCGCCGGCCTTGCGTGTCGACAAAATATGGCTAGACGGAAGGCTGCACCATGTCTCCGAGGAACTGGATAGTCGCTTTGCCATTGCAGGATTCAAATTATCCTTCCACAACGGGCTGATCCAGGAAGTAGACGACGCTCTGGTCGCTAAGGTGGTCGCGAAGCCGTTTTGGAATCTGGTTGCCGATCAGAAGTGGATCAACGTCGATACGCATATCAAACAGGCTCTCGACGAGAGGGATAAGTCGGTGGCAGACGCTCACTATCCAGCTCTTCAAGCTTTAGAATCTGTCATCAAAATATTATCTGATGAAAAGGGTTGGTCTACTGGTAACGAGCGAGGTGCGGCTGGGTATATCCAAAACTTGGTCAAGGAACGTAGCGGGGTGCGGTTCATAGCGACATGGGAGGCGGATATGCTGATTAACCTCTTCTCGAAGGTTCGCAATCCACATGGTCACGGACCCGGCTCTCGGCCACTTGATCGACTGACGATCCAGCAAACGGAGTGGGCGATCGACACTGCTATGGTTTGGATCAAGAGCCTCGTTGGGAGGACTTAATGGCCTTTCTTCGTCTCGCGTTCGTGGAGGCGGTACAGCTGGCGCATGGCTGCGCCTTCCTTGAGGTTCAGCTGGAGGGCAATCTGCTCCCTCGTGCATCCCCTGGCGATCATCTCCAGGCCGGTAGCGGTGCGGGGTTCATCAAGGAATGCGACGGGATCGGGTGGCACGGGCGTATCGAGGGCAAATTGCCAGCTGCCGGGCCAGGGCGAGGGATCTTGCTGGAGGGTTCGTGCCTGGGCGAGCGAGAGAATGATGCGGGGCATCCTGTACTTAACGGTTCCGCAATGAGGCGCTATTACGAGCCCGTGAATATGAAAGCTCAGCCAAACCGGCGCGGCAAAGCCGTGCGGATCGCCAACTTAGGCGCAGATTTTCACGCGAACATGCCCCAGCTGGCAGGGGTTGCGGCAGTTGACCGGCGCGCCAAGGCGTTCATTGTTGACAAGTTTTATGACCTTGGCGAGTACCTGCTTGCCGCTGGTCAGCGCTACATCGAAGCTGCACGCGAGCAGCACCCCAAAACCCATTTCGTTTTTGATTTCCACGTTGGAGAGCCCGCGCTCCTGGGCGGCACGTTCGGCTACAATTGGAAAACGAAGCAGCTAGCGGCATGGATTTGGACGGAGCAGCCGAACCTTGTCGATGCGGCAGACCCGGAGACGGTTCGCGTCGAGCACGCCGAGTTTATGGCGCTGATGGACTGACCCGTCGTGCGCGCGTGGTCGCGAGCGCATTTGGAATAATTCGGTCCCCGTCCTAGAACCGTAGTCCACACCTTTGTGGGAACGGCCATGGAGGCTTGAATGCGATACGTTTTGATTGGGATGCTGCTGGCGTTGGGTGCCTGTGGAGAGGATAGCGGCAACAATTCCTCTGAGTCGACGAATGGCACGGGAGAGAACGTGACTGTACCTGCGCCGGTAGAGACCAATACGGGTGACACCGAAAGTTCTCGTCAAAACTGGCAGAATGCCAATGACAGAGGGCTGGAACGAGTCAAAAAGCTACGCCAGTGAAAGCTTGAGCTTGAGGGCTGTGGTGCAGTCGCTTGTCGTCACCTCGACGGTAAACTCCTCACCACGGCTCCTCGGATAGCACAGCGCTACGTCCTGGATGAGCTTGGCTTCATCGGGATGACTGCGCATCCACTCCATCAAACGACCATAGCCATCCAGATCGAACACGATGGAGTAGGGCGGCTTCATCGGTCGGATCTGAACGCCAGACAGGTGTTCGCGTACTGGCTGTCGAAGTGGTCCTTGAGGGCTCGCGGATCTTCCACATAGCCGTAGAGGTCGCTCACTGCTTCCGGCGTTAGCTGAACGTGCCAGCGAAGACCGAACGCGATGCGGTAAACATCCGGCCCACATTTGTACGTTTCGGTTCTGAGGCCATATGCCTTGGCGAATGCGCGCTCCAGACCAAAGCACATGACATCATGGGGTACGATGGTGCTCAATCGGCACCTCCATGCAGTTCCTTCGCAATCTGCTCAAACAGATAGTCCAGGCGCTTTCTCCGGAGGCCTTTCGACGTTCCGGTGTGCCAGCGCTTGCATTGAGTGCAGAAGTAGGGATGCACGAATTTGCCCTTCTTCCCCATCTCTCTTGCTACCCGGTAAGCTTCGTTCTCAGATGCGAGTGGCCTCTTGCGACAGTGCCTCATTGCGGCCCGCCCCAGGTAAGCTTGAACAAAACCGCGTCAGATTTCGCTGAGAAGAAAGCTTGTAGCCGATCAACGTCGGCTGCACAGGGGGTGAGGTCATATTTCGATTGTGTCATCAACCTAAGCCATTGGTTGATTTCGAATTGCTCATTTCGGTGAAGTCTGCGTGTCACGACCATGAACCAGCCGTCTGGATGCGCGGGGAAATTTGCGTTCATTGTAGTGTGTCTCCTTTGCTAGACACATCTACTTATTCAACCGCGCATTCTCGTTCAGACGGGTGTTAATCGGGTAATCTCGTGATCAACCAGAAATCTGCTCTGTCAACCTCATTGAGTGCTCGCCCTCCAACCAGAGTGGCAACACAAGCTGTTTATCAGGAGCGCTTGTGCTGCTGATGTTAATCGGAGTTTACAACATGGCATTCGACCCCAAGCTGCTCGTTCCCGCTGCGCAGGTTTCGGCTTTCTCCAACAACGCTGGCCAGCGGTCGATGAAGCAGGTCGCACTTGACAACATCGAAAAGCAGAAGGCGCTTTTCCAGGACAGCAAAAAGGAGGGCAAGCGCAACTTCAAGATCGTGGAGGATCGCGTCGCATTCACGATCCGGGTCAACAACACGGCTCTGGTGCTGGAGACGGTCAACGTGAATGGCACCAAGGTGGACGTGCGCGAGATGACGGCGCCGACCAAGGCGTTCGTGGAGGCACTGGACTATTACGCGGATCGCATTCGCAAGGATGAGTTCAAGACGCAGCTGGAGGCACTGGCTGGCAAGCGCGAGCAGCGCACCACGAAGATGCGGCAGACGCGCGCGGCAAAGAAGACCGAGGGCGCAAAGCCCTGACGGCACACCGCTAACCCGACTAACCAGGCCCCCACTCTGGGGGCCTTTTCCTTGACATCTGCACATCGCAAGGGTGCCATTGCCCATGCTCAAAACTAGCGGATTTCTGCGACAAATCCGCCCATGTTATAAATCTAATAAGAGTGGACTTCGTAACATCAGCGATGGCGAAGCCCTGTTAGGTAGCCTGCGCTGCTGGCTCTGGCCATTGACACATAGGTAACCCTGTGTGCCTATGCCCGCCGCGTAATCTAGTGGAGGATGCATCGGTGGACTGGCTGCAACTGATCGACGATACTCTGGGCACGCACTTCAATGCGCCCGTGTATGATCCCCAGAAGGGCCGCAACAAGCTGCTCAAAGTGATCGACACCGCTGCTGAGCAGCACCGCGAGGGCAAGACGCCCGCTCTGCGGTCGTGGAAGCTGGGCAACAATGGCGCAATCAGCTTCTCCCCCAAGGTAGCTAACACGCCGGTGCTGATCCGTGGCAAGGAAACCAGCTACGTGCCCGCAGAGCGGTTCCAGGACTTCCTTGCGGGGATGCGCAAGTCCGTGGAAGCTGGTGATCTCGACAAGGAGATCAAGGCTGCACTCGACGGCAAGGGCACCGGCAACGTGGGTGGCGGCAAGGCAACCAGCAAGCGCAGCGCTTCCAGCGCCGACAAGCCCTGGACTGCACGGGCGGATTGGGAACAGCTGAGTGCCGACGACAAGCGCGCGGTGAGTTCGCGCTATCGCTTTGGCAAGAACCCCGACAACAGCGTGATTGCGGAGGTTGGCCACAAGCCGGAGGCACCCATCAACGCTGCTCGGAAAAAGTGATATGAAAGAGCCCAGGGTGAAGGAGAAACACCCTGGGCTCCGTTGATCAAGGAGAGCGGTTGTCAAATGACCTAAAGTTCAACCGCACACCTATTTACCAGACCTGCTAGGGTCGAATGTACCCCAGCTGCTGCGCTTCCCTGGCGTATGCGCTGAGCGGTTTGTTGGCGCGGAAGTGAAGGTCTTCCTCGATCCCCAGACCACCTAGCCCCTTGAACTCCGCAAGCTCGTCCATGCTGACGTAGCCCATTTCCGGGTAGCCCATGTCGGCTAGCCCAAACGCGAGGCCGTCTTCATCGCATTCTGTGAGCAGCCACGTACCCCCGCCTGTGGGATTGAACAGCTTGCATACCGGCTCGAAATCTCGCTCCGACTTGCGCCCCTTGTGCGGCAGTTGTTCCCGGTAATTGGCTTGCAGCTTCTCCAGGGTTTCGCTGCGCAGTAGTCTTTTCCAGTCGCTCACTTGGGCCTCCAGTTAATTGGCCCAAGGACACACGGCTCCTTTTGACGCAAAGGGCAACCAGTTTTCTGGTTTGTGCCACCACATATTCAGGATGCTCTACCAGAACGAGATAGTGAATTCTTTGCTCGACCTTCTTCCAGAACGGCAACAACAAGCTGGGGAAGGAGACAAGTGGTGCAGATCGAAATCGCAAACATCGACCTCGGCAAGTTCGCAGACTTCATGCTGGAAGAGATCGACACCAACCCCGACTACGAGGAGGATGCTTTCTCCGTAGAGTATGGAGGCCAGCGCTTCTACGTCGAGCGCTACACCACGCACTTCTATATGGAAACGCGGCATGGTGAGGTCTTCGAATTACCGCGCCAATGAGCCCCAACGGCGCTCTTCCTGATAGCAAGACACCCCAGACGCTGCGCTGGGGTGTTTCCATATCCGATGCTCGTCCTGGGCGTCTGTGGGGCAGGGGATTAGGCAGGCTCGTAAGCACCTTCCAGCAGCGTGCCATCCTCGTCAAATAGCCACCACGCCTTGTCGTCCGGCTCGATCCTGAAACAGCCGTTGTTGGTGATCGCGATGCGCTTGATGATCCGTCGCAGCGACATATTCACTCGGCCTCGTGCATAGACGCGCACCTCGTCGTTCGTGCTGGTCAATTCCGCTCTCAAGCTCTCGATGGCCGCGATGTCATCATCGTTGGACGGCTTAGCCATTTCGATAGCGAGGCTCTTTTCCGCCGCCTGGATCGCCTCCGATTGCTGATCCACCTGCTCCTCAAGGGCTGCGATGCGCTGCACGATGGCTTTGCTGCCGCCATCGGCGAGGGCATCCACGAGGTTGTTGAGGCGGTCCTGATCGGCATCGCGCTGCCGCGTGAGTTCCGCAATCCGGTTGCGCAGTTCCACCACAACTGTGGTTTCCGTGCGCTTCTGCACGAGGTGCGGTAGCAGCTGGTTCAGCACGGTGGCTTCCACGACATCGTAGTTCAGGATCGTGCCGTTATCGCATTCCAGCTTTCGCCGTGAACGGTCGCAGCGCAGTCGGCGGTGATCGTTGCGCCGATAGATGACCGTCTCGCCGTTCTTCTTTGTGTAAGACTGCCCCTTGTCCTCGAAATAGCGGAAATTGGCACCGCCGCCGCATCGATCGCAAAACACCATTTGGCTCAGCAGATTGCGGTTGCCCTGGGTCTTGGTCGTTTTCTGGTTGCCCTTTCGCATTGCTAGAGCGGCTTGTGCGCGGTTCCATTTTTCGGCGGTGATCGCCTGCGGCCAGAAGTCGGTAGCGAGCGTCTTTCCATCGGTCGTCACGTACTCACCAAGAACGGTGCGCTTGGTGAGCAGGCGATAGATGTAGCTGTAGAACCAGCCGTTGTTGCCCCGGCGTTGTTCGGGTGGCGTCCAGCTGGGTTCGCCCCGCTCGTGCAGGATGGTCACGATCCTGTGGATGCCAACCCCGTCGATATAGAGGTCGTAGATGTCGTTGAGCACGCGGGTGCGATGCTCGTTGAGGACCATCTTGCCGTCGATGCGATCCACCCACATCGGCGTATTGGGGATGGAAGCGGTCTGCGTGCCGGCGGCGATGTTCTCGAAGCGCTTTTGCCAGGATGCTTTGGTGCGCTTGCTCTTCTTGCTGCTCTCCTCGTGTGCCTGCTGGGCGAGGATGACGAGCTTGAAAATGTCCAGCATCTCGCCGTTTTCGGCGGACTTGTAGACATGCCCGTCGTGGTAGGTCGCGACATCAACGCCGTTCTCGTTCAGGCCCCAAATCAGCTGCGCGGCTGCTTTTGCGCCCTGACGGCTCAATCGGTCGATGTTCTCGACCACCAGCACCTTACCTCGATGAAGGCCGTTCCGGGCTTCCAACTCGAATTCGTGGAGCGAGGCGCCTTCAAACCGATTAGCGCCGTGAAAGGCGCTCCGGCCTTCGTCGGTAATCGTCTTCTCGACCGTCCAGCCGCACTCGACGGCAAATTCAGTGCCATGCGTTTGCTGGCGCTCGATCGAGAAGCCGCGTTGTTCGGATGTTGAATAACGCGCGTATATGACGGCAGTCTGCGACATGCACGTGTCCTTGCAGCTAGGAGTTGCCTTTCTGTTTACGTGCGTCGCAAATTGGGTGCAGCTGATCGCGGCCATGAACCCGTGCCGCTGCGGGCATCTGGGGGATCCGGCGCTCGCCTGCGCCCGCGCGCCGCGCTGCGCGGCGGACTATCAGGCCAAGGTCTCGGGTCCGCTGCTCGACCGGATCGACCTGCATGTCGAGGTCCAGCCGGTCACTGCCGCCGATCTCGTCCTGCCGCCCCCGGCCGAAGGATCGGCCGAGGTGGCAGCGCGGGTGGCGGCAGCGCGCGCGCTCCAGACGGCGCGCTATGCCGGGACCGATATCCGCACCAATGCCGAGGCGGAGGGCGCACCGCTCACCACCTTCGCAAGCCCCGACAAGCCTGGCAGCACGTTGCTCGCGCAAGCCGCCGAGACGATGCGGCTGTCGGCAAGGGGCTATACCCGGGTGCTTCGCGTCGCGCGGACGATCGCCGACCTGGCGGGCGCGGAGGGCGTGGGGCGTATCCACGTCGCCGAAGCGCTGAGCTATCGGCGCCAGGCGCCGAGAAACTGACGGCGGCGAAGAACCAATGGACAGCCCTTCGGAATCCTATTTCAGCGTAGCGACGCGGCACGAAGCCGCGGCTGTCGCCCATGTCACCAACCGAGGATTTCCACCCTGCCGGATCGAGCGGGAGGAAAGCGGTGTGTCGATCCTGGTCTTTCCGCCGCTGCCGGAGGTGGAGATGGCGGGCCTTGCGCAGGCGCTGCCGGTGCATCTGAGCACCAAGATCGGGATCGTCGGCGGGCCGCCCCTTCGGTAATCCGCTGCCGCTATCGCCGCGCGGCGGTTCGCTGGCAGCGGGCGATCCCGATCGAGAAGACGAGCCCCGCACCAGCCCCGCCGAGCAGATAGAGCGGCGTGGTCGCCCCGTCGAAGCGCGTGCCGGTCAGCGCCTGGGCGAATCCGCGCGAGAGCGACGACGGGATCAGCGCAAGCGTCGCCCCCACCGTCACCAGCCCGACCAGCACGGCCGCGCCGGGACCGATCCGGCGCATCCGGCCTAGCCCGAGAAAGCCGAGCAACAGGATCCCGCCGATCATCAGCTTCACCGCGGGCCCGACATCGTCGGCAACTTGCCAGGTGCTTGCCGGCAGGCGGTGAAGCCCGGTGCCGATCGCGGCGGCCGATGCCGAGAGCCCGCGATAGGCGATGATCGCGCTCGGCAGGAAGATGGCGGTCGCCCAGGCGGTGACCCACGCTGGCAGGAAGCATCGCAACGACATTCTGATCCCCTTTTTCCTGGTGAACGCGCCCGCGCGTGGCAAAGACTGGCTGCACCCGCATGGGGATGCAAGCAAATCCCCGCCAGAACGGCTTGCCCGGCGCGACGGCCATGCAACACGGGCGGCAACCTCGCGCGCCCGTCCGCGTTCAGGCCCGGTGCAACAGCCCCGAAACGAAACGCCCGACGGCGAAAAGGCCGATCTCCCCCCTCAGGAAGAGGAGGAAGTCGAAGAGCGCCAGGCCGCGTCCTCGCGCGTCATCCACGAGGTCATCCGCCGCCAGGGCGACGAGGAACTGGACCGGCCGTCTAGCTCGCTGTTCTTCTCCGGCGTGGTCGCCGGCGTGGCGATGGCGGCGTCGGTGCTCGGGCGCGGGCTGATCGAAAGCCATTTGCCGGACACCGCATGGCGGCTTCCGGTGGCGAGCATCGGTTATTGCCTCGGCTTCGTGATCGTCGTGCTGGGGCGGCTGCAGCTGTTCACCGAAAGCACGCTGTCCGCGGTGATCCCCGTCGCGGCGAGCCCGACGCTGCGCAATGTCGGACGGCTCGCGCGGCTATGGGGGCTGGTGCTGGCCGCCAATCTCGTCGGCACGCTGTTCATCGCCTATCTCGCTACCGAGGGATGGGTCGGCACGGAGGCGAGCACCAAGGCGATGCTCGATACCTCGCGCAGCCTACTCGCGCTGTCCGGCTGGGACGCGGTGCGCGCGGCGGTTCCGGCGGGCTTCCTGATGGCGGGCATCGCCTGGTCCTTGCCCGGCGCGCGCCGACAGGAATTCTTCGTGCTGGTGTTCTGCACCTATTTCATCTCGCTCGGCGAGTTCGCCCATGTCGTCGCCGGCGCGGTGGAGGCATGGATGCTGTGGCTGGCGGGGGAGGCGAGCCTGTCCTGGGTTTTGGGGGGCTTCCTAGCGCCGGCGCTCGTCGGCAACATCCTGGGCGGATCGGTGCTGTTCGCGTTGCTGGCCCATGCGCAGGTGCACGAAGAAGTGTGAAGCGGGTTGCGGCACGGCCAAGCTTCGTCTAGCCGTGCGCATCCTTCGCTGCCCCTGTGGCGAAATTGGTAGACGCATTCGACTCAAAATCGAACGCCGAAAGGCATGCTGGTTCGAGTCCGGCCAGGGGCACCACGAGATATTTGCATTGCTGGAGCGACCGGTCGGAAGCCGTGATGCAGTAGCGGCGCAAGGCACGGTGGTCGTTCCGGTACGTCCCGCGACCATCGGCACGAATCGTCAGGCGACCAGATCGCACGGAGCGTGGTCCTTCGCGCATTCCGGCGGAATGTGGGTGTGGCCGGGCATGGCGACGCCATCTCGGGCGGGCCGAAGCCTCCGTCCCTCCGCTACCATGGGATCGACTATGCGGGGAGCGGGTTGATGCAGCAATGACCACCTCTCCGACATGCGCCGCCCTTAGCTACGAGGCGCTGTTCGCTGCTGCGCCGACGCCGATGCTCGTGCTCGCGCCCGATGTGCCGCGCTTCACGATCCTTGCGGCCAATGATGCATATCTTTCCGCGACGATGCGGACTCGTGACGACCTGGTCGGGCGCGGTGTGTTCGAGGCGATGCCGGACAACCCCTCCGACCCAGGCGCGAACGGATCGGCAAATCTGAGAGCGTCCATCGAGCGAGCGATCGCAAGCCGGAAGCCGGATTCGATGCCACGTCAAAAATATGATGTGGCCGATCGCGCTGGCCGGTTCGAGGCGCGCTGGTGGGATCCCGTAAACAGCCCGGTCCTCGATGATTCCGGCACCGTTACCGCAATCCTTCACCGGGTAGAGGATGTGACTGCCACCGTCCTTGCGGATATGGCGCTGCGGGAGAACGAAGCGCGACGGGGCCGGGAGCGCAGCTGGCTTCCCACCCTTGTCGAGCACCTTCCCATCGGCGTGATCGTCGTGGATCGGGATGGCACGCCGCTGCTCTGCAACCCCGCCTACGCGCGCATCATTCCCGAATGTGCGATGCCGTCTCGCCTGCCGGACGCGCGTGCGCGATGGTTCGGGCGGGACGAGAACGGCCAGATCATCGAGCCCGAAATGTATGCGGGTGCCCGGGCGCTGCGCGGCGACAACGTACCCGGAACCGAGTTCCTCCACCGCGCACCGGATGGGTGCGAGACCTGGGTACGGGTGAGCGGCGTCCCGCTCCGGGATGCGGAGGGGCAGGTCGCCGGTGCGCTATGCGTCGTCGTCGACATCGATCGCGAGAAGCAGACAGAAGCACGTCTGCGCGAGCTCAACGAAACCCTGGAAGCCCGCGTGGCCGCGCGGACCGCCGAGCTGGAGCAGGCCCATGAGCAGTTGCGCCAAAGCCAGAAGCTGGAGGCGATGGGCCAGCTGACCGGCGGTGTAAGCCATGATTTCAACAATCTGCTGACGCCGATCATCGGGTCGCTCGACCTGCTCCAGCGGCAAGGGGGCGGCGGCGAACGCGAGCGGCGGCTCGTCGACCGCGCCCTCCAGGCCGCGGACCGTGCCCAGGTGCTCGTCCAGCGCCTGCTGGCTTTCGCGCGGCGGCAGCCGCTCCAGCCAGTACCGGTCGATGTCGGCGCGCTGGTCACCAACATGGCGGAGCTCGTCGCCAGCACCACCGGGCCGCAGATCGAGGTGGTGGTGGATGCGAAGGCCGCGCTTCCCCCCGCCACCGCCGATCCCAACCAGATCGAGATGGCGCTGCTCAACCTGTGCGTGAATGCCCGCGATGCCATGCCCGATGGCGGCACGATCCGGATTTCGGTGTCAGCGGAGAGGGTGGTGCAACACCATCGCTCGGCCCTCGATCCGGGCCGTTACGTGCGCCTGTCGGTGGCGGATACCGGCATCGGCATGGATCGGGCCACCCTGGAGAAGGCGGTGGAGCCGTTCTTTTCCACCAAGGGGGTGGGTCGCGGGACCGGCCTCGGGCTCTCGATGGTCCACGGTCTTGCCGCGCAGCTTGGCGGCGCACTGACGATTCAGAGCCAGCCGGGGCTCGGCACCAACGTCGAGATCTGGCTGCCGGCGAGTGACGAGGCGGCGGAGCTATCCGGCGCGCAGGCGGAGGGCACAGCCCCGCGTGCAGCAGGCATCGTGCTTCTGGTGGATGACGAGGAACTCGTGCGTGCCAGCACCGCCGACATGCTGGGCGACCTGGGCTATACGGTGATCGAGGCCGGCTCGGCCAAAGAGGCGCTGAAGCTTCTCAATGACGGGCTGAGACCGGACCTTCTCGTCACCGACCACCTGATGCCGGGCAAGACAGGGCCGGAGCTGGCGCGCGACGTCCAGCTGCGACTTCCGCGCATCCGGATCCTGATCATCTCCGGCTTCGCCGAGCTCGACGCAGTCGAGGCCGACCTGGCGCGCCTCACCAAACCGTTCCGGCAAGCGGATCTTGCGCGCAAGCTGGATGCGTTGGCGGGGAACGGAGAGGCAGCGGAAGCGCGACCCGGATGAAGATCGCGACCTACAATGTGAACGGCGTGAACGGTCGCCTGCCGGTGCTGCTGCGCTGGCTGGAAGAAGCGGCGCCAGACATCGTATGCCTGCAGGAGCTCAAGGCGCCGCAAGAGAAATTCCCCGAAGCTCCGATCCGCGACCTCGGCTATGATGCGCTGTGGCACGGCCAGAAAAGCTGGAACGGCGTGGCGCTGCTCAGCCGGGTGGGCCAAATCCACGAAACGCGCCGCGGGCTGCCGGAGGATCCGGATCCGTCGCAGAGCCGCTATATCGAGGCGGCGGTCAACGGGATCCTCGTCGGCGGGCTGTATCTGCCGAACGGCAATCCCCGGCCGGGCGCCAAGTTCGACTATAAGCTCACCTGGTTCGAGCGCCTGATCGACCATGCCGCCACGCTGGTGGAAAGCGGGCTACCGGTGGTGCTCGCCGGCGACTTCAACGTGATGCCGACCGAGCGCGACGTCTACAAGCCGGAGCGCTGGCTGGACGATGCGCTGTTCGCGCCCGAGGTGCGGGCGCTCTATGCCCGGCTGCTGGCGCAGGGATGGACGGACTCGCTGCGCAGCCTGCATCCGGATGCCACCCTCTACACCTTCTGGGACTATTTCCGGAATGCCTTTGGGCGAGACGCGGGGCTGCGCATCGACCATCTGCTGCTGAGTCCGGTGCTGGCAGGCCGGCTGGCGGACGCAGGGGTGGACCGGCACGTCCGCGGCTGGGAGAAATCCAGCGACCATGCCCCCACCTGGATCCGCCTGCGCGACGACTGATCGGCGTCAGCCGTCGCTTGCCGCTCGCTGCACCAGCTCGGTGATGCTCGCCGCCAGCGTCTCCAGCTTGTAGGGCTTGCGGAGAATCGGGAATTCACGCTCGTCGCGCGGAATGAACTGCTTGCTGCTGTAGCCGCTCGCCAGCAGTACCGGGAGGTTGGTGTAGGTCTCGCGCACCGCGCTGGCGAGCTCGAGCCCGCTCATGCCCGGCATCACGATGTCCGAGAACACCAGGTCGAGCGGTTCCTCCCGCAGCAACGCGAGCGCGTCCTCGCCGCCCGATGCTTCGAACACCGTGCAGCCAAGATCGTCGAGCAGCTGGTGCGCGAAGTAGCGGACATGCTCGCTGTCTTCCACCAGCAAGACACGCAGCCCCCGAGGCAGGGCGATCTGCGTGTCGGGCGCCGGATCGCGCTGCAGCGGCTTGAAACTGCGCGGGATCCACAGCTCTACCCGGGTGCCTTTGCCCAGCTCGGAGTCGATCCGCGCGGTGCCGCCCGACTGTACGGCATAGCCATGGATCTGCGACAGCCCCAGGCCCGTGCCCTTGCCGGTCGGCTTGGTGGTGAAGAAGGGTTCGAACACGCGCTTCAGCGTCTCGGGCGGGATGCCTTCGCCGGTATCCTCCACCGACAGCAGGACGCCGTCTCCCTCCGGCCTAGGCGCATTGCGCGTGGCAATGGTGATCCGCCCACCGGCCGGCATCGCATCCCGCGCATTGAGCACGGCGTTGAGGAGCGCGGCCTCGAGCCCGGTGGGATCGATTTCCACGAGCCACAGGGCAGGGGTTAGCTCCAGCTGCAGCGCATATTGGCTGCCCAGCGTCCGCTGCAGCATCTCGCTCAATGCATCGAGGCGGACGCTGAGATCGATCACCTCGGGCTCCAGCGGCTGGCGCCGGGCAAAGGCGAGCAGCTGCGAGGTGAGGCTGGTGGCACGCTCGGCCGTTTCCAGCATGACGTTCAGGTAGCGCGTGCGCTTCTCGCTCGGCATGTCGGGCTGCTTCAGCATGAAGTCCGCCGAGCCGCGCATCACGGTCATCAGGTTGTTGAAGTCGTGCGCAATGCCGCCGGCCAGCTCGCCCAGCGCCTGCAGCTTCTGCGATTGCAGCAGCGCTTCCTGGGTGCGGCGCAGTTCCTCCTCCGCCTGCTTCCGCTCGCTGACGTCGCGGGTGACCTTCGCGAAGCCGACATGCGCACCGGCCTCGTCGTAAATGGGGTCGATCAGCACATGTGCCCAGAACAGCGAGCCGTCCTTGCGGACACGCTGCGCCTCGGCCTCGAACTTGCCCTCTGCCAGCGCGGTTCGAAGGGCGATTTCCGGCGCGCCGCGCGCGCGGTCCGCTGGATTGTAGAAGAGCGAGAAATGCTGACCCAGCACCTCGCTCTCGACATAGCCCTTGATCGCCTGCGCGCCCGAATTCCAGCTGGTGATCCGGCCGTCTGTGCCGAGCATGTAGATCGCATAGTCGCGCACGCCCTGGACCAGCAGCTTCAGCTGCAGCGCACTCTCATATGTGGCCTGTTCGAGCCGTCGCTTCTCGGTGATGTCGCGGGTGATCTTGGCGAAGCCGAGCAGGGTGCCGTCCTCGCCGCGGATCGCGTCGAGGATGGCGTGGGCCCAGAAGCGACTGCCGTCCTTGCGGATGCGCCAGCCTTCCGCTTCGAAGCGGCCCTCGCGCGCTGCTGTGGCGAGCGCGCGGGCCGGCAATCCTGCCGCCTGATCCTCGGGTGAGAAGAAGCGGGAGAAATGGGCGCCCACGATCTCCTGCGCGGCGTAGCCTTTGAATCGCGTGGCGCCGCTGTTCCAGGTGACGATCCTGCCCTCGGGATCGAGCATGTACAGGGCGTAATCGGTGACCGCATCCACGAGCAGCTGGAAGATTTCTGCTGAGGGGTGCGGTTCGGCGTCGACTGCTTGCAAAACCTGATCCTGTGCAAAGCCCCCCCGGACTCACCACGGACCAAAGTCTGTATCGTCTTGAATGTCGCATGCAACAGGTTCATTTTTCAGGATGGATGCAGGAGCTGTCTTTAGAGATGGGCCTCAATTGCGAGCCGCATCGCTTCAGCGGCGGTGGAGACCCCCAGCCGGCGCACCAGCGCGCTGCGGTGCATCTTGACCGTCTTTTCCGCCAGGCCGAGCTCCGCGCCGATCTGTCGGTTGCGCAGACCATGGGCCATCAAGCGCAGCACCGCGCGCTGCTGCTGCGTGAGGCACGCGATGCGCCGTGCCGCGTGCGCCTGGATGAGCCCGGTTCCCCGCGCGCCGACTTCCATCTGCGTGCCAAGGAAGAAGAGGACGTCGCCGTCCTCCCCTAGCACAGGTGCGACCATGACGGCATTGCGGAAGCTGCTGCCATCCTTGCGATAAT